>NHDS01000007.1 GCA_002167215.1 Pelagibacteraceae bacterium TMED65
CTAAATACAGATTTTTGTATTACTTTTTTAAGATAAAGTTATCATTTTTATTATTGCATTTATTATATGAAATTGTTGCTTACTTTTTATTTTTAAAAAATAAAAGCATGTTAAAAAAAAATGAGTAGAACTGTCTTGCCTTCAAAAATATGCGTTGTATGTAACAAACCATTTTTATGGAGAAAAAAATGGCAAAGAGACTGGGATAATGTTAAATACTGTTCGAAAAAGTGTATGTCATTGTCGGTTAGATCTTAGTATATCTTAAATAAGGTTTAATTGTTTTAAATTCACCAAATAATTCTTTTGCCTCTTCATCAGTTACTGCAGGAACTATGATAACATCATCATTTTTTTTCCAATTTGCTGGAGTTGCAATCTTTTTCTTTGAACTTAATTGAATTGAATCCAAAACTCTTAAAATTTCATCGAAATTTCTTCCTGTTGTCATAGGATATGTTAACATCATTCTTATTTTTTTGTCAGGGTCTATTAAAAAAACCGACCTGACCGTTGCATTTGTTATTGCAGTTCTTATACCATCGGTTGTTTCCTCAGCAGGCAACATATTGTAAAGTTTAGCAATCTTAAGGTTTTGATCTGCAATTAGAGGGTAATTAACAGTTGCATTTTGGGTTTCCTCAATATCTTTTTTCCAAGCCATGTGGTCATCAACGGAATCAACACTCAATCCTATTAATTTACAATTTCTTGATTTAAAATCTTCTTCTATTCTAGCCATATAACCTAATTCTGTTGTGCAAACAGGAGTAAAATCTTTTGGGTGCGAAAACAGTATACCCCAAGCATCACCAAGGTAAGTATGGAAGTTTAATCTACCACTTGTAGTTTGAGCGTCAAAGTTTGGAGCTACATCATTTATTCTTAACATTTGTACATTGTATTTAAAATTTATAAAAAATAAATAAAATTTGAATAATTTATGAAATTAAATTTTAAAAAAGTTATAACATTCTTTTAAAAACATGTAAGGAATTAAATTTGGATAAATTTTTTTTCAAAGATATTAGTTGTCCTTTTTTTATTTTCTATCCTGAAAAATTAAAAAAAAAAGTACAGCAATTCACCAGAGATTTCAAGGGAAGGGTGGTTTATGCCTTAAAAGCAAATCCATCAAAACCTGTTCTTAATTCTTTAATAAAGTTTGGTATTGATTCTTTCGATGCTGCCTCACTGAATGAAATAAAGCTAATAAAAAAAATTATTCCTAATTCAAATGTTTTTTTTATGAACCCTGTAAAATCCAGAGAATCAATAAAAGAGGCTTACTTTAGATATAAAGTTAGAGATTTTTCTTTGGATAATCTTGCAGAATTTAAAAAAATACTTGATGAAACAAATCATGCAAAAGATTTATCTCTATTTGTAAGATTAGCAATTTCGTCAAAATTTTCGGTTGTCTCTTTAGATGATAAATTTGGTATAAATAAAGAAACTGCCCCAAAACTGATAAAAACAATAAAAAATAAAAAATTAAAAGTTGGCATTTGTTTTCATGTTGGATCTCAATGCATGAATCCGAAGATATATAAAACTGCTATGAAAACGTCTAAAGATGTTGAAAAATCAAGTGGTGTTGAACTTGATTATTTAAATGTAGGTGGTGGATTTCCATCTTATTATGAAAATTTCAAACCTGTTAACCTGAGTGATTATATTTCTTTTGTAAATGAAAACTTTTCGAAGGTATTTTGTAATAAATCAAGTACAGTAAAGCTTTTAGCAGAACCGGGTAGATCAATTGTTTCAGATTGCATGTCTTTAGTTGTTAAAGTAAATCATAGAAAAAATAATACTTTATTTATTAATGATGGGATCTATGGATCTTTAAATAATGCTGGTAAATTTAATTTTATTTGTCCTGTAAAACTATTTGGTAGAAATGATAATAAGTCAAAATTAGTTCCATTTAGTTTTTACGGACCTACATGTGATTCTGAAGATTTCATAAAAGGTCCATTTTTTCTTCCAAATTCTGTTTCGGAAGGAGATTATATTGAACTATTTAATATGGGTGCTTATTCGACTACAATGAAAACTGACTTTAATGGCTTTTTCGAGAAAACTAAATTTTTTATAAAAAAATATCAAGACTGGGATATTGAGGAGATAACTTAAAAAGTTATTTATTGTATTCTCTTATATTAAATAATTAAAAAAACCCCGTAAGAGAGTAATGAAACTCCAATTATTTTCTGAACTGTAATTTTTTCATTAAAAAATATTTTACCAAAAATTACTGCCGAAAACTGACCAGTAGCTCTTTTTATTGATTCCATGATAGGAACAAAATTAAAAAGAATTGCGTAAAATTGTAGAATTGTTGCAAATGTTCCAATGCATAATGTAATAAAAACAAGTGTTAAACTTCTGATTCTTTTCTTCTTTAAAGCTTTTAAATCCTTAAAAGAAAAAATTACTAAAACTATAAAAGTAAAAATTGATTGAATTAACCCATGAAAATTTACAGAGCTATATTTTAAGCATATTTTATCTAAAACAGGAGTTAAGCTCCAACAAAATGAAACTAAAATCATTAGATTAGCACTTTTACTATTTATTATATTTTGAAAGCTTTTTAAAAAATGAGATAAATTTAATTTTTTTGTATAGAGAAAAAGGGTTCCAAAAATTATTATAAAAATCCCTAAATATTGTTGTTTGTTTAGAGTCTCTGCAAGAAATAAATATGAAAAAAAAGAGCTAAATAAAGGGGAAAAAGATAAAAGAGGGATGGTTAAACTTAATTCGGATTCTTTTATAGATTTAAGAAAAATAAAAGCTGAAAATATACCCAATAAAACTAAAGTTAAGCCAGGAACAAAGTATGGAGTAATAAAAAAATAAAAACTTTCATTTATACACCATATTAAAAAAATTATTATTTGTAGAGTTGAGAATAATATTAGTAATAACTTGGGCTTTATGACCTTTAAGCTCATTTTTCTTGTGAGATCAAACAGAGCCCAAAATATACCTGAAATGAGACAAATAAAGATCGACGATGACAAAATTTACTCCAAGTTTGATTGTTCTTTATTTTCTGTTTTTTGTTCTCAAAAAATTACTAATTTTAGTAATATCTCTAAAACTGATAGAAACAAGAGATATGTTAATAATTACCTTGAAGAAAATGAAATTGAAAGTCTTAAATTTCTTAAATTCTTTTTGAAATAATATCTTGAATAAACCTATGACTAAAAAGCTTGAAACGATTGCTTTACGTAAAAATTAGTTTAGAAAATTTTAGAATTGAGGATAAGGTTATTTTTCAATACTAATTAGATTACATCCCTGGTAGTCTCATAAGACTGGCTCCAACTGAGTCTAGTTCTTCAGCCATTTGGATGAATTTTACATGCATTTCAAATTTTCTTTGCTGATCGATTGTATTAACCATTTCTTCAACAGCATTCACATTACTTTTTTCTAAAAAACCAACTACAATTTTTCCTTGCTGATTAGGTTCTATCTGCACAATTTCAGTAACACCTTCTTCATTAGGTTCTGATTCAATTCTTATATGACCATCAAGAGTCTTCTTTAATTTATCATTTTCTGCAGGAACGAATGTACCAATGGTTGCAACATTCTGAGGTAATGCATCAGGTTCTGCACCAATTGGTTGAATAAATATCTCTCCTTGGGGAGAGATTGTTATCTCACGAAATGCTGGAATCTCTAGGGGATTTAAACCGGCATCTAGAACTTTATTTCCGGCACCATCCAATAATTCACCGGTCTCACTTGTCTGGAAATCGCCTCGTCTAGATAGAGAAGGTTGTCCGCCGTTTCTTGGCTGAACTACAAAGTACCCGTCTCCGTCAAAAGCTACGTCTAACGGATTTTTTGTAAAATCCATTGTGCCTTGTTGAATTGAGAATCCTCCTACATTTCTTGCTGATACTATTCTTGGTTCAACACCGTTCTGTCTATTTAGATATATAGAACCAAAATCAGTAACAACATCCTGTCTAAATCCAGGAGTGCTAAGATTTGAAAGATTATGGGATGTTGCCGTTTGATTTTCCATCAACATTTTCAAACTATTTAATGCAGTTTGAGCCATTCTATCCATTTTTATAATCTCCTAATTAAGTTAAATTTAATTTAATTACATTCTAATATTCACAATTGCTTGAGTTGTTGCAGCAGTTGTTTCAATTGATTTAGCATTTGCCTGAAAGTTTCTTTGAGCAGTAATTAGGTTCACGAGTTCCTCTGTAATATCAACATTAGATCTTTCTAGGGAACCGGATAAGACTGTACCAAAACCTTCAGCACCTGCTTCACCAACTGTTGCAGTACCCGAAACAGCAGTTTCCACATAAGTAGAGTTACCAATTTGTTTAAGACCATTCTGGTTGTTAAAATTAGCTAAAACAATTTTACCTAGCGGGTTATTCTGACCATTCGTATAGTTTGCCCTAACTGTACCTGATGAATCAATCTCTAGACCATCTAATCTACCAGAAGTAAAACCATCCTGATTCACGGTATTTACTGAGAATGGTTGAGCTAACTGAGTTGATTTGGTAAAGTCGATATCTAGATCAATACTAAATCCAGCTTCCTGCTTTTCGTAGTGAACACCTTGTTTAGGACTTACAATTCTTCCGGATTTATCGAAAGTCAATTCTCCTTCGTCGATGTACAATGGGAAATACCCATCTACAATGTTAGCGGGAGGAGTAGTAACCTTATTACCATTTGCATCAACAAATAAAGCTAAACCTTCTGAGTTAGTTGCTTGAGTTAAGTTAAAAATTTGTGGAACTGTTCCCACACCAAGATCAACATTATCCAGTCCAAATTTACCTGCACCACGAACTTTGATTGTCGAATCTCTTCCTGTGGTTCCATTTGTAAAGGTAAAATTGTTTGTAGCTGAATTATAGGCTACTGTTATTCCACCACCTACAATACCTGTTGTACCTTCAATTTGGTTCATTCTTTCTTGAAGTGCTTCAGCTAAAGTTGTTCCAACATAAAAACCTTGAGGTATTTCAATAATGCCTGGAACACCATTAACTGAGACGTTAAATATATTTTCATTATTCTGATTACTCAATCTAAATACTTGAGTCAAATCTTCTGTTGCTGACGCTCCAACTGCTACTGCTGGAAGAGCTGCAAGACCTTTTGCCTCTGTTATTACAGCGTTTGTTTTTGTTTTTCCAACTCCAAGGAGACCATTATCTCCTCCAAAGAAATCTGTTGCATCAGTTATAGAACCATCCGTTGCTGACAGTAGATAACGACCAACTGCAATATTAGATGCTGTTTGAGCAGTTGTTACACCGATGGCTCCGTTAGCAGCAATAGTTTCACCTGTTGTCCCACTACTAAATTCAAATGCTTTCAATTCACTATTATAATTAACTTTAATTCCAAAACGCTTGTCGTTTAATTGGATTTCGGCTCCATCTGCAACAAATGTAGCCGCTGAAAACTTTTCTCCACCTCTGATGAGAGTTTCAGTTGTATCATCTGATGTTGGAATACCGAGATTATTGGTTGAGGTTGCTGTAGATGCTCCAAATATTTTAAAACTGTTGAAGTTACTGTTAGTACCCGTTCCTAATATATTTCTATCAACTTCAAATTGAAGTCTTTGGTTAAGAACGTCATAAGAAACTTCAATTGGAGGGTCTTTTACATCAACCCAATTTGTTGCCATGTTTGCAGACCCTGTTATGGTCGCATCTAAGGATCCTGCGTCTGATCCTAGTCCAAGTACTTGACTGGTATTTATAGAGGCAGCAGAACCGTTTATATTAAACTCAGCACTATGAATTCCAAAAATTGGATCTCCAACAGAAACACTTCCGTGAGCTCTAGCAACTGTTGAACTGTCTACCATTTTATTAGTATAAGCATGTTTGTTTGCAGTACCAATTTCTCTTAGCACAACCTTTTTGTTACTAAAGTTAACATCTGCTCCTTTATATACGTCACTTGCTCCCTGAAAAAAAGCTTCAACACTAGTTGAAAGTTCACTGTATATTTTTCCATCATTATTAGTAGCTGCAATATTAAAGTCAGCATCAGGAAAATTCATACCAGATGTACTACATTCAACGAAATACTTGTTACCTGAATCTTGGGCTGCTCTAATTACAGTAAATTCTCTTCCATTAAAAAAAGCTGAGTTAGTGGTATCTGTTGCTGACGCATCGAATAATCCTAATGCTCTTATTTTTTCGTTTACAGTTAAAGCAGGATCGTTTGTCCCAAAATAAAATTTAACAGTATTTTCTGATTGATCATATTCAACAATATTTCCTGAATTTCCAGCACCCATTGTGTCAGCTTCGTCATATACGTGAAGTTGCGGACTTTTACCATAATATGAATGCGTTAAATATTTCTCCTCATCAGTAATTGCTGTAATTGTTCCGGAATCATTAGTAGTAGCATTAGCTCTAGTAATCTTAAATGCCTGGTTGTGTTCAAGAATACCAGTCATTGTCCCGCCAGTATATTCAGCAAATAAACTGTTTTGTACACCTATAGATGCTGCAGCACTTACAACATCACTCGAAGATGTAACTGCATAATTATTTAGTGAATCATTTAATCTGGCTTGAGTATGTGCTAAAAACTGATCTCTTGTGAAATCAGGTGATGCACCTGTTAGTGTTATTCCTTCAAGTGTTGAAACGTATGAATCTGTTAGAAGGTCAACACTTATTGGCGTTGTTAAGCCTGTTGAAGTTCCATCAGCATTTAGCTTCAATAAATCAATAGTGAGTGTGTCATCAACATTCTGTACAACTTGAATTTTTTTATCATCTCCATATGAAGAATTTATTGCTCGTTGAATTTCTGTCGATAATTGAGTTGCATTGTACGAACCAGGTCTAATGTCAATGTTTACTGGCTGATCTCCATTGTCAACATTCACAGTCATGAAGTTAGTACCCCAAAAAATACCGGATCCGGTATTACCACTCTCCACTGTAGATTTAAACTGAACTGGATCGGTTACAATTGTAACAGTTTTGTCACCTTCCTCACCAAAATCAAACCCACTTGCTTCACCAGTAATTTTGGCTGGAGTTGAATCAATTAATGTTTTTAAATCATCTTGTTTATATAAAGCGGAACCTTTTCCCTCCAAGAAATAGTTATCATCAGGAACTTTAGTAGTTTGTTGACCAAAACGATCAATAAAAATTGGTTGTTTTGTATCATTAACTGCTTTAACAAGATCAGGTTCAATCACTGTATCATTAATAACAAGTCGTGTTTCAAACTTATTAGTAGGGTCGGCAGCTGACGCTGCTTGTGTTCTGATGAAAAATATAGTTGCGATTGTTGGATTACCTAAATCATCAAAAATTGTAATTGAAGTAGAGTTATTGTATGTCGTTGGATCATTAGGGTTAAATACATATCCACTTGCAAATTGTGCATTATCAGTAATAACGTCACTGGTAGCAGATACGTTAACACCTAAATCAATTTGTGTTGTTGCTTTTGGTGTTCCAGATGTAACTGGAAGCTGTAAAGGAACGGCACTTGTTAAATCTTTTGCAGTAACAGATCCATCAGCATTTACCGGAAATGTTAGCAGAAACTGACCAGATGAGTCAGTAACATATCTATCATTATTCACGTTGAATGAACCATTACGTGTATAAACTGTTTGTCCTGATGTTAAAGATGGTTTAAGGGAGAAGAAACCTTGACCAGAAATTGCTAAATCAAGAACGTTAAGAGAGGAGGTAATATTACCTTGAGTAAACTGCTGTTTAACACTTTTAAGAATTGTACCAGAACCGATTGAAGATGATGCATTCTGTAATGGTGATGTTGCAAAAATATCACCAAATTCTGCTCTAGATCTTTTAAAACCGGTTGTGTTAACGTTAGCGATATTATTCGACGTTGCCGAAATATCCGATTGTGCTCCGTTAAGTCCTGTAAGTGCTGTATAAAATGACATTTTTTTTCTCCTCTGTTGTTATTTTATTTTTTAGATTTAAGTTTGATTGCCTCAGATGCAGAGATTTCCCCGTAATCTTTTGTTTCTAAAATTACATCTTCACTATTTTTAGGTGCTGACGCGGCAATAACTTTGTTATAAACTGCTGTATTTAATCCATCTGACCCCTGAGCATTTCCTGAATAAGCCTGGATAGTTAATTTTGTTTTATTTTTCTTTAACTCATCTGGAATATCTGTCCAACTAAAACCAACAAGACCTTTATCTTGTGATCCTAAGTTAATTGAATGAACAATTTCACCATTTGATTTTGTAAATGTTAACCCAACATCATTTGAGTATAGAGGTAAATCAACTACTCCGTGAATTTCTCCATGTTCGTCTGGGGTAGCTACTTGTCCAGGCACTAGTACAGAGTGACCTAAAAACTGTGCAGCTGTAGCAACTCGATTTGGTTCTAATTTTGATCCAAGACTTGTTAGATTATTATTAATTTCTGTAATTCCTGTGACAGTTGAAAACTGTGCCATTTGGGCAATAAAGTCTCCATTATCCATTGGTGCAAAAGGATCTTGATTTTGTAATTGAGTAGTCATTAATTTTAAAAAATCCTCTTGCCCTAGGGCAGTTTTTTTATTGCCTTTTGCTGCTTCTTCTTGAGTTTTTACTCCCAATTTATTTAATATATTATTTAATGATTGTTCTGATGTTTTTGAAATATCTGGCATTTTTCCCCTATCTATTTACCCATACTCGCTGTTTTAAGCATTAATGCTCTAACTGTTGATATTATTTCAACATTATTTTGATATTGTCGAGATGCTTCAAGCATATCAACATATTCTTCTTCAATGTTTACTGGTGCTCTATATATAAAACCATCTTTATCTGCCATAGGATGGCCAGGTTTAAATTCTTTTATTGGATCAATATCCATCTTTTTTACAGTTACTGCATCGACGGTAGAGATACCTCTTTTTCTTATTAAATCAAAATATTTGGTTTCAAAAATTGGTTTTATTGGTTTGTATGCATCTTGTGGACTAGAAGCAATATTATCCGCATTAGCCAAGTTGCTGGCTGTAGCATTTAATCTTACAAGCTGTGCACCCATTGCTCTTTGCGCTATATGATAAATATTCTTGATGTCCATTTATTCGCCTCTTATTGCACTCATTAATCCTCTTACTTTAGAATTAATAAAGTCTAGTGTTGTTTGGTATCTAACTGCATTTTCCGCAAATTCCATTTGTTCTACTGCAAGTTCCACTGTATTACCATCAACAGATGGGTTTACAGATTGTCTATATTGTACTTTTCCTGGGAGATTTTTTGAGACCAGTCCAATATGTTTAGAATCTGATGTCTTTAAGGGTCCCTCGTTTAATAATCTTGCTAATTCAACCTCAAATTCAACATCTCGTGCCTTGTATTGGGGAGTTGCTGCATTTGCAATGTTGGAAGCCAGTATTTCTTGCTTTCTATTTCTAACGCTTAAAGCGTTGCTCAATACATCTAATTGTTGTTTAATATTATCTACCATTTAATTATTTTTTTCATTATTTTGGTTTAGAATTTGCAAATTGAATGCCAAAAGAAAGGTAATCATATTATGGATGAAAAAAACTCCTCTAATTCAGACCTAGATCCAGAGGTTATTAAGGTTCGAGATAAAATAATAAGTAAAATAGGTGATAAACCCCTTGAAGAAGTCAATTCAATAATCAAAAAATTATTAAACGAAAGTATGGATGATGTAACAAGGCTGGGAGCTCTTGCTGCTAGACTAAAGATCATAAGATCAAAAATTGAGTTATTATATGAAAAGAAAGTTGACATTAGGCCCAAAGAAACCAAAAAAGTAGTTAATAAAACCACAGAAGAGAAATCTGAAGCTAAAACAATAGAATCTGAAGAAAAGTGGGTTAGGGTAAAGATGCTTGAAGCTGCAGAAGTCAATGGCAAACAAATTGATAAAGGAGTAATTCTTGATGTAAAAGAGGGTGATAGTCAAAAATTAATAGATACAAAAAAAGCCGAAATTGTTGATGAAGAATCTGAAGGTGCGGCTCCAATCGAGAAAAGTAAAGAAATAGATAAAAAAGTCAATGTTAGTCAGAATAAAGAAACTGTAAAAAAGACTGAGCAGTTGTCAGAAAAAACCAATGAAGAAGCAAAACCTAAGGAAGAGGAAAATAAAGATCAAAGTGTAGAACAAAAAAAAGAGGTAAATGATGAAAAATCAAAAAATCTTCTGGAAAAACACGAGGACGCTGTATCAGATGATGACCAACATGAAGAAAATAAAAAAGAAAGTGAACCTCTTAAAGAAACAAATGAAGTTAGCAAAACATCAGACGATAGTGAAAATATAGACAAAGAAGGTCAAAAAGCCAATAATGGTCCTGAATCTTTAGATAATGAAGTGATTGAAAAAAAAAAAAGTTCTGATGATTTAAAAGTAGAAGAAAAAGAAGCTGAAACAGCAGAACCTGAAAATAAAAGTTCAACAGAAGAAAAATAAGACAAAGATGCAAATAATAACTAAATCCAATAAAATCATTTTCAGAGGTAATCTGAAAATGATTTTCAAAATTATGAATAATATTTTTTTGCTTTCATTTTTAATTTTCTTAAGTTCATGCGAGGACCTATTTTTGAGGTTTGAATATCAAACAATAGATTGTAAAAAAAATTCATTTAACCTGGATAAAATTTCTATTAGGGATGATGCTGTGGGCTCATTCGCTGATGTTCAGTTTAAGGACGTATATTATAAAATAAAAATTTATAAAAATGATGAAAAGGTTATTTCTTTAAGAAATGGGGACTTGGATATCGAAATTGATATTTTAAAAAAAAGTGAAGAGGTTAGAGTAAGTTTTAAAAATACTATAAAGAAGCTAACTTGCGCAAAAAAAACATTCAAAATGTAAGTTAAGTTTTTCCGTGATACTTTAGTATTGGCTCGATTTCTTCATTAGTCAGACCTGTTGCAGAAGAAATATCCTCTAGACTCCTTCCTTGATTTGCCATTTGGATGGCAGTTGTAATATTTGTATCTTCTTTATTAGAATCTGCCAGTCGCGAAATCTCCAAATCAAGTTTCTCAAGAGTATATTTATAATCCTGGAGGATCTTTTTCTGTTCTGATAGGTTTAATTCTTGAGACCGAAATTCTTCTATTAGATCTTTTATTGCTCTTTCTAGCATATTAATTTTAATTAGGTTTTTATTATTTTTTTGATAGTCATAAAAGAATGCAGACATAATTATAAACAACAAAAATATTGATAGTAGAACTATAACAGTAGACGTGTTAGCAGAGGGGTCTTTCCCAATAAAATCACTTAAAAAATTCATATATTGATATTATATAAATTTTAATAAAACACTACTTTATTTAATTTTTCTATTTTCGATATAGTTTTTAAATTCTGAAAAAATTTCAAAGTTCTTTTGATTTTTTTTATCTAAAGAATTAATTTTTTCCTTTATGGTACTAATTTTATCAATTATTTCTTGATTATCTAATTTTGATTCTTTTGTTTGATCTTGGTTTTCTAGTGATGTGGATATTTTTTGTAATTCCTCTTGTATGTTGTTGAGTTCTTGAATATTTTTAGGGCTTGAAGCTTCTTTAAGAAGTTTTAAAATTAATTCTAACTTTTCTTCCATTAAAAAATAAGTTGTTGGATTTATTTCATCTCTTTATAAGCATCAAATAGGGCATCAGCTATCTTTGTTAAATCGAGCGGATATGTCCCATCTTTTATGGCTTCTTTAATCCTAGTAGTAGCTACTCTATCAATGGGTGGTTCCTTTGACATACTCTTAATCTTCTCCTTAGTAATGAACTGCGAAACCTTTCCATCGTAAGCATCGATCTTGGTTGGTTTAGTGTTATCGACCTTTTCAACCTTGACTTTAGGAATATCAACATTTTTGGCGTTATTTTTGTTATTTGATACGCTAGTGTTAATACTTTTATTTTTAATTTGGTCTATCATTTTTTTATCCTTAATACATATTACGACAAGTTTTAACTATTGTTTAGGGTTAATTATAACTTTTTTTCTATTTTTAGCGTAACCGGCTATTACTTTTCCACTCTTTAGGTTCTTTACTTTGACTTTTTCCATAAATTTTGCATCATTCAGAGCAATTCCTTCTTCTTTAATTGTAATGAATCCTTTATTGTTTACTAGAGTAACAATTGCATTTTTTTCAACAAGCCAATCTTCTTTAAGATTAATATGTTTCAAGGCAGTATTTTGCTTCATATTTTTCTTTAGTCTTTTTCCAATTATCTCGGATTTATCTGTGATAAAGATATTTCTTGTATCATTTCTTTTGAAAATTTTTATTAGATCATCTTCAAATACTACTGCACCCTTACCTTTTGATTTTTTAAGAGCAAAGACTTCTTGTTTTGCTGCATTTTTTTTTGGTTTTTTTTCTTTTAAGTTAACCTTGTTTCGAACAATAAATTGCCAGGGATTTTCACCAAAGCAATTGACTTTAATAAGTTTTGAATTTCCTGAGATATCATTTATTAAAAGTTTGGATTTTTCACATCGAGGGTATTTCAAATCATTAAGAATTGTAATATTAGCAACCTTACCTCTATTTTCTAACCATTCTTCAATAATATTGGTAAGCTCAACGCCGTTAATGGTTGATGCTTTAAGGTTATTAAAGATAATAAAGTTAACTATTAGTATAAACTTTATAGTTAGTATGATTCTAGGTTTAGTTTCCATAAAAATAAATATGTCCAGTTCTGCCCGAATTTGTTGATGTTTTATTACTATCTACATTTTTTACTAAATTCATAATTTCATTGATGGACGGAATCTTTATTTTCTTTCCTGCAAATAAAAAATGGGGATTATTTCTAACAAAAGCGTGCTTGTTCATTTGTATCAATGAAATCTCAACTATTTTCATATTCAAACCGCTATTTCCATAATATTTTTTTAGTATACCACTTAAGGATTCTCCATTCATAACTTTGTGAACAGCTGAGTGGTTTTGATTTTTTATAAAGATATTTTCTTTATTTAATTTTTGTCCTGAATTAATTGATTGGTTGTATTCTAAAACAACGAATGGTTCATTGGATTTAGAGCCTCCAAATATCAAGAAAGATATCAATAATAGTGCTAGTTTTATCATAATTTAATTTAAAAATTTTATTTTTTTACCTTTTATATTCTCTCTTTTATTTAATGGATTTAAAGGCTCTAAAACAGCAGAGTTTTCCTCGGAACTGCTTACAGTTAGAACTACCCATTCACTCATAATAACATCTCTAGAATTTGATACAAAGCCAACAGTACCTTTTTTTAATCCTTGATTTAAACCAATTGGTACAATCAATTTATTATTAACCAATTCAATTTCTGCTTGAAGTGGTTGACATTTTAACTTATCAAGGACTCTAAATTGAATTTTAGATACGCTAGAGTCAACAAAATCTCTCAGTTTATCCTCCGAAACCCTTAAAAAAGCGTCAATAAAATCATATCCTGTTTTATTTCCAGCCCACAAAGAAAATTGATAATTCATTGAATCAAGCAAATTGAAGTTTGGTCCTTCATAAATATTAAGAATTATATCCACCATAATTTCTTTTGAAATTCTATTTAACCTTCCTTTTGCATAATCGAGTTTAATTATAGGATGTACGGCAAACTCGCCGTTTCTCAGAGAATTTTTTTTACCCTCTACAAGGTTGTTGTAATCTAATGACATTGACTTTTTCAAAACTTTATTTGGATTGAAATATGTTTTTGAAGCATCTGTAAGATTTAAAAAATCTATATTATTTAAATTATTTTTTATTTCAGAAGATATGGAATTTGGGAGTTTAGATGTCCACGGAGGAAGTCTGCTAGATATTGAAAAATGAGAGGATAAAAATGTCAGGTTTACAAAGTTTCTACTCGAGCAATTCAAAAAGTCATTTACACTTACAAGTATTGCCTTAATTTTGACGTTATAGTGGCTTTCATCAACATTTTCATCGATGATTACAAAATCTTTAATTGTTGAAGATGGTCTAACCAATAAGGTTTCATTTAGATTTGTAGAAGAGTCAACACTTGAATAGCCATCAACTCTTGCACCACCTTGAATACTTGCAAGATATAAAGCATCTTCTAATGCTCTTTTTTTTGCCAAATCTAAATTTCCATCAATTATCACTGCTCTTCCATTGGAAATTATTTCTTTATATCCAATTTCATTTGCAATTAAATATGTTGATACCAACAAGACACTCAAAAGAGTTGTGATGAAGTAAATTAACTGTTTTAAAAGTGCATCAAAAGAATTGTATTCGATTTTTTTCAACTTAATACCTTTCTATATTGTTTGAGCTTGTCTAAAAAGATATGCAACCATATCTTGATCGATTTCTAATACAGTCTCATAAGTGTCGCTTCCAGTAGGATTTATTCTTACTGTCCTTGCCCCTCTAATAACACCAGAAACAATACCACGGAAAGTGTCATTTTGAACCATGAGATCAATTACAGTAGTGTTACTGTCAACTTTTAAACCATGAATTTGTTCTGCTAACTCTCTCATAGCTGCCATTCTGGCTGCTCTGATTGCCATAAGTCTTTTTTGTTCAACATTTTGTCCTGGTTGTGTTGACACCACTGCGTAACCTGTCGCTGTGAGAGTTGGAAAATTTATTGATGCTCCATCTAATAATTCACGTGTTTTGTTTAATTGATTAGTTGGTTTTGAATAATCTTCAATATTATCTTGAGACGAACTGGAGAACTTTGAATCGTTAAAACCACTCATAAGATTTCCATTACAAGACTGAAGAAAAATTGTTATTATTAGTAATAGATATTTATTCATAATTAAATCCTCTTAAATAAAATTTCCAAAACATTTGCATAATTTATGCCATTTCATATTCCCTGAGGATAAGAAGACTTCCTATTATATGGCATATGTCTTGCATCTATTCTTTTATGATTATAAAAATCAAAAAACAACAGAAAAACAGGCTTTTGAGCAGTCAATATTTTGACGAAAGATATTTGAAATGGATTTAGTGCTAAAAACGTTCCAAAAAGAAAATATTCTGGATCTGCTGAGGACGTTCAGTATTCCGGTCGGAATTATGATCCTTATTGCAATGATGGTTATTCCATTGCAACCCTGGATGTTGGACATCTTATTTACATCAAATCTTCTGGTTTCTCTTCTTGTACTTATGGTTGCCTTGCAGACATTTAGGCCGCTTGATTTTTCAAGCTTTCCAACAGTTTTATTATTTGCAACAGTTTTAAGACTTGGACTTAATGTTGCTTCAACAAGGGTAATATTAAAATCAGGCCATAATGGTACAGATTCAGCTGGATCTATTATTGAAGCTTTTGGAGAATTTGTGATGGCAGGAAGTTATGCTGTTGGATTATTTGTTTTTGCTATTTTAGTAATTATAAATTTGATCGTAATTACAAAAGGTGCTGGAAGAGTTTCCGAAGTTGCGGCTAGATTTACCTTAGACGCAATGCCTGGAAAACAAATGGCTATTGACGCAGATTTGAATGCAGGAATTATCACAAGTGAAGAAGCAAAAACAAGAAGAAATGAAATTTCAAAAGAGGGTGAGTTTTATGGAGCAATGGATGGTGCAGCCAAATTTGTTAAAGGAGATGCCATAGCAGGGATTCTAATTTTAGTAATAAACATTATTGGAGGTTTGATTATAGGTACAGTAATGCATGACCTTTCACTCAACGAGTCAGCTGAAACTTATATTCTTTTGACTGTCGGAGACGGACTAGTTGCTCAAATACCTTCCTTACTTCTTGCAATGGCTACAGCCACAATTGTTACAAGAATAGCATCAGATAAAGATGATCTTGCTGGACAGATTTCTAATCAAATGGGTTTATCAAAAGCTTGGGTTCCTGTGTCAGCTGTTCTTTTGTTGTTTGGACTTGTACCTGGAATGCCAAACGTATTATTTCTAATTGGAGCCCTTTTTTCTGGAGTTATAGCTTGGCTCACATCAAAAAAAACAGGAAAAGATATTATTGAAGATGAAAAAGAAAGTCTGGACGATGATGAAAATATTGGAAAGATTGAAATTGACGAAGTTTCCGATAATGCATCTGTATCACTTGATTTAGGCTATGGTCTAATTTCTCTTGTGGATTCAAATGATAAAAAATCTGCTGGTCCATTAATTTCTAAAATAACAGGAATTAGAAAACAAGTATCAAAAGATTTAGGTTTTATAATTCCAAATGTTAGAGTTAAAGATGATTTATCATTGGACGCCAATTCTTATAAAATAAGAATAGGACACACTATTGTTGCAGAAGATAAATTATATGTTGATAGAAAACTTGCAATGCCAGGTGATGAGACACAATTACAGGTACAAGGTATTCAAGTCAAAGACCCATCTTTTGGATTAGACGCATTCTGGATTGAACAACACCTTGTTGCAAAAGCGGAGGCTAACCATTACATGATCATTGAGCCAGAAGCTGTTATAGCAACTCATTTAAATCAGATTTTATTAAGATATGCAGGTGAACTTATTAGTCAAGACGATGTTCAATCATTACTTGATAATCTCTCAAAAACAAACCCCCAATTAGTTCAATCAGTTATTCCTAAACTTGTGCCATTACATTACTTGACAATAATTTTGAGGAATTTACTAGTTGAAAGAGTTCCAATCAATGACCTTAAAAAAATTTTGGAAGCTTTATCAAATCTATCAGAAAGAAAATTAAGCCCTGACGAGTTATCTGAAGCTGTTAGACCGGCAATCTCATCATTGTTAATTCAAAAGATTTCTAACGTTAACGAGGCTTTGGATGTAATTACATTTAATCCTGAGTTTGAGCAAATGTTAATATCAATGTCAAAAAAAAGTGGATCTGATGGACTATTAATTGATCCTTCGCTTGCAAAAAAAATGATTAAGTCAATCATTGATATTGGAGAAAAAACTTCAGCAGAATCCAATTCATTAGTTGTTGTAACTTCCCCAATAATTAGGAAGGATTTATCAATTTTACTTCGTCAACACGTTGACGATATAGTGGTTCTATCTTTTACAGAACTTCCAGAAAATAAAAGAGTCAAAGTAATAGCAACTATTGGCGAACAAATATCAACACCACAAAAGGAGAACGAAAATGACAACACAACTATTTAAAGCCAGAGACATGAAAACAGCCATGAATCTGGTAAATAACGAATTTGGTGAGAAGGCCATTATATTGTCTACAAAAAAAAATAATGGGGTTATTGAAGTTGAAGCTTCGGATAACGAGGAAATAATTGAAATTCACAAAAAAAATACAGAAGAAAATAAAAGTTTTTCTAATGTTTTTAAAAAAGAAATTTCATCATTTAAAAATCTAAAAGATAAAAAGAATGATAATATATCTTACTTAGGTTCTAAAAACTTAGAAAAAAATAATAATAATGATGAAAGTTTTGAGATTCTAAAAAAAATTCAAAACCAAATTGATAGTTTAAAGAACGAAATGAATAGTATGATTTTAACCGACCAATCTGGAATTTCTGATAAACTCTCTCATTTTACACCAATTAAATTAAGACAAGAGAAATTTCATCCAGCAATTGTAAATAAGTTAAATTATTCTTTTATAGGTAAAACTATTGAAGAAGGAAGGATTTCTTTTTTTAGAGAATTATCAAAAAAGTTAGCTTCGGATGATTTTTCAAGATTTATAAATTCTAAAAATATTTTTGTTTTTGGTAACTCAGGTTCAGGAAAATCAACTTTAGCTGCAAAAATAGCCTCATATCTCTCTGATAAAAAAGGTTCAAAAAATATAAACTTTATTGATATAACTAATTCAAGTACAGGTAATTCTGATACTTTAAGATCTTATAGTAGAGTTTTAGGTTTTCCTGTTAAGCATTATAATAATTTTAATTTTAATGACGATGGATCCAATAATGAAGTTAACATATTTGATTTCTCAGGGGATCTTAATTTTGGAATACAAAAAATTAAAGAGATAAAAAATACATTCCCGTCATTTAATTTTTGTTCTATATTAACTCTGCCAAGTGGTTCAAATTCAGAGATGATTGATGGACTAAGTAAAAAAGTGTCGGAGATAAGACCTATGATTGCGGTTACAAAACTTGATGAATGTTGGGTGGGAGCTGAAGAATTTTCTTCTCTAGCACTTAACAATGCAAGAATTGGTATTGTAACGGGAACAAAAGTTCTCATTGATTCAATAATTGAAGCCAATGAAAATTCTTTGACTAAGTATATGAAAGAGAATTTAAAAAGTGTCTGATTCAATTGCAATCACAAGCGGTAAGGGTGGGGTAGGTAAAACAACATTTGCTGTAAACCTCTCAATTGCACAAAAGAAACTATCAGAAAAAGTTTTTTTACTAGATACTGATATGGGAATGGCTAATTCGCATGTTTTACTGGGTGTAAATCCCAAATTTACACTAGCTGATGTAATTTCTGGAGAAAAGAAGATCTCTGAAATAATTGAATCTAATAAAACTGGCGTAAATTTAATATCAGGTGGAACAGCTTCAGAAAATTTATTGAATATGGAAAATGTAAAAAGATATTCTATTTTAAACGAAATTGATAGTCATCTCAAGAAATCCGGTAATGTTAAATTAGTTGTAGATATCGCAGCGGGTGCAGAAGACAATGCATTAGTATTTTCCATGGCTTGTGATAGAATTCTAATTGTTATAGTGGGAGAGCCAACAAGTTTTATAGATTCTTATGCATTAATTAAAGCCTTGTATTCAAAATCTTCATTTAAAAACTATTGTATTGCTGTGAATCAAGTTGACGATGATGAGCATGGAAAAGAGCTTTTTAAGAAATTTCAATCAATAACTTCAAAATTTTTAGATGTAAATTTACATCATGTAGGAAGCATAAAAAGTTCAGTAAAAATAAGAAAATCGATAGTTGAAAGGGAGCCTATTGTTTTAAGCGAACCCAAGTCAGATATTTCGCAGTCATTCCTAAAGATTGCAAAAAATATTAACGAAACTCCGATGAATGAATGGGGAGGACTAACTTTTCTTTCAAAAGTAAAAAAAAGAGCGTAAACTTAATTATATGAATAAATATTATTCGGAAAAATCA
The DNA here is from genome assembly GCA_002167215.1 of Pelagibacteraceae bacterium TMED65. Next base: position 19,134 of record NHDS01000007.1, read on the forward strand.
CACACTTCAATAAATGATTTAATCCAGAAGAACTTAGATTTAGTAAAAAAAATTGCATGGCAACTACATGGTAGAGTTCAAAATATTGTGGAGGTTGAAGATTTAATTCAACAAGGTATGGAAGGCCTAGTCCATGCAGCGCAAAAATATACCCCTAAGGATGGTGTTAACTTTGCTCAATATGCACAATTAAGAATTAGAGGTTCTATAATAGATTATTTGAGGAAAAATTCTAATTTATGTAGAACCACAATTAAGAAAAAACAAGAATTTGATAAGTATAAACTTGAATTAGAGAAAAAACTTAATAGGAGCCCATCTGAAAGAGAGATAATTGAATTTATTGGTATTTCAGATGATGAATACGATTACTGGAAACAAGCTTTTGAAGCAAACGTAATTCAAAGTCTTGATACAGCTTATAATGAGTATTCTATTTTATTTGCCAGTAAAGATGATAATCCTGAAGCAACTTTACAAAATAAAGAACTCAAAAATCAGATAAAGGACTCCTTAAATATTTTAAATCAAAGAGAGACGATGGTTGCTCAACTATATTATGTAGAAGAACTAAATATATATGAAATTGCTGAAATTTTAGAAATTAGTACTGGAAGAATTTCACAAATAAAAAAATCTATAATTGAGAAGTTAAGAAATGAAATCAACTCCTGATATAAAAAGTAAATGGAAAAAAATTAATAAAATTATTTTGAGAGTCGATAGCATGGATGTAGTCTTTTTTGAGTCTCCTGTAATTTCTTTNGATTGTGGATTCGAAAATATTTCAAGAGGAAGGTGTAAACTTTCTTTAAATGAAAAAAAAAAGAATCAAAAAAATAATCTTTTTATTCACTCGGATAAGGCGCTAATGGAGGTGAATATATTTTATGATTCAACTACTTTTGAAAAATTGTTGAAATATATATCGATTAAGAAGAATACTTTAAGGAAAGTTAAAATTAAACTAAACATCACTGATAGTTTAATGGTAAATCAATCTGGTGATTTATATGTCAAAGATAAAACTGAAATTGAAGTCGATCAAATTATTTGGGACATTCCAATATTATAGAATTTAAAATTTACCGTTGTGAAAGTTTTTTTGTAATGTCAATTTCAGATTGTAAAAGCTTAGAGCATCCATTGAAAGCTCTTTGAGTTCTTAACATTAAAACAATTTCATCTGTTATATCTGTGTTGGATTTTTCTAAAAAACCTGCNTGAATCTTTCCAATTGTTCTAACTTTTGGTAAGCCAAATGTGGGGNTTCCGCTTTCTTGAGTTTCTTCAAAACGTGCATTTCCAATGTTTTTAAGTCCATGTTCATTTATAAAATCTGCTAATTCAATTTGTCCAACTTTTTTAGCATCATCTAATCCATAAGTAGCAATTATTTCACCTTCAGTATTAACTTTGATCTCCGATAAAAGTTTCACCGATGATTGAACTCCATCATGGGACTCAACTTCTTTGAAAGGGATGTTTATTGGAGATTGTCCTTCTCCAAGCAAAGGCAGTCCATCAGTATTAACAAGATTTCCCAGTCTATCCAGTTGGAAAGAACCATCTCTTGTAAATACTGGTCTCTCATTTGTTGCTACAGCTCTTCCAAGTGGTTGTCCAAGAGCAAAAAAACCTTCTCCCATAATCGCTAAATCTAAACTACCATTTGTTGCTTGTAATGAACCTTGAGCAAAACTTTGCCTTGGTTTAACTGACTTCACTCCCATACCACGAGCAGTCTCTGTTGAGTTGTTGTGTTGGGAATGATATAGATCCTCAAACTGTGCTTCGCTTTTTTTAAATCCGTTTGTTCCTGCGTTTGCTATATTGTTTGAAATTACTGCTAAATCTCTGTTAGCAGCATCTAATCCTGTTCTTATAATTGATAACATACTTCTATCACAGCAAATAGTATGCCATTTTTCTTGTTGGTTTAAAAAATTCATTGTATATTGCTAAATTGGGGCGGATAGCTCAGCTGGGAGAGCAATTGCTCGACACGCAATAGGTCGCAGGTTCGATCCCTGTTCCGCCCACCAAGGAAATGTATATGAGGAAAAGAAGAAAATTTATAAAAGATACTCTAGGAAAGACTATAATCAGTGGAATAGCCGCTACTGGAATATTTTTTCCGAATGTTGTAAGGTCAAAAAAGAAACATACCTGGGTTGCAGTGTCAGCGTTTGATAAGGCAGGTATATTAGGTAGATCTTTTTCTAGGTTGTGTGAAGAGATTACTAGAATTTCNGATGGCGAATTAAATATTAAACTTTTCCATGCAAACGANTTNGTTGGAGCTTTTGAATCTTTNGATGTTGTTCANAGCGGAACATGTCAAATGGGTTTTGGCTCACCCTATTATTGGGCTGGCAAATCACCAGCCATATCTTTTTTATCAGGTATACCATTTGGCTTTAATCAGCAAGAAATGTCAGCTTGGTTCTATCACGGAGATGGAATTACGCTTGCCGACGAAGTATATAACAATTTAAATTTAAAATTTTTTCCTGCCGGAAATACTGGCAATCAAATGGGAGGCTGGTTTAATAAAACAATAAAAAACGTCACAGATTTTAAAGGTTTAAAGTTTAGAATGCCTGGGCTTGGTGGGGAAGTTTTAAAAAGTTATGGAACCAATGTAGTTTTACTTCCAGGTCCAGATGTTGTTCCTGCCATAACATCAGGTACAATTGATGGAACAGAATGGATTGGTCCTGCAGCTGATTTGGGAAAAGGTTTGCATAAAGTTTGTGATTTTTATTATTACCCNGGATGGCANGAACCAGGTACCTGTCTTGAGGCTTTTGTNAATTTGCAAGCGTGGGAAAAATTAAGTCCAAGTCTTAAACGTCTTGTTGAGGCGAGTTGTGCAAAATCAAACTCTCTAATAGCATCAGAATTTTTTGCTAGAAATTGTTTTGCAGTAAAAAAACTTAAAGATCAATACAATGTTTCATTTGTTAGGTATGACGACCTAGTACTAAAATTACTCAAAAGACGCTCTGATGAAGTGGTTTCTGACATTGCATCAAAAGATAGTTTATCAAAAAAAATATTTGATAACATCTTTAATTTTAGAGAGCTTGCAATTTTTTGGTCGCATTACTCTGAAGCAGATTACCTAAATGCAAGAATATTAAATAATTAAAGTTGCCTAGGTAACCAAGTAATTATTGATGGAAATTTAAATAAAATCAAAAGTAGAAGAATTTGTATAATTATAAAAGGTATAACACCTTGATAAATTTCACTTGTTTTCACTTCTTTTGGACTCACTCCTCTTAGATAAAACAGTGCAAAACCAAAAGGGGGAGTTAAAAAACTTGTCTGTAAATTAATAGCAAACATTAATGCCAACCAAATTGGGTCATAACCCATGGCAATTAAAGAGGGTCCAACTATTGGAACAATGACAAAAACGATTTGAAAGAAATCTAAGAAAAATCCTAGTAAAAAAATTATAAGCATTACTATTGTAAATGAAATTATAGCTCCTCCTGGAACTCCTGAGATAAAGTTCTCTACAATTAGATCTCCGCCGAACCCTCTAAAGACAAGTGAAAATAATGATGCACCAATAAGAATAAAGAAAACCATTGAAGAAATCTTTACAGTTTCTTTACTTGCTTTCAAAATGGTGTCAATGTTCATATCTTTTTTTTTTAATGAAATAAGAATAGAACCTAATGCACCTAATGAAGCAGATTCAGTAGGTGTTGCAACTCCAAACAAAATTGATCCTAATACTATAATAATCAATATTATTGGTGGGAAAATGGTTTTAAGTATTTTAAAAATATTAAACTGTGCTCCTTCGAATGGTGCTTTTGGGAAGATATCTGGTTTGATTTTTGAGCATATGAAAATCCAAATAAAATACATTCCGACTAGTAAAACCCCTGGAAAGATTGCACCAGCAAATAAATCTATACTACTTACAGGGTCTGGTGCTAGGTTACCTGAAATAGCTGAGGCTTGTTCATTTGCTCCCTGAAAAATATCTGCTAGAAGAACTAAAACTATTGATGGAGGTATAATTTGCCCTAGTGTCCCACTAGCGCAAATGACTCCTGTCGAAATTTTCCTATTATACTTCCATTTTATCATTAATGGTAAAGATAAAATACCCATGGTGACTACCGTTGCTCCAACAATCCCTGTAGATGCAGCCATTAATACACCAACAATTAAAATAGAATATACAAGACCACCTCTTTTTTTACCCCATATTTTACTCATATTTTCAAGAAGATCATTTGCAATACCTGATTTTTCAAGCATAACACCCATAAATATAAATAATGGGACTGCAATAAGAGTTTCATTTGTTATTATTCCAAAGATTCTATTGGGGAGAACACTAATTAAAACAAGGGGGAAAAGATCTAGCAAATAACCTAACATCCCTACAAAAATTGCTGTTCCTGCAAGTGTTAAAGCAACTGGGTAGCCAGTTATTAAAAAAATTGCTAATAAAAAAAATAGCAAGAAAGCAAATGTCTCTTGAGATAAAATGTCAATCATGTTTTTGAAATAAATTTTCTAATTTTGTTTACTATCTCAATAAAAAGAAGAAGTCCCATTGTAAAAATAAAAAACTTTAAAATAAAAAGGTTTGGCAAACCTCCTGTTTCTTTTGAGTTTTCGTCAATAAGTAAAGATCTTATAAAATAGTTGTAACCTTTGAATATTAAAAAATAACAAAGAGGAATTCCAAAAACCAAAGAACCCAAGAAATTAATTTTCTTTTTCAAGGATTCATCAAAATTTCTATAAAGAATGTCAATTCGAACATGACCATCTTTATTAAATGTGTAGGATATGCCTAATAGTATTATTAAAGCATGAGTCCAAATATAAAGATCCTGCAACCAAGTGAATCCTATTGAGAAAATATATCTCAGAGCTACAGATAAACTTATTAAAATTATGAGTAACAAAACTAAATAACTGGAGATCTTTCCAACAAAAGAATTAATTTTTTCAAATGAACTAGTGGGATTTTTTTTTTTCACTGATAAATAATAATACATTTTCTTATATTGACAAATTCAAAGAATTAATTATTTTAAAATCTTATGAAAGTATTAAGATCTATAAAATCTGCCAAGTTAAGACATAGAGACTGTCGCGTCGTAAAAAGAAAAGGAAGGCTCTACGTTATAAATAAAACAGACGCAAGATTTAAGGCAAGACAAGGCTAATTTATTTTTGCAATTCTGAGATTATTCGTAGAGCCAGATACACCAATTGGTGCACCAGCAGTGATAACAACATAATCTCCTTTTCTTACTATTTTCTCTTTCTTAGCTAGGTCACATGCATTCTCAATCATTCCGGAGAAGCTTTTTGGTTCTAAAGAATGGATATTATGGACACCCCAAATTAACGCTAACTGTCTAGCTGTTAACCTTTCTGGTGATAAACCAATAATTGGAACGGTTGGTCTTTCTCTTGCTGCCCTTTTTGCTGTTCCTCCTGATCTTGTGTAGGTAAAAATTGCTTTGGCTAAAACCGTATTAACCACCTGAGAGGCCGCTGAACTAATTGCATCAGAAGTTGTTACTTCGAGTTTTACTTTTTTACTATCAAGCATTTGTCTATAAGAAAAATCATTTTCTACACCACGAATTATTCTGTCCATAATTTTAACAGACTCAACTGGAAATTTACCCGATGCAGTTTCAGCAGAGAGCATTACACAATCGACAGCATCAAATACAGCCGTTGCAACATCCGAAGCTTCTGCTCTTGTCGGAGAAGGTGAGTTAACCATCGAATCAAGCATTTGTGTTGCCACAACTACAGGTTTTCCCTGGTTTCTGCATGAGTTAACGAGTCTTTTTTGAATGATTGGCACCTCTTCAGGAGGCATTTCAACACCTAGGTCTCCTCGAGCAACCATTGCAGCATCACAATGTGCGAGAATATCTTCCATTCGTTTTACTGCAAGCGGCTTTTCAAACTTTGCCATAATTGCTGTTTGATCCCCAATATATTTTTTTAAATCAATTAGGTCCTTTGATTTTTGAACAAATGATAACGCTACATAATCAAGACTTAAGTTTAAACATAATTCTAGATCCTTTAGATCTTTTTTTGTTAATGAAGATAATTTGATAAAAGTTTCAGGAATATTTACCCCTTTTTTATTTGAAATTCTCCCCCCATTAATAACTTCAGTCAGAATTTTATCGGAACTTACATATTCAATGTTTAATAATATTTTTCCATCATCAATAAGAATTTTATTGTTTTTTTTTACTGACTTAAATATTTCCGGATGTGGTAATTGTACTCTTTTTTCGTCTCCTAATTTGGGATCAAGATCTAGACAAAACCTTTGATTATTTTTTAAAAAAATTGATGACGTTTTAAAATTTCCAATTCTTAACTTTGGACCTTGAAGATCACCAAGAATTGCAATGGGTCTTCCAAGGCGTTTTTCATATTGTCTAATGTGATATACTCTTTTTCTGTGATCTTCATGACTTCCATGACTAAAATTCAATCTAAAGATATCAGCCCCTGCTTGAAAAAGGGAATGTATTTTTAATGGAGCTGATGAGGTAGGTCCTAATGTTGCTATAATTTTGGTATTTCTATTTCTAAGCATTTTACGTATAGTTTATACTACACTTGTAAAATATTTGATATAAAATTTATTCCTATGAAAAATGTTTGTATTACTAAAAGTTACATAAATAACAACTTTAAAAATCATATAATATTTATATGTGATCATGCTAATAATAAAATCCCTTCGAAATATAAAGGATTAGGTCTTACAAGAAGTGAGTTGGAATCGCATATAGCTTTTGATTTAGGTGCTAAAAATTTAGTAATTGAATTAACAAAAAAATTAAAACAGTCTTATTTTATCTCAAATTTTTCAAGATTAATTATTGATCCAAATAGACCTAAAAGTTCGAATGACTTGATTGTTCAGGATTCATTTGGAACGAAAATTCTAGGTAATAAGAATATAGATAAAAAAGAAAAAAATGATCGTATAGAAATTTTTTATGATAAATATCATTTTGAATTATCTGAATTTGTTAAAAAAAAGAAAAGAATCTATGAAAAAGTATTTTTAATTTCAATTCATAGTTTTACAAAAAAATCCAAAAAATTTAACAGAGGGATTGAAGTAGGTCTGTTGTGGAACAAAAATATGAATCTTTTACTGCCAATTCAAAGAGAATTAAAATTAAAAAATATTTTTTTTGGAAGAAATTTTCCATATTCTGGCTTTCACTTTAATTATACATTAGATAAGCTATATGATGATCTCTCGTTAGATAGTATTTTAATTGAAATAAGAAACGATTTGATTTGTTATAAAAAAGGAATTACAAAATATGTAGATATTTTTAGTAAAATTTTTAATGAATTTTTAAATGGCTAATTACAAAAACAAAAACAATATTCAAGCAGCAGTTTTCAGAAGGTTGGTTGATCATTTGCAGAAGAACACTTCTGTCCAAAATATTGATTTAATGAATTTAGCAGGTTTCTGTAGAAATTGTCTCTCGAAATGGACAGTAGAAGAGGCAAAAAAAATTAATGTGTCTTTAGAATATGAAGATGTCAGAACCGAGCTATATGGCATGAAATATCCAGAGTGGAAAAAAAAATACCAAACACCAATTAAAAAATGACTATTTTAATTACTGGTGCTGCAGGTTTCATAGGCTTTCATACATGCCTTGCAAAACTTAAAAAAAATAATCTCGTTATTGGAGTTGATAACCTAAACAATTATTATGATGTAAAACTTAAAAAAGATAGATTGAATATTCTTAGAAAATATAAAAATTTTTCTTTCTTTAAAAGTGACATTCAAAATTCACACCTATTTACAAAATTTAAAAAAAAAAAAATTGATGTTATAATTAATTTAGCCGCTCAGGCTGGTGTAAGGCATTCTCTTAAAGATCCGCATTCATATATAAATTCAAATGTTTTAGGTCAACTTAACATGCTAGAACTAGCAAGAAAAATAAATGTAAAAAAGTTTATATACGCAAGTTCATCCTCTGTGTATGGAGGGAATAAAAAATTACCATTTTCAGTTGAGCATAGAGTAGACAACCCGGTTTCACTTTATGCAGCATCTAAAAAATCAACAGAATTAATTGCTGAATGCTATTCTCATTTATTTGATATAAATTGTATTGGTTTAAGATTTTTTACAGTCTACGGCCCCTGGGGAAGACCAGATATGGCAACTTTCATTTTTACTAAAAAAATTTTAGAGAAAAAAAAGATAGATATTTATAATTTTGGAAAAATGCAAAGAGACTTTACATATATTGATGATATTGTTCAAGGAATTCTTGGAGCAATAAAAACTACTAAATCTGGACATTTGGTCTATAACCTTGGGAATAGTCATCCAGAAATTTTGGAAAATTTTATTTCTTTAATAGAACAAAACCTTGGAATAAAGGCAAAAAAAAATTATCTTCCTATTCAACCAGGTGATGTTGAGAAAACTTTTGCTAATATTGATCTTAGTAAAAAAGATTTAAAATTTAAACCAAAAACTACTATATTTAGAGGCATTCCAAAATTCATAGAATGGTATAAAGATTATTATAAAATTTAATAGAGTGATTCAATCTTATCTTTAAAGAATTTATAAACTTCTCTTTTCTTAATTTTTTGTGTTTGAGTAAGAAAACCATCTTCATAGGTTAAAGGTTTATTAAGTAAAATATATTTCCGAATTTTTTCAACTGAGTTAAGTTTGGAATTTGTGAACCTTAGGATTAATTTAATTTTTGAATCATCTGATTTTTCTTCTGAATATAACAATGCAACCAAATAAGGTTTGTTATCTCCAAAAACAACAGCTTGATCAATTCCAACTTGTTCAGTAAGAATATTTTCTATCTTTTGCACTGATACGTTGTCTCCCCCCGAAGTTACAATAAGGTCTTTTTTTCTTCCATTTATAATTAGCCTTCCTTTATTATCAAAAAAACCAAGATCACCTGTATGCAACCAATTTTTTTTGATGGTTTCGTTAGTTAGTTTCTTGTTTTTCCAATAACCCAACATCACATTATTTCCTTTAACTAAAATTTCATTTTGATTTGATATTTTTACTTCAACATTTTTGACAGGAAACCCTACAGTTCTGGCGTCGTTTTTTGATTTTGTGTTGCAACTTATTAAAGGCGATGCCTCTGTTTGTCCGTAACCTTGTAATAGACAAAAACCAATTTTATTAAAAAATAAACCAATTTCTGGATTTAGAGCTGCACCACCTGAAATTAGAGCTTTGATATTACCACCAAAGATATTTTTAATTTTTTTTGTTACAAGGGTTTTGACCAAAATCTTACCAAATAAATAATTAATAGATATTTTATTTTCATTTTTGATGTATTTAAAAATCATATCAAATATTTTATTTTTGACTTGATTAGATCCAATAAACCTCTTTTTAACCTTTTTGTATATGTTTTCATATAACCTAGGTACAGCAGAAAAAATAGTTGGTTTAACTTCTTTTAATTCATAAAGTAATTTCTCTAATGATGTGCAAAAATAAATTTCGGCGTTAATAAGCATAGGAAAATATAGACCTGCCATTCTTTCATATGAATGCGAAAGTGGTAAAAAGGAAATAAATCTTTCTTCATCTATTTCAAATTCTCCTATTATACCTAATGCACTATTTAGGTTGTCAAGAATGGCTTTGTGACTTAGTACAACTCCCTTTGGATTTCCACTTGTTCCAGAGGTATAAATTATTGTCGAGACATCATTTTTTTTTACTGTTGGTTTTATAATTTTTTTTGGTTTTTGAGAAATTATTTGTTTGTAATCTAAAAAATTCAAACTTTTTTCAATTGTTATAATCCTTTTATTATCGAAATCTTTAAGGCATGACTGGTTTTTTCTGAAAATATGATCGTCTTCTAAAATCACAATTTTAGGATTAGAATCCTTTATTATAAAAGTATTGTCATTTTCGTTATTAGTCACAAACGAAGGCACACTTATTGCTCCTGCTGCCATAATTGCAATATCAAATTCTACCCATTCAATTCTATTAGAAGATAATAAAAAAATTCTATCAGATTCTTTAATTCCTAGACTTTGAAAAACTGAAATTATTTTATTTACTCTCAAATTTATTTCTTCAAATGAATCTCCAACCCACTGGGAACCATCTTTTTTAAAAAGAAATTTCTTTTTCGGAAAATTTTTTTTGTAAAATTTTAAAATATCAGGTAAATTCTTCGAATTGTTTAAAATACTTGTAAAATCTAAATTATTATTCATTTAATGTTATTTAACTTATTTATTTATGACAAACTTACCTATTTGGAATTTAGCTGATTTTTATCCCAATTATAAGTCTAAACTTATAAAAGATGATCTTGAATCACTTCGTAAAGATTCAGAATCTTTTTTGAAAAAATATAAAAAAAAATTAAAACATTTGGATAAGAGCAAATTGCTTAAATCAATCGAGGATTATGAACAACTTGAAGAAAAAATATATTTCATAAAAAGTTTTTCTTTTCTAACCCATTGTACTGACCAACTAAATAAAGAAAAAAATAAATTTTATCAAAGCACAGAAGAAATTATATCTGATATAGAAAAAAATATTATTTTTTTTGGTATTGAATTTAATAAAATAAATAAAAAAAAAATCTATCAACTTAAAAGTTCTAAGTATTCAAGTTGGATAGAAAACTTAAATAAATTTAAAAAATATCAACAAACTGAAAAAATAGAAAAAGTTTTAATGGAAAAATCAATTACCAGCTCTTCTGCTTGGATTAAATTTTTTGATCAATCAATGACTCGTCTTAGGTTCTCATTTCGAAATAAAAAATTAAGTGAAACAGAAATTTTAAATTTATTCTCTTCATCAGATCAAAAAATAAGAAAAGATGCAGCTATTAGTTTTGGAAAAACTCTTAACGAAAACATATTTAATTTTACATTTATAATGAATAATATTTCAAAAGACCTTGATATTGATATAAAACTTAGAGGGTTTGAGTTTTCGGAATCTTCCAGACATCTTTCAAATCAGATTGATAAGGAAGACGTAGATTCTTTGGTCAAAACAGTCAAGGGAAATTATAGAAACATTTGTCATAGATATTACAATTACAAAGCAAAATGCTTTGGACAAAAAAAGCTTAACTTTTGGGATAGGAATGCTCCTTACCCTGGCAGGAAAACCGACAATATTTCATGGTCGAAAGCAAAGAGTATTGTACTTGAGTCTTATAATGATTTTGACAAAAGGCTAGGGAGTATCGCAAATATTTTTTTCGAAAAAAACTGGATTCACGCAAAACCAATGAACGGTAAAACGTCTGGTGCATTTTCACACCCTACCGTCCCATCATGTCACCCTTATATTTTAATGAATTATCAAGGAAAAACAAGAGATGTAATGACACTGGCTCATGAATTAGGTCACGGCGTTCACCAATATTTGGCAAGTAAACAAGGTCTTCTTCTAGCAGACACACCATTAACACTTGCTGAAACAGCTAGTGTATTTGGAGAGATGTTAACATTTAAATCTCTATTAAGAAAAACAAGAAACAAAGATGAAAGGATTTATCTTTTAAGAAGTAAAATTGAAGACATGATAAACACCGTGTTTAGGCAAATTTCTTTCTTTATTTTTGAGAGAGAAATCCACTCACTAAGATCAAGATTTGAGCTATCTGATGATGATATTTCTGAGGTATGGATGAAAACTCAAAAAGAAAGCCTTGGAAACAGTGTCAATTTAACGAATGATTACAAATCATTTTGGGCTTACATACCACACTTTATCCATTCTCCTTTTTATGTTTATGCATACGCATTTGGAGATTGTCTTGTGAATTCGCTTTATTCTAAGTTTGAAGAATCTCCACATAACTTTAATGATAAATACTTTAGCTTACTTGAATCAGGGGGCTCTAGAAATTACCAGGTGTTACTAGCGGAATTTGATTTAGACCCAAAAAATAAAAATTTTTGGCAATTGGGTATGAATCTTATCAAAAATCTGTTAGATGAATTAGAAAAAATAAGTTAGTTTAGGAATCAAAATGAAATTAGTAGTACCAACTGAAATATATGAAGGAGAAAAAAGAGTGAGTATAACTCCAGATTGTGTTTCTTCTCTTAAGAAAATGGGTTTTGAGGTATTTATTCAAAAAGATGCAGGCCTTAATTCTTCATATACAGATAATGATTATAAAAAAAACGGCGCCAAAATATCTAATAAACTGGGAGAGCTTTATAAAAATGCAGATCTAGTGGTTAAAATTCAAAGACCAACAAAAAAAAATAAAATTAATGAGTGCAACTTTCTAAAAAATTGTAGTCTATTAACCCTTCTTTATGAACAAAAGTTCAAGAATGAGTTTAATTTAATCAAGAAGTTAAAAATAAATGTTTTTGCACTTGAGAAAATGCCTAGAATTTCTAGAGCTCAGAGCATGGACGTTTTGTCCTCACAAAGCAACTTGTCTGGATACAAAGCTGTAATTGATGCAGCCAGTGAATTCAACAAAGCATTCCCATTAATGATGACTTCAGCTGGAACTGTTGCACCAGCAAAAGTACTAGTAATTGGAGCCGGAGTAGCTGGATTGCAAGCTATTGCCACAGCAAAAAGATTGGGTTCAGTGGTTTCCTCGTTTGATGTTAGATCATCTACAAAGGAACAAGTCGAAAGTCTCGGAGCCAAGTTTATTGAAGTTAAAGGTGAGGATTCAGGAGAAACTGCAGCCGGTTACGCAAAGGAAATGACTAAATCATACAAAAAAAAACAAAATGCACTACTTGAAGAAACAATAAAGAAAATGGATATTGTAATTACAACTGCATTAGTACCTGGTAAACCCGCTCCAAGACTGATTAATAAAAAAATGGTAGAATCTATGAAAGTAGGAAGTATAATCGTTGATTTAGCATCAGAGTTTGGAGGAAATTGCGAGTTAGTAAAACACGGAGAAACGGTTATTTATAAATCTACAAAGATTATTGGACCTTTGAACTTAGCTGCTACTGTCGCGCAAGATTCCTCTCGATTGTTCTCAAAAAATGTTATTAACTTCCTAATGAACTCATGCGAATCAGGAAAATTTAAAAATTTTAATTGGGAAGATGAAGTTGTGAGAGAAACCTGCGTTTTAAAAAATTATAAATAGAAAGACTAGATTATGGAAAATATTGACCCATTTATAAACTTATTAATGATTTTTATTTTGGCCTGTATAATAGGTTATTATGTTATTTGGGGGGTAACTTCAGCTCTTCACTCTCCGTTAATGGCTGTTACAAATGCAATTTCAAGTGTCATAATAGTAGGTGCCCTCATTGCAGCTGGTCCTGAAGAAATAAATTTTTCCTCTATAATGGGATTTCTGGCAATAATTTTAGCATCAATTAATATATTTGGAGGATTTGTAGTTTCCCATAGAATGTTATCAATGTTCAAAAAGAAAGAAAAGAAAAATTCAAATGAGTGAAAATTTAACTGCAATATTTTATCTGATTTCTGCAATATTTTTTATTCTTGCGTTAAAAGGACTGTCTCACCCAGAATCTGCTCGTAACGGTAATGTATTAGGTATAATAGGAATGGTAGTGGCAATTATCACTACGCTTTTTAATAAGAATGTTTTGTCTTATGAGCTAATCATCTTAGGCATTATAATAGGAGGGGCGATTGGAACTTTTATTGCTCTAAAAATTGAAATGACAGCTTTACCCCAACTTGTAGCAGCATTTCACTCACTTGTTGGTCTGGCAGCAGTATTTGTAGCAACAAGCGCATTTTATTCACCTCAAAGTTATGGGATAGTTGATGAAGCAGGTTTAATATTTTCATCTAGCCTTGTTGAAATGTCTTTAGGCGTTGCAATTGGAGCTATCACATTTACAGGTTCAGTAATTGCTTTTTTAAAACTTCAAGGCCTTGTGAGTGGAGCCCCAACAACATTTTTTGGACAACATTTCTTAAACTTAATAATTTTTGTCTCATTGATAGTATTAACAGTGATGTTCACTCTTTCATCATCTTTCGAAATTTTTTGGCTAATAGTAGGATTATCTTTATTATTAGGAATACTATTAATTATTCCGATAGGTGGAGCAGATATGCCGGTAGTTGTATCAATGCTTAACTCTTATTCAGGTTGGGCTGCTGCAGGTATAGGGTTTACATTATCTAATCATCTTCTAATTATAGTAGGTTCTTTGGTAGGAGCCTCAGGAGCAATTTTAAGTTACATTATGTGTAAAGGAATGAATAGATCATTCGTTAGTGTTATTCTGGGTGGTTTTGGAGTAGAAGAGGGAACAGCCGTTGACAAAAATCAAGGTAAAACGGTAAAAACTGGGAGCCCAGAAGACGCTGCATTTATTATGTCAAATGCTAGCAGTGTAATTATTGTTCCTGGATACGGTATGGCTGTTGCTCAAGCACAACACGCTTTAAGAGAGATGTGTGATATTCTAAAAAAAAATGGTGTCACTATAAAATATGCCATTCATCCAGTTGCGGGAAGGATGCCAGGGCACATGAATGTTTTACTTGCTGAGGCCAATGTTCCATACGACGAGGTTTTCGAACTAGAAGAGATAAATAGCGAGTTTTCTAATACTGATGCCGCTTTTGTAATTGGTGCTAATGATATTACGAATCCGGCAGCTAAAACAGATAAATCAAGCCCTATTTACGGAATGCCAATTCTTGATGTAGAAAATAGTGGAACAGTTCTTTTTGTAAAAAGATCTATGGCCTCTGGTTATGCTGGTGTGGATAATGAACTTTTCTTTAGGGATAACACAATGATGTTGTTTTCAGATGCAAAAAAAATGGTTGAGAACATTATAAAGGGGTTGGATTAGAAACCTAATATCCTTGAATTTCCATTTTTTTTCTTTGCATTTTCTTATATCTTCTAGTGCACTCATTAAGAAGTCTAGCCTTCTTTTCAGATGGCTTCTCATAAGCTCTTCTTTGTTTCATCTCTTTGAAGATTCCCTCCCTTTGGAGTTTTTTCTTCATAGCCCTCATAGCTTTTTCTAAGTTGTTATCTCTAACACTAACTCTAATAATTTTTAATCTCCTTAAAATTATGCATTACTTTTTATATAAAAAAATGTGATAATGTAAATAACTTTTTTAATTTATTTATGAATAATAGATCAAACATAATAGAAGTAATTAATATTATATTAAAATACTATAGAAAGAATACTTCATTTAATGTTCTTTTAGATAGAGTAGTAGAAGAAATAAGACCTTCTAAAAAATTTACAGAACAACTACGCAATGAAATATTTGATGATGGTTATGCGTCTTTTTTTTCTTTAATAAACTCAATTATTAATGAAGAAATTTGTAAAGGTAAACCAAAAGATTTTAACAAATATAGGGTTAATGAGAAAATTAAATTTTTTATCTTTTACAGAATTCATATTATTAATAAATTATTTGAGAGAAAAAGAGTTTTAACAATTACCCTCAAACATAAATCATTGTTAGGTTTGCAAAAATTACTTTTTAATATTAGTGATGAAATTTGGTACCAATCGGGTGATGAATCTACAGATTTTAATTACTATAGTAAAAGGGTAATTTTAATGAATATTTATTTGAGTTCATATTTGTATAGTATTTATGATAATTCCAATGATTTAGGTAAAACTAAATTATTTATAGATAAACAAATTAGTAGGGTTTTAAAGTTTGGAAAAGTTAAATCAAATTTTAAATCTTTATTTTATCCAAAAACTATGTAATGCCCCATTTTTCTTGATGGTCTGATCTCTTTTTTAAAATAATCATAGCACTTAAACTTTTTTTTAATATTGTTAATCTTCAAATACTCATTTCCAATTATATTTATCATTTTACAATCTTTAAGGGGGTCAGGTGAATTGATTTTTCCATTCATTATTAATGAAACAAGGTTATCAAATTGACTGTAAGTGCATGAATCTATTGTCCAATGACCAGAGTTATGCGGGCGTGGAGCAAGTTCATTTATTAATATTTTATCATCCATTGTGATAAACATTTCAACTGCTAATATACCATTAAGATTTAAAGCATCTGAAATCTTACAGGCTATCATTTCTGATTTTTTAACAGTATTTCTACTTATCTTTGCCGGGTAAATTGTTTCTCTTAAAATAGAATCCCTATGAACATTTTGAACTGGAGGATAAACAATTATGTCTTCATTGTTCTTAACAACAATGACTGAAATCTCCAATTTAAATTTTACTCTTTCTTCTAGAATATAATTAGAAAGATTTAGATTTTTAAATTTTATTAAATTTTTTTTATCTATTTGATGTTGACCTTTACCATCATATCCCATTTCTTGAGTTTTCAATATACAATTATAGTTAAATTTTGAGACACCATTTTTTAATTCTTCATAGTTATTGATTTCAAGAAAATTTGTAGTTTTCACATCATTAATAGAATTTAAGAACTTTTTTTCTTTCAGTCTGTTTTGAGCAATTTCAATAATTTTACTAGATGGGAATAGTTTTTTTTTCTTCTGAATTCTTCTAAGTATTTTTTTTGAAATATTTTCTGTTTCTACGGTGAAAAAATCAGCACCATTGATAAATTCATCAAATTTATCAGAGTCATCAAGACTTCCAAAAAAATAATTATCACAAAACATTTTTGCACTAAAATCTTCCTCGGTTGAATATACAAGTGTTTTCACACCAATCTTTTTTGCTGCAATACAGGTAAACATACCCAGTTGACCACCTCCAATAATTCCTAAAGTATTACTTTTCATTTTTAGGGATTTTTTTTATTGAACTTGTTTGTTTTTTTCTGAAAACATCCAGTTTTTTCTGAATATCCGGATATTTATTTGAGAGGATTGAAATTGAAGCTAATGCTGCATTAATTGCTCCGGCTTTTCCAATAGCTAGAGTTGGTAGTGGAATGCCGGCAGGCATTTGGACAATTGACAGTAGACTATCTAATCCTTTGAGAGACTTTGATTCAATTGGCACTCCAAGTACCGGTAAAGTGGTGATTGCTGCAATCATACCTGGTAAATGTGCAGCACCACCTGCACCCGCTATTACAACTTCCAAACCATTATCTTTCAATGATTTCGCATAACTATATAATCTTTCTGGTGTTCTGTGAGCTGATACTATTTTTTTTTCATATGAGACTTTGAATTCCTTAAGAATTTTTTCTGATGAAATCAGGGTTTTCCAATCTGATTGGCTTCCCATAACAATAGAAACAAGAGCTTTATTATTCATTTACAAAAAATAATAGATTAAATTAAAAAAACATATTAACATAAAAATATGGAAAGAATTTTTACTAAAGAAAAAAAAATTAAATCTCTAATTTCTAAACACGAATTCTTTGATTCATTGATCCAAAAAAAAATTAAATACTTGAGTATTGATGATTTAGAAATTATTGATTTAAAGAAAAAAAAACTCAAAATTAAAGATGAGATTAATAGTCTAGCAAGTAGTTAATCCTTACTTCTATACTTATCAATAATAATTTCAATGTCTTCTTTTGTGCATAAACCTAATTCAAATGGATTTTGAGCTCTAACATTCTGCATATTCCAATATGTTCGCTCTCTTAAAGACTGAACAGTTTTTTTTGTTGTGCCGATTAATTTGCAAATTTTCGAATCAGGCATATTAGGTATATTTCTTATAAACCAATAAATACCGTTTGGTTTGTCAGCTCTCTTTGACAGTGGGGTATATCTGGAGCCTTTAGTTTTTTTATTAGGTACAGGTACCTCTGAGTTTTTTATATTAAGTGAAATTGTGTTGTCATTTTCACACCGTGAAATTTCTTCTTGAGTGAGCTCTCCATTTTCAAGTGGATTTCTTGGTAAAATTCCACTTGAAACCTCGCCATCAGCAATAGCTTGAATTTCAAGTATATGAATTCCAACAAATTCTGAGATCTGTTTAAATGAAAGTGTAGTATTGTCTATTAGCCAACTTGCTGTGGCTTTCGGCATTAGTGGTTTTCTCATAATTTTTTAAAGTTCTAAAATCACTTTTCCTATATGATTGCCTTCTTGCAACCTTCTGTGAGCAGAAATGACGTCTTCAATTTTATATACAGAATCAATATAACACTTTATTGAGCCATTCTCCAAGTGTGGAAAAACATTTTTCTCCAAATCTTTTAATATTTTAGCTTTAAATTCTATATCTCTAATTCTCAATGTTGAACCTGTTATTGTTAATCTTTTTAGCATAACTTTCATGAAATTCAAATCAGCAATTGCACCATTTTGAAATCCGATGTTTACTAACTTACCTTCGGGCCCTAAAAGGTCTAAATTTTTTTTGATATAATCGCCTCCAATATAGTCTAAAACTAAATTTAAATTGTTTTGATTAATTTTTTTAATCTCTTCATGAAAATCTTGTTTTTTGTAATTAAAAACATGCTTAACTCCAAGTTTCTTGCAAAATTCCATTTTTTTCTCATTGCCAACAGTTGTAAATATTTCTGCTTTAAAAATATTTAAGATTTGAATACTTGCAATCCCAATTCCACTCGTACCTCCATGAACCAAAACTTTTTGATTTTTTTTTAACTTCCCTCTGATCACGAGGTTTGACCAGACTGTAAAAAAACACTCAGGGATTCCTGCAGCTTCTTTAAGAGATATTTCACTTGGAACCTTGAAACATGTTTCTTGATCAGCAGCACAGTATTCTGCATATCCTCCTCCATTGACTAATGCAGCAACTTTTTCTCCAATTTTAAAATCTTTTACATCCTTTCCTAACTCTACTATTGTACCAGAAACCTCCAAACCAAGAATAGGTGAGTGACCATTGGGTGCTGGGTAATTACCCTCTCTTTGAACAATGTCGGGCCTATTTACTCCTGCAAACTTTACTTTTATCAGAATTTGATTTTTTTTTAATTTTGGAATCCCAACGTCTTTTAAATACATTACATCAGGAGGACCCGGACGATCAAAGTTGACTGACTTCATTAACTTTATATTATTTTTTAAAGTTTAAATTTTGGAATCTTTTCTTGAATTTTGCAACTTGTCCGTCTGAATCTAACATTTTAGAGCCTTCACCAGTCCACGCTGGATGAGATACAGGGTCAATGTCTAACTTTATCGTCTCGCCCTCTTTTCCATAAGTGGATCTAGTTTCAAAGGTGGAACCATCAGTTAACTGAACTTTTATCTTATGATAATCTGGATGTATATCTTTTTTCATAATTCTTGACTGATCTTATATAACTATTAAATTAAGTTTGCAATAAGAAACTAATTTACAATGAATCAATTCATAGATAAAGCAAAAGAAACAATGGATGAAATATTTAATCTAATTGAATCTAAATATGATAAATTTGAAGTTGATTTCGAGGATGAAAACTTAAGAATAGATTCAGTTGCTAATAACAATGTTTTTATTGTTAGTATTCATTCTCCAACCTCTCAAATATGGTTATCCTCCCCAATAAGTGGTGCGCATCACTTTAAAATGTCTTCGTCAAGCCCTATAACATGGGAAAGTACAAGAGATAAGGAGATAAAGCTTTTAGATTTACTAATTAGTGAACTAGAAAAATGATCATGCTAAATAAAATCATCAAGTTATTTAAAGTAGATAATACATTCCATTTAGTTGTGATTTTTACTGTTTTTGGAATCACTGGATCACTATCAGTAGTTTTTGGTGAAATGGTTTTGCTAAAATTTTTTGGGGAAGATTTTGTTAATAATAGTTTTTTTTGGCCACTAAGGCTAATACTGATTTTTCCTATTTATCAAGTTCTTTTAATTGTAGTTGGAACTATTTTTGGTCAGTTTAAATACTTCTGGAACATAGAAAAAAAGATACTTGCTAGGATGAGACTTATTAAGTCATCTCGTAGTTAATTTTATCTCAATTCTTCTATTTTTTTGGAAAGCCTCATCATTATCACCTTTATCAATTGGGTAGTTCTCTCCAAATCCAGCTGCTAAAAGTCGATGTGGCTCTATACCTTGTTCTATGAAAAATTTAACAATGTTTATTGCTCGTGAACTAGATAAATGCCAGTTTGAACTAAATTTATCATTATTAATCGGAATTTTGTCTGTGTGTCCATCAACTCTGAGAATCCAGTCAATCTTTGTTGGGATTTGTTGAGATATTTCTATGAGACTTTTAGCTACTTCACTTAGTTTTTCTGACCCTTCTTTCTGAATAATATCAGAGCCAGATTCAAAAAATATTTCAGACGGAAATACAAATCTATCACCAGAGACCTTTATGTCGTCTCTTTCGCCAATCGCTTTTCTAATCCTTCTGAAAAACTCAGATTGATACTTATTTAATTCAGCTACTTTTCCTGCAAGTGCTTGATTTAACTTTTTTCCAAGGTTTTGAATTTTTACTTTATTTTTTTTATCTTATTCTTCTGCATCTATTAATAATTCTGAAAGTTGAGATAATCTGTCATTGAGTTTTTGAAGATCTCTTTTCAATTCAAAGATCTCTAGAGAATATTTTTTATTGTCCTTACTGAGTTTTTTAGCTTCTTGATTTGTTGATTTTAGGTTTTCGAGAAGTTCACTTTTTTCATCCACTAATTGACTAAGTTCTCTTGATTTCATTTTTAACATATATTCTTGTTTAGCCTTTTTGTTTTCAATTTCTTGTTTTTCTTTATTCAATTGATCATTAATTTTTATTGATGTTGAATAATCTCTTTCTAATTTCGTTTTTTTTTCTTTTATTTCTTTATAATTTTTATTTGTAATTGAAATTTGATTTAAAAGTTCTTTTATTTCTTGATCAAGTGAAGAAATTTCACCTCTTTTAATATCTAATTGATCATTAAAATATATTTGTGTAATGGTTGATATTAAAACTGTAAAGATTGTTACGATCAATAAGGTACCAAGTATGTCTACAAAACCTGGCCATATATTAATTTCATATATATTTTTTCTGTTTAATCTCACGATCTTTTGCTAATGTTTGCTATCGTTTTTGATAAAATCTTAATTTCTTCTTTAATGTCTTTATTTAAATTGGTATTTTCTGAGATAACTCGATTTATTTCATAAATTGATTTTGAAATTGATTCTTGATGACTGTTTTGTTTTTCAATAACTGCTGTTGATTTTTTTAAATTTTCAGTCGTTACTTCTATTAATGACTCGATATAGGCAGGTGCTAGGTTTTTCTTTTCATCGTCGTCCATGTTCATAAGTGAAAATTTTGTTCTTTCTGATAATTTTTCTTCAATTTCATTGTAAAATCTATTCTGGGCTTGATTTGATTGAAGATCTAAAAACCCTAATATTAATGATCCACCCAAACCAAAAAGAGAGGAACTAAATGCAGTGCCCATTCCTCCAAGAGGTTTTTCTAATCCTTCCTTTAAAACTCTAAAAAGCTTTTGAGTATTTTCAGAGAAATCCAAACTACTAACTGTGATACTTACTGAATTTATAGTTTCCAGTAATCCCCAGAATGTTCCGAGTAAGCCCAAAAATATTGTTACACCTATCATATATTTTGATATCTCTCTACTTTCTATCAGTCTTCCCTCAAGACTTTCCATTACTGTTTTCATCGATGATTGAGAAAAAATTAAATTTCCAGAATGCTCTTTGACATAGTTATCTAAATATTTTAGTAATCTCGGAGACCTTGCACTTAACTTAGTTCCTGCTGATTGCTTGATAATATTATTTAACCAATTTAGCTCATTACTTAGATTAAAAAGTTGTTTTAGGATGTAGATAATTCCAATTGCAATTACTGCTAAGATAATACTATTTAATGACTGGTTGGTAAGAAAGAAATTATTTAGTTTATCAAAATGAAGGAATAGAAGGGAAGATATGAGAGCTAAAAATAAAATTATTCTAACTAAATATTTACTAATTATTTTCATTTAGACACCAATAAAGTTTAATATTACCTCATTCTTCCAATTTTTTGTTATATTTTCTTCATTAGTTTCAATTTTAATTCTATTATGAGATATACCTTGATTAATTAAAAAAGCTCTGATGTACAATGATCTTGACTTAGATATCTTTTTAAATTTATCAGAGTCATCATCGTCATTTGAAAAATTAGTCTTTATTATAATTTTTACAGGCTTATTTTTGATTATATTTGCGAATTCTTTTAATTTTTTTTTTTGTTTTATTCCTAATTCCTCTTGATTATTTTCAAAGTTCAATACTTCTCTCTTAGAATTTACTACTTGTTCCTTAAGTTCTACTATAGAGCTCGGTTTCTTAATAATTGCAGCTAGTATTTCATTTTCCTTGGTGTCTGGGAGATTATTTTGTTTTGAATCAATATTAGAAGTCCTCTTTTCTAATTTTTTTTTACCCTCAGAATTTTTTTGGGATTTTTCATTATTTTTCTTACTAAATGTTTTCTTTATTGAAGTCTCGTCAAAAAATTGTTTTCTTTTACTTGTTTCTTTTGTCTCACTCTGATCAACTTTGTTAAAATAAGAAAACTTTCTTTTTTGTATTTCTTCTTCTCTTTTCTTTTTAAGTTCATTTTTCTTGAATTTATTCTCAATATTATCCAAAATAATCTCATTTTCTGCAATAAATAGATTTTTCTTTTCTTTAAAAATATCTGATTTGTTGAGAATAGTGATTTGAGTGAAATCCTCAGGATTTTCTGCAATTTCTTGTTCTTTTTGTTTTACTTGTTTTATTCTCTTTTCTTTTTCTTCTGCTAACTTTTTTCTTGTTTTAATGATTTCTTTTTTTTTATCTATTTTTTCTTCACTTTCTTTTTCAATAACTTTCTTTTTAGCCTCTTGGATATACTGCGTTTCTTTTTTTCTTTGTTTTTCAAGATTTCTTTGCATTTTTAAGTAGTTTTCTCTCTCTTTCCTTTGATTGGCTAAATCTTTTTTTGCTTTAATTCTTTGTTCTTGATAAAATTTTTGTTCCTCTTGTTTTTTTTTTTGGATATCTTCTTTAAGTTTTTTTCTTTCAGCTAATTTGTTGAGTTTTTTAATTTTTTCGAGTTCTTTTTTTCTTTGCTTTTGTTTTTCTCTCAAATTTCTCTCTTCAACAAGTCTTTGTTTCTCTTTTATTCTTCTTTCTAGTTCATTTCTCTTTTCAAGTTCTTTTCTTAGTTGTCTTTCTCTTTTAATTTTTTGCTGTTCTGCTAATCTTTTTTTTTCTAATTCTCTTAATTGTTTTTTTTCAATTTCTTTATTTTTTAACTCTTCTGCTAGTTTTTTTTTCTTTTCAATCTGTTTTTGTTCTTCTATTGTAAGCTTCTTCTGAATTTCTTTTTTCTTTTTTATTTCAAGAAGTTTCCTAGCTTCTTCAATTTCTTTCCTCTGACGTATTTTTTCTGCTTGCCTAAGTTTTTCTAAATCTTTTAATTTTTGCTCTTCTATTTTTTTTGCTTTTTTTAACTCTTTTTTTCTCTTTTTTTCTTCAACTTTTTTCTGATTTTCAAGCTCTTTGGCTTTTTTTTTCTCTAATTTCCTTGCTTTTTCTATTTCTTTCTTCTGTCGTTTTTTTTCTTCTTTTCTTGCTTTTTCAAGTTCTTTGATTTTTTTTTCTTCAGCTTTCTTGATTTTTTCGAGTTCCTGCTTTTTCTTTTTTTTTAATGCCTTTTTTTTCTTTTCTAATTCTTTTTGTTGTTTTTTTTGTTCTGCTTTCATCTTTAGTTCAATTTGTTTCTTTTTCTTATCCTCTTCTTCTCTTTTTGCTTCTAAATTTTTTCTTTTCTCTTCCTCATCAGCTTTTTGCTTAGACTCTAACTCTTTTCGTTTTTGTTCTTCATTAGCTTTTCGTTTAGCCTCTAATTCTTTTTGTTTTTGTTCTAGATCAGCCTTTTGTTTAGATTCTAACTCTTTCTTTTTTCGTTCTTGATCAGCCTTTTGTTTGGCTTCTAATTCTTTTCGTTTTTGTTCTAGATCTGCTTTTTTTTTAGCTTCTAATTCTTTTCGTTTTTGTTCTAGATCAGCTTTTTTTTTAGCTTCTAATTCTTTTCGTTTTTGCTCTTGATCAGCTTTTTTTTTAGCTTCTAACTCTTTTTGTTTTTGTTTTTCTTCAGCCTTTTGTTTGATCTCT
>NHDS01000008.1 GCA_002167215.1 Pelagibacteraceae bacterium TMED65
TTAAGTATTTTTTTGATTTCTATCCTAGTTATTATTTCAGCCTACATTATGGAATTATTTTTTAACTATCCACCTTGTCGGTTATGCCAATATCAACGTATTCCGTATTTTATTTTAATTATTCTTTCTATAGTCGCTTATGCAACTAAACCAAAAGTTATTTTTTACTATCTCGCTGGATTAAGTATCCTTACTAATCTTTCAATTTCTTCTTTTCATAGTTTAGTAGAACGTAAAATAATTAGTTACGATAGTGGTTGTACCTCCAAAATTAATGAATTTGATAACATTGATGAACTCAGGAATTTTTTGGAAACAGTTCCGATTACAAAATGTGATGAGATTTCTTTTGCAATTCTTGGTTTATCCTTGGCTAACATCAATGTGATTATTTCAATATTGTTAATCTCTATTACATTTAATATATTATTTAAAAATGAAAAAAAAATTTAAGAAAAAAGTTGATGAAATTATTAGAGTGAATCATGCAGGTGAGTATGGTGCGCAAAGAATATATTCAGGACAACTAAAGTTTTGTCAGAAAGAAAGTCTCAAAACAAAATTAAGGAAAATCATAAAAGAAGAATATGAACATTATGACTACTTTAATGAAGTCATGATAAAAAAAAGAACTAGACCAACACTTATGAATCCTTTGTGGCATCATGGTGGATATCTTCTTGGTGTCATAACAGCTCTGATGGGAGAAAAGTATGTAAATGCATGTACAGAAGCAGTTGAAGAAGTAATAGTCGAGCATTACGAAGATCAAATAGAATTTTTAGAAAAAGAGGGTATTGAAAAATCAATGTTGAGAAAAATTAAGAAATTTCAATCTGATGAGGATGCACATAAGAGTGATGCTATAGATTCTAATAGAAATTATAATCCAAGATTCTTTAAAATCTTTACTAAAGGTTTAACAAAACTAGCAATTAAAGTATCTAAAAAACTCTAATTTTAGGGTTCCAACTCTGAATCCCAATACAAAAAATCATTCCAACTTTGATGTAAGAAATTTGGAGGAAACATTCTTCCTATTTCCTTAAGCTCGAAATTGTTAGGGGTGTGAGGATTATTCTTAAGATTGACTCCAATTTTTCTCAAAGATTTGTTGCCTTTAAATGTGTTGCATTTTCTACATGATGTAACGACATTTTCCCAAGTAGTCTTACCTCCTCTAGATTTAGGGATAACGTGGTCGAAAGTCAATTCCTCAACCTTAAAACTATTTGAACAATACTGGCATATGAATTTGTCTCTAAGAAAAACATTAAATCGAGTAAACGCTGCTTTTTCAGGGAGGGGAATATAATCTTTTAATGACACAACGCTGGGAAGTTTCATCGAAATCGAAGGCGATCTGACTACTTGATTGTATTCTGAGACAACATTTACCCTCTCTAGAAAAACTGCTTTTAAAGCATTTTTCCAGGACCACGTGGATAGTGGATAATAACTTAAAGGCTGGTAATCTGCATTCAGAACTAAAGCTGGACAATTATTTGAAGTTAAAACCATGATGAGACCTATAATAATTATATTGGTAAATTATGACGAATTTAAACGTTAAATATTCCTTTAATAAAATTATAACCACTGATTAACCCATTTTCATTTATACCATGCCCAAGATTCTCCTCTATTTTTAATTCTACGTCAAAGTCTAAACTTTTTAACTTTTCAAAAGCTTTAGTGGAATAATTTGAATTAATAATTTCATCTTCTCGACCATGAAAAATTCTTACAGGAAATTTTACATTTATTTCATTATCAAAATTTTCATTTGTATAAAGTAGTCCAGAATATGCAAGCAAACCAGCACATTTATTTTTTCTCTTACAAAGATGGTATAGAGCCATCATTGCTCCCTGAGAAAATCCAAAAAATACTATCTGGTTATCCACTAGAGAGTATTTTTTTTTTATTTCTTCTATAAAATTATTTAAAAAGGGACCGGCCTTCTCTAATCCCTCACCAATTTTTTCAGGTGNAATTGAAGTTAAATCAAACCATTGGTAGGCTTCTGTATTCCATTCGCATTTAAATGGAGCATTAGGTGAAATAAATGCAGTGTGTTTGAGCTGATTTTTAAATTGGTGACCAATGTTAATTAGATCATTTCCGTTAGCACCGTAACCATGAAGGAATACAACAGCGTTTTTAATGTCGTAACTTTTTTCTGGTAGAAGATTAGGACAGCTTAAAATATTAGTCATAGGTTTTCATAATTTTTTTTATTTCAAGCATAACTTGTTTTGGTATGAAATCACTTTCTTTTAAAATAAAAAAATCAATTATAGGTATAATGGAGTTAGGTTTAAGTATCCTCTTTTCCAAAATTTCATAAATTTTGTTAATTTCTAAAGAAATAAATTTTTCAACTTCTCCATCTTGGTTATAAAATTGGAGATTATCTTTTTTTTCAAGATGATAAATAAAAAGAATTGAAGAATTAAGCTTTTTTTTGTAGTTATGAATGTAATGTACTGTTTTACTTTTCTTTGCGTACCTGAGATCTGATACTGACAATCCAGCTTCCTCCCTTGCTTCCTTGTACAAATTATCTATTATTGAGATGCCACAAGGTTGACCACCTGCTATTGTATTGTCAAAAAAACTCGGAAAACTCTTTAGTTGTTTTGACCTCCTAGCAAAATGAATGATTGTTGAGTTTTTGTGTTTGCTCCATACGTTGCAATGCACCCCATAAGCAGGGAATCCAAAACTTGATAAATTATTTCTTTCAATTTGAAATAATTTACCATCGCAAAATTTTTCTTTTGGATGAAATTTGAATTTCGGGTTAAGTGATTCATAATTAAATACTGGGCAAAATTCTGACTTTTTCAGCGATTTTAGTTTTCTTGAGTAATCTAATATTTGTTTGAAATGAATGTTACTAGATGATCCATTCTTTTGTCTAATAAGTTTTGTTTTAGATTTATGTATCCAGCCAATTTTTTTTTTTTCAGAAATAATTGGAATGTAATTTGAAATATTATAGCTATTCAGCTGTCTTAAAAGTTCAATAGCAAATTCTAGAGTTTTTTTTTACTCATATGTTTTCTTAATTATAATTGCTATTTGCTTCATTATTTCTTCAATCTTGAAGTCTTTAGGGGTGAAAACTGCTTTAACACCAAAAGATATAAGTTTTTTTTCATCCTTCGGAGGAATTATACCACCAACAATCACTGGTATTTGTGAACATTTATTTTTTTTCAATAAGTTAATGATAACTTTAACCAAGTGAACATGAGAGCCAGAAAGAATTGATAAACCAATAATATGAACCCCTTCTTCTATAGCTGCAACCACTAATTGCTCTGGTGTTGATCTTATGCCATCATAAACAACTTCTAATCCAATATCTCTTGCACGGACAGCAATTTGTTCTGCTCCATTTGANTGACCATCAAGTCCAGGTTTTCCNACTAAGATTTTAGGTCTCCTTTTAAGTTTTTTTGATATTTTATCAATCTCATCATTTATAACTCTAATTTCNGAATNNTTGGTCTCATTCTTGGTTATATGAGATGANACTATTCCNGTCGGAGCTCTGTACTCACCAAAAACCTCTCTCATAACATTTGACCATTCACCGGTTGTTACTCCATTATGAGCNCANTCTATAGAAGCTTCCATAATATTNANNCCANNAGATGCATGTTTNTTTAATTTAGNAAGGCTTGAATTNNCCTTTTTATTATTCCTTCTAGATTTCCATTTCTGTACGTTTTCAATTTGACGTTTTTCAGCGTTGTCGTCGACTTTCATGAANCCACCGTCTTTTTCGTTGACAAGAGGAGATAGCTCTCCTTCAGCAAAACAATTCACACCAACAACTTTTTGATTTCCCTTTTCAATATTTTTTTGTCTATTGGTCTGAGATTGAACCAATCTGCTTTTTAAATACCCATTATCTATNGCAGGCACTAAACCTCCAATTTTATCGATTTTTTTCAATTCTTGATTTGCTGATGCCTTGAGTGAATTAATTCTTTCTTTTAAAACCTTTGAGCCCTTAAAAATATCTGAAAATTCTAATAGATCAGTTTCATATGCCATAATTTGTTGTAACCTTAGACTCCATTGTTGATCCCATGGTCTCGGCAACCCTAATGCTTCGTTCCAAGCAGGAAGTTGAACAGCTCTAGCTCTAGAATTTTTGGCAATAACNACTGGAAGCATTTGAATTAGTATTCTGTATACATTGTTCTCTGGTTGAAGTTCAGTTAAACCTAATGAATTGACTTGCATTCCATATCTAAATCTTCGGTATTTAGAATCTGATATTTTAAATCTTTTNTTNCATATTTCATCCCATAGTTCTGTAAAAGAAGCCATTTTAGCTGTTTCGGTNACAAAACGCATACCAGAATTNACAAAAAAACTTATTCTNCCTACNATNTTTTCAAAAAGTTGTTTTGGAATTTTTTCAGAATTCCTAAGATATTCAAGAACTCCAATAGCTGTGGCAAGAGCAAANGATAGTTCTTGCTCTGGAGTTGCACCNGCCTCTTGAAGATGGTANGANCAGATNTTGATTGGATTCCACTTAGGTATTTCAGATGTNGTATATTTAATAANATCTGTGGTTAGCTTTAGACTTGGTTCAGGAGGAAAAATGTATGTTCCTCTGGATAAATATTCTTTGGTTATATCATTTTGGGTGGTTCCAGATAATAATTTTTTATCTACTCCCTGCTTTTCAGCCGTTGCAATATATAATGCAAGTAGCCAAGGTGCTGGAGCATTAATGGTCATTGAGGTGTTCATTTTTTCTAGAGGAATTTTGTTGAACAAAGTTTGCATGTTTCCTATGTGGCTTATAGGAACTCCGACTTTCCCGACCTCACCTTTAGATAGAATGTTATCCGAGTCATAACCAGTTTGTGTTGGTAAATCGAAGGCTACTGATAAACCTGTCTGACCTTTTTTTAAATTTTCCCTATATAAGTTATTAGAAGCTTCTGCTGAAGAATGTCCAGCATATGTTCTAATCATCCAAGGTTTGTCTTTTTCTTTAATCATTTATGATCCATAAATAATATTATTTTTTATTGCTAACAAGAAAATTTATGTATTTTTTATTTTTAGTGGTATATGTTGCTCTTAAAATATCATAGGAATAGTTATGACTGCAAAGAAAATTTACGAGATTGGAGAAATACCTAATTTAGGAGATATACCTGAGCAAATGTATGCCTGGGTTATTAGAGAGGATAGGTTAGGTGTTCCAGAAAAAGCTATGCAAATTGAAAAAATGCCTGTCCAAAAACCTGGAAAGGACGAAGTGCTAGTGATGGTAATGGCGGTTGGCATTAATTACAATAATGTTTGGGCTTCTCAAGGCATTCCAATATCAGTCATAGGAGAAGACACAGGCTACCATATTGGTGGTTCAGATGCATCTGGAATTGTTTGGGCAGTAGGTGATAATGTAAAAAGATGGAAAGTTGGAGACGAAGTTATAATTCACTGTAATAGAGATGATGGAGATGACGAAGAATGTAATGGGGGAGAGCCAATGTATTCAAAATCACAGAGAATTTGGGGTTATGAAACAAATGATGGTTCTTTTGCGCAATTCACTACTGTTCAATCAAGACAATTATTAAAAAAGCCTAGTCATTTGTCTTGGGAAGAGAGTGGTTGTTACACGCTAACTTTAGCCACAGCATTTAGAATGTTATTTGGGCATCCTCCTCATGAACTTAAAACAGGAATGAATGTTCTTGTTTGGGGTGCCTCAGGCGGAATTGGGAGTATGGCTGTCCAAATTTGTAAAGCAATTGGGGCAAATGCAATTGGCATTGTATCTGATGACGAAAAAATTCCATTTGTCGAAGGGTTGGGGGCTAAAGGCGTCTTAAATAGAAAAAAGTATGAATGTTTTGGTCAACTGCCAGATGTAAAGAATCAAAAGGATTATTCAGATTTTATAAAAAAATGTAGGGTATTAGGGAAAGATATTTGGCAAATTACAGGGAAGAAAGATGTAGATATTGTATTTGAGCATCCTGGTGAATCAACATTTCCTGTTTCTTGCTATCTAGTAAAAACAGGTGGAATGGTCGTAATTTGCGCAGGAACCTCTGGGTATAACCTCACAATGGATGCAAGATATGTTTGGATGAGACAAAAAAGAATACAAGGCAGTCATTTTGCAAATCTATATCAAGCTACTCAAGCAAATGAAATGATGATAAATAAGCTCATAGAACCTCTTATGTCAGAATGTTTTGAATGGTCAAAAATTCCAGCAGCACACACAAAAATGATGAATAACATGCATTTACCAGGAAACATGGCAGCATTAGTTCAGGCAAAAAAAACTGGAATGAAATGTTTTAATGATTTATAAATAAACTTGAATTAAAATAAAAATAGATTAAATAATAATTTCATGGATAGTTCAGCTAACATAAACTCAGATATAATAAATTTTAGAAAGTATTTGGTCGCAAATAAAGATGTTTATGCACTAATTCTATCTAATCTTGAGACTGTAGCAAAAAAGTCAAATAAGTATTTAGTATCTCTCCTCAAAATCGATGGAAAGTTAGATAACAATCTTTTAGAGACTAATCAGTTTAAAACACACGGATATGCTTGGTTTGAGACTTACAGAATTGGGCTTAGAGAAACCTTTAATTGGTTCAATAGCTTAGAAGATCTTGAAAAATCCTCAGAAATAGATGCATCAATAACTATCTTTGCCTTTTCTGAATATTTACTTCAAATGAAAAATGGAATAATGATGAGTCAGTCAGAAGTTATCAGACCTATTGATATAGGACTTCAGGATTCCGATTTTAACTTTATGAATGATCCGTCTGTGCAAGAGTTAATTGAAATTGGACTTTCTGATAAAATAAAAAAGGTAATAGTAGACAGTCTGGATAAAGGAATTCACGCTTCTCTTGGCTTGAATGATGAAACTCTTGACATGATCCAGGATCAATTCAAAAAATTTACTGAAGAAGAAATCCTTCCCCATTCAAATGAGTGGCATCTAAAAGATGACCTTATCCCTGACGAAACTCTTAACAAAATGGCAGAATTAGGTGTCTTTAGCATTGCTATTCCTGAAAGCTATGGAGGGTTAGGAATGGGTAAAGTTGCAATGTGTGTTGTAACTGAAGAACTATCAAGGGGTTTCCTTGCCGCAGGATCACTCGGAACAAGAGCAGAAATTGCTGGTGAATTAATTAGGTTAGGTGGAACTGAAGAACAAAAAAAGAAATACTTACCTGAAATAGCTTCGGGTAACCTTCTTACAACTGCGGTATTTACCGAACCAAATACTGGGTCTGACCTAGGCAGTCTATCAACAAGAGCAGTATTAAAAGATGATGAATACACAATAACAGGGAATAAAACTTGGATAACACATGGTGCGAGATCAGATTTAATGACTGTTCTCGCGAGAACAGATTCAGAAAAAAAGGGATATAAAGGCTTAAGTATGTTCCTAGTTGAAAAACCAAGAGGTACCGACGAAAACCCTTTTCCTATGGAAGGTATGACCGGAAGCGAAATAGAAGTCTTAGGGTACAGAGGCATGAAAGAGTACGAGATTGGGTTAGACGATATTAAAGTTAATAAAAAACAACTTCTTGGTGAAGAAGAAGGTAAAGGTTTTAAACAACTTATGGAAACTTTCGAATCTGCAAGAATACAAACAGCTGCAAGAGCAGTTGGCGTTGCACAGAACTCCATAGAACTCGCACTACAATATGCGAAAGATAGAAGTCAATTTGGAAAACAAATAATAAAGTTTCCAAGGATCTTTTCTAAGCTTGCCTGGATGGCAATGGAAACAACAGTTGCTAGACAACTAACATTGTTCTCAGCTAGAGAAAAAGATAATGATATAAGATGTGACATAGAAGCTGGAATGGCTAAGTTACTAGCTGCCAGAGTTGCTTGGAGTAATGCAGATAGTGCTTTGCAAATCCATGGTGGAAACGGATATGCCCTTGAATATCCAATCAGCAGAGTTCTTTGTGACTCAAGAATCTTAAATATATTTGAGGGTGCAGCAGAAATCCAAGCTCAAATAGTAGTCAAGGGATTGCTCTCTAGATAGATGGATTTTCTACTAAATTTTATAATAGTAATTTGTCTAATAACAACTTTTATCATTTTGTTAATAGGTCTTTTTCATACTGCGAAATCTGGTGAGGAAGATAATAATAAAATAAACCTATTTATGCGATATAGGGTTGCAATCCAATTTGTCACTTTGGTAATCCTTTCTATTGCTTTATTTGTAAAATCTTAGGAATAAATTGGTAAAACTTGATAAAATTTATACTCGTGGCGGGGATAAAGGAAGCACAAGTTTAGGCGATGGTTCAAGGGTAGACAAAAGTAGTGCTCGTATCAAAGCATATGGTGAAGTTGACGAAGCTAATTCTTCTATAGGAATTGCAGTAGCATTCTCTTCAAGTAAAATAAAAAATATTTTACTTGCGGTTCAGAATGATCTGTTTGATGTTGGTGCGGATCTGTGTTTTCCAACTCAACAAAAAAAAAAGTTAACAATTTTGTCTAATAGAGTAGTGTTTTTAGAAGATGAAATTGATAAACTTAATAAAGATCTTTCCAAACTAGAATCTTTTATTCTACCTGGAGGTACAAGGTCATCCTCTTTTCTACATCTTTCTAGATCTTTGGTTAGAAGAGCAGAAAGATCTATAGTTGAATTGGATAAAGGTGAAGAAGTAAATCCCAACGTGATAAAATATATCAATAGATTATCAGATTTCCTTTTTGTTGCCGCAAGGTTTGAGAATAAAAAAGAAGGTGATATACTTTGGGTTCCAAATAAATATTAACTTAGGAATTTAATATGAAAGCTTTAGTTTGTGTAAAAAGAGTTATTGATTATAACGTTAAAATACGGGTTAAATCAGATAAATCTGGTGTTGAAACAGAAAACGTTAAAATGTCAATGAACCCTTTTGATGAGATAGCTGTTGAAGAAGCTGTCAGAATGAAAGAAAAGGGACAAATTAATGAAATTATTGTCTTATCAGTTGGCTCTGATAAATCTCAAGAAACAATTCGGTCTGGACTAGCTATGGGAGGAGACAGAGGTATTCTAGTTAAAACAGACAATGAACAAATTGAACCTCTCAATGTTGCCAAAGTTATAAAGTCAATTTGTGATAAAGAAAAACCAGATCTTGTGATTTTGGGAAAACAAGCAATCGATGATGATTGTAATCAAACCGGACAAATCGTTGCAACACTTCTTAATATTCCACAGGCAACTTTTGCCTCAGAACTTAAAAAAAATGACGACAATACGCTTGATGTAACCAGAGAAATCGATGGTGGACTAGAAACCATAAGAGTAAATATACCTTGTGTTATAACAACTGATCTTAGACTCAATGAACCAAGGTATGCCTCACTACCAAATATTATGAAAGCCAAGCAAAAAAAAATAGAATTACTTGAAATAAGTGATTTAGGTATAGATATTAAAAATAGATTAAAGGTTTTAGAAGTTAATGAGCCTCCTGTTAGAAAACCAGGAATAAAAGTTAATGATGTAGAATCTCTAGTGGATAAATTAAAAAATGAGGCAAAAGTACTATGAAAATATTAGTTGTAATAGAGCATGATAATAAAGACGTAAAACAGTCAAGTTTTTCAACAATAACTGCAGCAAATAAAATAGGCGAAAACGTGGAGGCTATTATACTTGGCGATAATTTAGATTCCCCTTTAGAAAGTTTAAAAATGGCTGATGGATTAAAAAAAATTCATGCCATTGAAAGTAAGAATTTTCTTAACCCCATAGCCGAACACCTTAGCTCGACTATCTCAAAATTTATTGAGGATAAAGGTTTTACTCATATATTATCTCCCTCAAGCACTTTTGGTAAAAATATGTCCCCGAAACTTTCAGCACTCCTCGATGTTCAGCAAATATCAGATATAACTAATGTGATAAGTGATAGCACATTTGAAAGACCTATTTATGCTGGTAACGCAATTGCTAAGGTTCAATCTAACGATGATATAAAAATTATTACAGTTAGATCAACCTGCTTTGAACCATGTAAGCAAAACTCAAGCGTAGATATAGAAAAATTAGCTTTGAATGTAGATGCAAACAATTCGATTAGCTTCGTAAGCTACAATCAATCAAAATCGGATAGACCAGAACTCACGAGTGCTAAAATAGTTATATCAGGTGGAAGAGGTATGCAAAATGGAGAAAATTTCAAGCTACTTGAAGGAATTGCTGATAAACTTGGTGCAGCTATGGGTGCTAGTAGGGCAGCAGTTGACGCAGGTTTTGTTCCTAATGATTGGCAAGTTGGCCAAACAGGTAAGATAGTTGCTCCAGACCTATACATAGCGGTTGGAATTTCAGGAGCTATCCAACATATCGCTGGCATTAAAGACTCGAAATACATTGCTTGCATTAATAAAGACGAAGAAGCTCCGATATTCAATTTTTCAGACTATGGATTAGTTGGTGACCTTTTCGATTTATTACCAAAGTTAGAAGAGAAATTATAACAATGATTCTAGTTGTTCTAAAATTTTGTTATCTAGCCAGTTGATATAACCTTCAACTCTAGATAATTCATTCATATTTTTGTCAATGATCAATGTAGTTGGCATTATTTTCACCTCTAATTTCTTTGTAATTACTAATTTATTATCTATCAAGATATTTAGTTTTTTGAATCTGTTTTTTTTCAAAAATTTTGGGATAACTTTTTCTGGATTTGAATCAACAGAAATAAAGAGGACTTCAATAGAATCTTTGTATTTTTTTTTTAATTTTACTAGTTCTGGAATTTCTTTAATGCATGGCGGACACCATGTAGCCCAAAAATTCAATAGGTATAGTTTATTATTATCATTCTTTTGAAAGATATCTATTTCTTTCTTATCCAATGTGTCAAATTTTAAATAATCAATCTTTTTCGGTGGATTATTTAATAATAGTTGATTGTTCTCGTACGAATGAGATAGATTTGATATTAATAAAACGAATAAAAATAAAATTATTTTCATAAAATAAATATAGCATAAATGAAAAAAACAACAAATGCACTTTGGGGCGGAAGATTTCAGAAGAAATCTTCAGAACTATTAAATAAAATAAATAACTCCATTGGCTTTGACTTCCAGCTTGCAGAGGAGGATATACGATTAAATAAATCTTATGCAATGTCATTGTATAAAAGTGAAATTTTAAAACATGATGAATTTAAAAAAATCGAGAAAGGTTTAGATGAAATTTTGAATGAGGTTCGTAATGGCAAGTTTAAATTTTCAAGTGATTATGAAGATATTCATATGAATATAGAAATGGCATTGAAGAAAAAAATTGGGAGATTAGCAGGAAAAATTCATACTGGAAAATCAAGAAATGATCAAGTTGTGACGGATTTGAAGATGTGGATAAGAGCAAAGTTAAAGATAATTATTATTAAAATTCAATTATTGCAAAAAACAATATTGAAAAGATCTGAATTAAATATTGATGTAATAATGCCTGGTTTTACTCATTCTCAGAATGCCCAACCAATTTCTTTGTCTCATTATTTTCTGTCTTTTTTTGAGATGTTTCAAAGAGATAAAAGAAGGTGTAAACAGCTTTTAGAAAATATTGATGAATGTCCACTGGGGTCAGGTGCATTAGCTGGTACAAATTTTCACGAAATAAATAGACATTATCTTGCGAAAAATTTAGGTTTCAAAAAACCTACAGAAAATTCATTGGATAGTGTGTCAGATAGAGATTTTGTTATTGAGTATTTAAGTATATTGTCAATCTTAAGTTTGCATTTTTCCAGACTTTCCGAAGATTTTATTATTTGGTCAAGTAGCGCTTATGAATTATTAAAGTTTCCTGACAGCTTATGCACTGGTTCGTCAATAATGCCACAAAAAAAAAATCCAGACGCAGCTGAACTTGTAAGATCAAAGTGTGGTAGAATTTATGCCTCCTTACTCAATTTACTAATTATTCAAAAAGGTCTACCAACTGGTTATAGTAAAGATCTTCAAGAAGATAAAGAACCTGTTTTCGATGCTAATACTACAATAAATCTGTTATTGGATATTGTTAATGAAATGATAAAATCTGTAATCATCAATAAAAAAAATATGTATAATCTTGCTAATAAAGGATATGTAACAGCAACTGATATAGCTGACTGGATGGTAAAAAATATTGATTTGACATTTAGAGAAGCACATCAAATAACAGGAAAAATTGTATTATTAGCTGAAAAAAAAAAAAAATTATTAGAAGACTTAAGCCTTGAAGAACTCAGGACTATTCAACCTAAAATTACCGAAGATATTTTTAATCAATTATCAATAAAGGGTTCAATTGAAAAAAAAAAATCTTACGGCGGAACCAGTAACAGTGAGATAAAAAAAGCAATAAAGAGAGCCAAGAGAAAGATATAATGAAGTTACCCCTTTATTTAATAATTTTTATTGTTTGTTTATCATTAGTTTCTTGCGGAAAAAAAACAAGACTTGATAAGTTGCCAAATAGTGATTTCCCTAGAGAATATTCTACTCCAGATGATTGATATTTCTAAATATAATAATGAACTAAGATATAGAGGTAATAATCTATTTTTAGAAAATGTTGCTTTAAATAATATTGCGAAGAAATTTAAAACACCAACATTTTGTTATTCATCTTCTTTGATAACCAATAATTTTAATATATTCAAACACTCATTCAAAAAAATACAACCATTAATCTGTTATGCAATGAAAGCGAATTTTAATTCTTATGTTATAAAAATCTTAGAGAAGTTAGGTTCTGGTATTGATGTTGTTTCAAAAGGAGAGCTAAAAAAATGTTTAGATAATGGGGTAAGTGCAAACAAAATTGTTTTTTCAGGAGTTGGAAAAACAGATGACGAAATAGAATTTGCTCTAAAAAATAAAATAAAGCAAATAAATGTAGAAAGTCTAGAGGAATTAAAAGATATTGAAAAAATTTGTAAAAAATTAAGGGTAAATACAAATGTGTGTTTGCGTGTAAATCCTGACATAAATGCCAAAACACATGATAAAATTTCTACGGGAAGGCTTGAAGATAAATTTGGAATTCCTAATGATCAAATTAAATATATTTTTCAGAATTATAATAATAATAAATTTATTAATATTATTGGATTATCAATTCATATAGGTTCTCAGATTGAATCTCTTGACCCATTTAGAAATGCATTTAAAAAAATAAAAAAACAAGTATTAGATTTAAGGAAAAACGGATTTGAAGTTTCAACTATTGATTTAGGTGGTGGTATAGGAATTAAATATAATGAAAAAAGTAGAATAGTTGATGTTGAAATGTATACGAATTTAATCGAGGAACTGTTTTCTGATATGAAATTAGAAATTATAATTGAACCAGGAAGATACATAGTTGGTTCTTCAGGAATAATATTGACAAGAGTCATAAGGGTAAAGAAAGGAAAAGATAAAAACTTTTTAATATTAGATGCAGGAATGAATAATTTACTAAGACCTGCATTATACGGTGCAAAACACAGTATTTTTCCTGTAAAGTTATCATCAAAAAGAAAAGTTCTTTATGACATTGTAGGTCCAATATGCGAGAGTAGTGATGTTTTTATGAAAAATGCAAAAATTCAGGAACTTAATAAAGATGATTTAGTTGTTATATCCTCAACAGGAGCTTACAGTTCATGTATGGCTTCTGATTACAATTTAAGACCTAAAGCGCAGGAAGTTTTTGTAAAAGAAAAAAAAAACAAGAGTTTCAAATAGTTAAAATGGAACAAATTTTTTTTTTAAATGATATATCCTTAATTTCAAAAAAAAAAAAAAATTTTAAACATAAATTTAAAAGTAGATAAAGGTGATTTTTTAATTATAAAAGGATCTAACTCAACTGGAAAATCACTGTTATTAAAACTTTTTTATTTGAAGATATTACCCTCATCTGGTTCATTTTTTTTAAAGGGAGAAAAATTATCACATAACTTAAGAAAAAAAATTTTAGAATTTAGGAAAACAATGGGTGTAATTCTTCAAAATGATTATTTGATTCCTTTTTTCTCTGTCTATCAGAATATTGAACTTGCAAGTCAGATCCAAAATTCAAAAAAGGAATTTAAATCTCGAATGCAACAAATGTCTAAATGGCTAGATTTAGAAGAAATAAAAGAAGAGAAAGTAATTAATTTATCTAACAGTCAAAAACAAAAAGTTGTTATAGCTAGAGCTTTAATAAATAATCCCAAAGTTATTGTTGCAGATCAACCAGAAACTTATCTAGACATAGAGTCCAAAAAAAAGATCTTTTTTCTCTTAGAATCTCTGAATAAAATTGGATCTACAATTATTATGACAAGTAATCAATCACACAATGTAAGTGTTAAACATAAAATTTTGGAGCTAAGATAAGAATGATTCAATTTCAGGAGATATTGAAAAAAATTATTCTTAAAGATGAAGAACGTTTTTTTCATGGATTAACTTTTGTAGTAATCAGTTTAATAACCATTCATTTGGCTATTTATTTTAATTTCTATAAGTTTTCCGAAAATTGGTTAGAGCTTGAGTCAAGCAAAACTACTTTTATAATTAGCAATAATTCAGATGAAAAAAAAATACCACTTAACATTACATCTGATATAGAAGACTATCTGTCATTAAATATTGAAAACTTTAAGTTTAAAATTATTGAAGATAACTTGATAAAAGAAAGCCTAGGATTAACAAATTTTTCTGATATGTCTGGATTGAAATTACCTTTTATTTTCCAGGTTGAAACGTCAAATAAAAATACTGTTGATGAAGTCTACACAACAATCATTAATCTTTCCGAAAATAGACTGATTGAAAAATATTCACATCAGGATGAGTTGTTCGAAATAACATCTTTAGTTAATAGAATTAAGCTAATTATTTTTATAATGTTGTTAGTTGTAATGATTTTATTTGCTTTTTTGGTAATGAATATTGTAAAGGCTGCCTTAAAAAGTAATTATAAATTTTTAGATATGTTGCAAATCATGGGAGCTAGTAGTTTTGAATTATCTAAAAATATATCTCAAAGTGTGGTAAAAAAAATTATTCCCGGTGCGATACTAAGTACTATTTTCGTTTATCTAATAAGCACTCTTTTAATTAAATTATTTGGAGTAAATTTTAATTTTTTTAATTCCACCTTCTTTTTAGAGATTAATATTAAAACTTTATTTTTATTAATTCTTTTTATTAGTATATTTTTGGCCGTTCTGTTGGTATTTTTAACATTTTATTTATTTTATTTTTTTGAGAAAAGATTTTTTGATAAATTTTAAGAAATTTATAGTTTTTTTAATATCTATAATCATTATTACCTTTGTGTGGTGGTTAATTCTAATTTTCAATACATTTCCTAAGAAATTTTATGTAAACGCTGACAGTTTTGAAAGTTCAAAATCTGTAATAGTTGTTCTAACCGGAGGTAAAGGTAGAATTGACAAGGGTCTTGAACTTTTTGAGAGTAATTATGGTAAATACCTTTTTATTTCTGGAGTATTCAAAGAATCAGAAATTAAAATAAATATCTTTGTAGAAAATAAATTAATAGAAAAAGATTGCTGTGTAATTGTCGATAATAAATCCAAGAATACATTTGAGAATGCGTTTGAGGTAAAAAGATGGTTAAATGAAAAAAACGACATAAAAAATCTTATTTTAGTTAGCTCCTATTATCATTTACCAAGGAGTTATATTGTTTTTAAAAAACTTATTAAAGATAAAGATATTTTATTGTCACCAGTAAATTATAAAATTAACTTTAATAAAAATATTATTTTTCATGTTAGATTAATTATTCTCGAGT
Organism: Pelagibacteraceae bacterium TMED65; assembly: GCA_002167215.1. Next base: position 15,875 of record NHDS01000008.1, read on the forward strand.
ATTTTAAAATTATATATACTTTATTTTCATTATAATGAATTTTTTAAGAAATCTTCTATTTTATATTTTCTTTTATGTAGGAACCGCATCTTTTTTTATAATTTTCTCACCTGTTAGATTCTTTAGTTTCAAATTAGTTGTAAATTTGTGTTATTTTTGGACAACATCAGTTATTAAACTCTCAAAAGCTATGTTAAATATAGATTATAAAATAATTGGAATGAAAAATATTCCAAGATCTGGAGCATTTATAGTTGCTAGTAACCATCAATCGGCTTGGGAAACTTTTTTTTTTGGCTCATTATTTCCTGGTTCGGTCTTTATTTTAAAAAATGAACTAAGAAAAATACCAATATTTTCTCAGTATTTCAAAAGATTAGGTTTTATTTTTGTTAAGAGGGACCAGGCATTTGAATCTTTAAAATATGTTCTTAAGTCTGTAAAAAAATTGGTTCAGCAAAAAAGAAATGTTTTTGTTATTTTTCCTGAAGGAACAAGATTGCATCCTGGAACAAGAGTTAAACTGAATAAAGGTGTATTTGCTATCCATAAGTTTATTGGATTGCCGATCTTACCAGTTAAGCTTGATTCTGGAAAGTTTTGGTTGAATAAAAGATTTAGAAAAGAAAGTGGGACAATAAAAATCAAAATATTTCCAATAATAAAAGACAGAATGAAAAAAGAAGAAGTAATTAGAACTTTAGAGAGATGTTATTATGAATAATGATTTAGATTCCTTTCTTTAAAATACTTTTTCTTATTTGTTTTGTTCTTTTTAAAAGCATAAAAATTTCTTCACTATTTCCTGAATTTAGATTTTGCATAAAACTTTCAATATCTTTTAGAAATGTATTAAAAGTTTTATTTAAATATTCTTTATTTGCAAAAAATATATCTGTCCACATTTGGGGGTCAGATGAACCTATTCTTGTAAAATCTTTGAAACCACCAGCTGAAAAATTTATCAATGCTTGCTTTTTTTTGATGTCTAAGTTGAATGCAGTTCCTACAATTGTAAAAGCAATTAAGTGTGGTAGGTGAGAGGTTATTGACATTATTTTATCGTGTTCTTTAATCTTCATTATAGCTACCTTCATTCCAATATCTTCCCATATTTTTGATATTAGTTTTGTGGATTTATCTTTATTTTTAATAGGAGTAAGAATGCACCATTTATTTTGAAAAAGGTTTTTTTTTGAATTCGCTGCACCAGAATATTCAGTTCCTGCAATTGGATGGCCTGGAACAAGAGAAAACTTTTTATTATTTAGTTTAAGTATTTCTGCATTAAAAATATCTTTTACTGAACCTACATCAGAGATAATTTGATTTTTTGTAGAATGTTTAGCTATTTCTAATATCAAATTATTTATTTTACTTACAGGTGTGCAAATAAAAATTATTGAGCTTTTTTTAATCTCATTATTTACTAAATTTCTCCCTTCATCTATTGCTTTTATCTTAATAGCGTCTTTAAGATTGGCTTGTGATTTATCAATGCCAACTATTTTTTTGCAAATTTTTTTAGACTTTAGCGCTAAACCAAGAGAAGCACCAATTAACCCGGGTCCAATTATTGTGATTTCATTAAACATTTTTTATATTATTTTAATTTTAATGCATTTTTGAGTTCTTTTAAAAATTTATTTAGACTTTTGGTTGAACCGATTGACACTCTAAAGTAATCATAAAGTTTATAGTTTTCCAAATCTCTCACTAAAATACCTTTATTTTTTAGATAATTGATAATATTAATCTTTGAATATTTTAATGGATTTACCTTAATTAGAACAAAGTTAGCGAATGTTTCGTATGATTCTAAACCTAGATCATTGATTTTGGAAGGGAGTGATTTTGCCCATTCATCGTTGTGCTTTACTGATTTGATAAAAAAATCTTTTTCTTTTAAAATCAACGATCCGATGCTTTGAGCTATTGAATTAACATTAAATGGTCCCCTAATTTTTTCTAGTAATTCAATTATACGTGTATTTGAATATCCCCATCCGAGCCTTAGACCAGCTAAAGCGAATATTTTTGAAAATGTTCTTGTAATAATAATATTTGGATATTTATCTACTAAATCAATTCCATCAGAATATCTTTTGTCAGTTATGAATTCCGAGTATGCTCCATCTAAAACAACAATAATATTTTTGGGTACTTTATTTAGAAAATTTATTAATTCATCTTTAAAAATTATTGTCCCAGTTGGATTATTGGGGTTTGCAAAAAAAATAATTTTCGTTCTTTTATTTATTTTTTTTAATATATTATCACAGGAGATTCCAAGATCCTTCGTAGGAGCAAATACTACTTTGCAACCCGATGCTCTAGCTATTATTGGGTAATATGTAAATCCGAATTCACTGCAAATAACCTCACAATTTTCTACTGAAAATGTTTGAGAAATTATTGATAAGATGTCATCAGATCCGTTGCCACAAATTATTTTATTACTATTTAGATAAAAAACTTTAGATAAAGAATCTTTCAATATTTTTGAATCACCATCTGGATAGAAATTTGAATTAGCAATTAAGCTTTTTCCTTCGGAATAAACTTTATTAGGAATTTTAAAGGGAGATTCATTAGATGATAGTTTAATAATTTTTTTATCGTTATTAGAGTATGAACCTCCAGGAACATATTTTTCAATTAATTTGATTGATGGTTTTGTTAAAGTTTCAATTTTGACCATGAAGAACTATCTCAAAAAATTATTTTGACTACTTATTCAACATAGTTATGATGCGATCTAAGTCAAATAAATTTATATAAAATTAATAATGAAATTAAAAATTGAATCGGAAATATTAAAATTTCAGAAAACAGTTAAACTTGACTCTGGGAAAAAAATTGAATCTTGTGAAATAGCTTTCAAGACTTATGGAAAATTAAATAAAGAGAAAACTAATGCAATTTTAGTTTGTCATGCCTTATCTGGCGATCAATATTGTGCAGGTATTAACCCAAATACAAAAAAAAAAGGTTGGTGGAGTGTTTTAATTGGTCCTGGAAAAGTAATTGATACAAATACCTTCTTTGTTGTTTGTAGCAATGTCCTCGGAGGGTGCATGGGAAGTACTGGCCCGTCGTCATTAAAACCAAAATCACAAACACCATATGGATTAAAATTCCCAGTAATTACAATTAGTGATATGGTTCGACTACAAGATAAATTGATATCTTATTTGGGTATAAAAAAATTATTTGCAGTCATCGGAGGATCAATGGGTGGTATGCAAGTTTTGGAATGGGCTACGAAATATAGCAATAAAATAAATTCAGCAATTCCAATTGCTACTTCTTATCGCCATTCTGCACAAAACATTGCATTTCATGAAATTGGAAGACAGGCAATCATGGCGGATCCAAGTTGGAATAAAGGAAATTATTATAAAAAAAAAATTCTTCCTAAGGGTGGATTATCAGTTGCTCGAATGATAGCACACATCACATATTTGTCAGAGAGAGCACTGCAAAGAAAATTTGGAAGAAATTTGCAAAATAGTGATTTTTTTTCGTTTAACTTTGATACAGACTTTCAAATCGAAAGTTATTTAAAACATCAGGGAACTGCATTTGTTGAAAGATTTGATGCTAATAGTTATTTATATATAACAAAAGCAATGGATTATTTCGATTTATCAGTAAAAAAAGGAGGGTTGGCAAAAATTTTTAAAGATACAAATGTCAAATTTTGTTTTTTTACATTCACGTCTGATTGGTTATTTCCTACTACAGAAACAAAAACGATAATAAAATCTTTAAATAGTTCAAACTCAATGGTCAGCTTTGTTGAGGTAAAAACTGATAAAGGTCACGATGCTTTTTTACTAGATGAACCAGAATTTCATGCTACACTAAAAGGATTTATCGAAGGTCAAATTGCTCAGCAAAAAATATGAAAAATTTTTTAAGAAATGATTTATTTGCAATTTCAAAATTGATAAACGATAAAGAAAAGATCTTAGATGTTGGTTGTGGTGATGGGCATCTATTGGAGTTTTTGTCAAAATTTAAAAATGCAGATTGTAGAGGAATAGAAATTAAACAAACCGGTGTTAATTCATGCGTTAAAAAAGGTCTATCCGTTATTCAAGGGGATGCAAATTTTGATTTAGATGATTATCCTAGCAATGCATTTACGACAGTTATCTTAAGCCAAACAATTCAGGCTATGATTTATCCAGATGCAGTCATAAAAAATTTAATTAGAATTGGAAAAAGAGCTATAATTTCTTTTCCCAATTTCGCATTTTGGAAAATAAGAAGAGATTTTCTTTTTTCAGGCTTAATGCCTAAAAATGAGATGCTCTCTTATGAGTGGTATAACACCCCAAATATTCATTTATGTTCGTGTAGTGATTTCAAATATTTTTGTTCAAAGAATCATATAAATTTAGAGAACTATATTTGCTTAAATGAAAATGGAAATAAAATGAAGAATGCTTTGTTTTCAAATTTACTTGCGTATCAGGTAATATTTTGTGTTTCAAAGAAAAAAAAGTTACACAAATGATTAAAATTATTCAGGTTCCAGTTTTATCTGATAATTATTCTTATATTATTGTTGATAAAAAATCAAAAATAACAGCATGCATAGATCCACCAGTAATAGATGAAATTGTTGAAGTTCTTAAAAGTGAAAATCTTAACTTAGATTACATAATAAATACGCACCACCACCATGACCATGTTGGAGGGAATATAGGGCTTCAAAAAATATTTAACTGTAAGATTATGGGAAATCATAAAGATCAAAATAGAATTCCAGGAATTAACATTAAATTAGAAAACAATAAAAATTATAGTCTTGGTGAATCTGAATTTATAATCATTGATACACCAGGTCACACTGTAGGACATATATGTTTATATTTTGAAGAAAATGATATTTTGTTTTCTGGAGACACACTTTTTTCTCTTGGTTGTGGGAGGCTCTTTGAAGGTTCTGTAGATCAAATGGTCAAATCCTTAAAGAAATTAAGATCTTTACCTGAGCATACAAAGATTTATTGTGGGCATGAATATACAAGGTCAAATGCAAATTTTGCAATTCACTTAAACCCTGACAACGATAAATTAAAACAACAAGTAGAACATATAGAAAATCAATTTAAAGAATATTCTTCTACAATTCCATTTAAATTAAAAGAGGAAATAGAATTTAATCCATTTTTAAATTTTGATAACCCTTATTATCTAGAGGCAATAGGGTTTGAAAATCTTGGAGAATTTGAGAATTTTAAAAAAATTAGAATAATGAAAGATGAATTTTAATCCATCCATAATCCACCATTTATAGATAATGTCGCGCCATTGATGTAGGCTGCCTTATCAGATACTAAGTAATCTACCATTTCTGCAATTTCGGTTGCTTCACCAAGTCTTTTGTTTGGAATAGTTTCAATTATAGATTTAAGTATGTCTTCTCTTATTGCAGCAACCATTTCAGTATTTATGTATCCTGGACATAATACATTTGAAGTTATTCCCTTGCTTGCACTTTCAAGTGCTAATGATTTTGAAAAACCGATAAGTGCTGATTTTGTTGCAGCATAATTAGTTTGGCCAAATTGTCCTTTTTGTCCGTTAACCGAAGAAATATGTACAATTCTTCCAAAATTGTTTTCTCTCATTTTATTTATTATCAAGGATGTCATATTGAAGATGGAATTTAAGTTTACATCAACAACTTTTTGCCATTTATCTAAACCCATTTTGTGGAGAGGAGCATCTCTAGTTATCCCAGCATTATTAACTAGAATATCTATTTGTGAGTGATTTTCATATATTTGTGAAATTGACTTTTCACACTCGTCGTAATTGCTAACATCCCATTTTTTTATCTCTATTTTATTTTTTTCAGAAAAATTTTTTGCTGCATCATCATTACTAGCATAATTAGCTATTACTTTAAAATTTGATGAACTTAGTTTTTTAGAAATTGCTTCACCAATTCCTCTAGTACCACCTGTAACTAAAGCTACTTTACCCACTTACATCCCCTCAATGCACATAGCTATTCCTTGGCCACCACCAATACATAATGTCGCTATACCTTTTTGTTTTTTTTGTCTTTTCATTTCGTGGATAAGAGTAACTAAAATTCTTGCTCCAGATGCTCCTATAGGATGACCGAGCGCAATNGCACCTCCATTAACATTAACCTTNTCANGATCTAATTCTAATTCTTTANTTACTGCTATTGATTGAGCNGCAAATGCTTCATTAGCNTCAAANAGATCAATNTCATNGATTTTCCAATTTGCAAANTTTAGAGCTTTATTTACTGCGGGTACGGGTCCAATACCCATAATTGTGGGGTCAACACCAACGGAAGCCGATGATGCAATTCTAGCTAATGGAATTAATCCAAGTTCATTAGCTTTTTTTTCTTTCATCAAAAGAACGGCAGCAGCCCCATCATTTAGTCCTGAAGCATTTCCTGCTGTAACAGTACCGTCTTTGTCAAATACTGGTTTCAAAGAATTGATTTTTTCAAAAGTTGCCCCGTGTCGAGGAAATTCATCTTCAGAAAATGAAATTGATTCCTTTTTAACTTTAATATTTATCGGGCATATTTCATTTATAAAGTTACCATTTTTTTGAGCATTTTCTGCCTTGTTTTGTGACTTTGTAGCAAATTCATCTTGTTCTTTTTTTGAAATATCAAATTTTTGAGCAATATTTTCTGCAGTTGTTCCCATATGATAATTATTCATTGCACACCAAAGTCCGTCTACTATCATGCTATCTTTTAGTTTACCGTCACCCATTTTTAAACCATTTCTTACGTTTATTGTATGATGCGCATTAGTCATGCTTTCTTGCCCACCTGCAATAACAATTTCACATTGACCAGACATTATAGATTGTGCTGCTAAAGATATTGATCTGATTCCAGAACCACACACTTGATTAATAGTTAATGCACTAGTTTTTTCAGGAAATTGGGATAGCATACAAGCCTGTCTTGCTGGATTTTGACCAGACCCGCCGGTCAAAACTTGTCCCATAATGATTTCATCAACAATGTCTTTAGAAATTTTTGAATCTGAGATTATTGCATCAATTATAGTGCTACCAAGCTGAGGCGCTGAAAATTCTGAAAGGCTTCCCATAAATTTTCCAATAGGAAGTCTTTTTGCTGTTGTGATCACAATTTCAGTCATTGTTTATTATATCCTCACGCTTAAATAACACAAAAACCTCTAATATAACAATAAAAATTACCTAAAGTAAAATAATTGATAATTTTCTTGATAATTATTACTTAGGTTGTATAACAGACATTCACTATGTTAGGTGGATTAAATGACTATTATATTTCAGGATAGAGGCAAGCAATATAAGGTAAAAGTAGGAGACTTTATTAAATTGCCAAAGATGTCATCTGTTAAAAAAAATGATTTAGTATTACTAAATGAAATTATCTTTTATAAAAATGATAAAGGAGAATCTCTAATAGGTTCTCCAACAGTAGAAAATATAGTTATTAAAGCAAAGGTTGTAGAACAAATTAGGGATAAAAAGATAATTGTTTTTAAGAAGAAAAGAAGACACAATTACAGAAGAAAAATTGGTCATAGGCAAGATCTNACTCTCATAAAAATCGAAGAGATNCAACAAAAAANNACTTCTGTAAAAACNCAACAACNATCTGTNAATANAAATAAGAAACCNGAAANNAANAAAGGAGAATCTAATGGCACATAAAAAAGCTGGAGGAAGCACAAGAAACGGAAGAGACAGTGCTGGCAGAAGACTGGGTATTAAAAAGTTTGGCGGTGAAGTTGTGATTCCTGGTAATATAATAGTGAGACAAAGAGGAACAAAATTTCATCCTGGAAAAAATGTGTCTATTGGAAAAGATCATACTATATTTGCAACTCAAGANGGAACAGTCTCTTTTCAAAAAAAAGCCAATAGCAAATCATTTGTTAATGTTGATTTAAAAAAATAATTTTACTTAAATGAAGTTCTTAGACGAGGCTAAAATCTTCCTGAAATCAGGTGATGGTGGCTCAGGTTGTGTCAGTTTCAGAAGAGAAAAATTTGTAGAATTCGGTGGGCCTGATGGAGGTGATGGTGGTGACGGAGGTGATATTGTGTTTAGATCAGTTTCAAACCTCAACACCTTGATTGATTTTAGATACAAACAACACTTTAAAGCCAATAGAGGTGAAGACGGAGCAGGAAGAAATAGAACAGGTTCACGTGGCAAAGATTTAAAAATAGATATTCCAGTTGGTACAACTATTCTTTCGGAAGATAAAAAGTCAGTAATAAAAGATTTTACTAAAGAAAAAGATTTATTCCTTCTACTTGAAGGCGGAGGAGGTGGAAAAGGAAATACAAGATTTAAATCTTCAACAAATCGAGCACCTAGAAATTATAGTTCAGGGAAAAAAGGAAAAGAGCTATGGGTATGGTTAAGATTAAAGTTAATTGCCGATGTTGGTTTGGTTGGGTTGCCAAACGCAGGAAAGTCAACACTATTGAAAAAAATGTCGAATGCTAAACCAAAGATTGCTGATTATCCATTCACGACATTAAAACCTCAACTTGGTTTATTCAGAAACATTGATAAAGATTATATTTTAGCAGATTTACCTGGACTAATCAAAGGGGCATCAACAGGTATTGGGCTTGGACTTAAATTTCTCGCACATATTGAAAGATGCAAAATACTATTGCATTTGTGTGACATATCTGTGGTAAGTTCTGAGAAATTAATAAAAAATTATATGGTAATTAGGAAAGAATTAGAGAGCTACAAACTTTCAACGTCAAAAAAAAAAGAAGTTATTTTATTAAGTAAGTGTGATTTGGTAAGTTTGGAAACAATAAAAGACAAAGTTAAAATGTTAAAGAAATATACAGAGTCTGAGATAATTCCTTTTTCCAGTCATTCTAATTTAGGATTAGAAACACTTAAAACTTTGATAGCTACATCAATTAAATGAAAAAAAACTCTACAAATAAAATTAAAAGGGTTGTTATCAAAATTGGATCGTCCTTATTAATTTTGAAAAATAAATTCAATTCTAAATGGTTTGCTACATTCGTAGAAGATATTGTGTTCCTTAAAAAAAAAAAAATTGAAATTTTAATAGTTGTTTCTGGTTCCGTAGCACTTGGTAAAAGTTATCTAAATTTAGAAAAAAAAAAACTTAGGATTCATGAAAAACAGGCATGTGCTGCTTGTGGACAAGTAATATTAATGAATAATTTTAAAAAATCTTTTGAAAAAAAAAAATCAAAAGTCGCTCAGATCTTGTTAACATTCTCAGATACTGAAGATAGAAAAAAGAGTTTAAATTCAAGAGAGACTATCTTTGAATTATTAAAATTCGGTATCATTCCAATTATTAATGAAAATGACTCAGTAGCAGTTGATGAATTAAAATTTGGTGATAATGATAGACTTGCTGCGAGAGTGTCCCAAATAATTGAAGCAGATCAATTGATTCTTTTGAGTGATGTAGATGGTTTGTTCACAAAAAACCCTAAAGAAAACAAAAAAGCTGAATTAATTTTAGAAGTAAATGATATTAACGATGAAATTTTTAAAATGGCAAGTAGTGAAACAAATTTGTATGGTACAGGGGGTATGAACACAAAGTTACAGGCAGCTCAAATAGCTTCTAAATCAGGTTGCGAAACAATTTTGGTAAGAGGAAATAAGAAAAATCCAATCAGAAGTTACCTAAGAGATAAAAAGGGGACTAAGTTTTTGGCAAAAAAAAAGGGGAGAAACAGTTTTAAAAATTGGTTAGCTGGTTCAATTAAAGTAAATGGAGAGATTATTATAGATGAGGGTGCTGAAAAAGCAATATATGGAGGAGCTAGCATACTACCTAGTGGAATTCAAAAAATCTCTGGAAAATTTGTTAAAGGTGATATAGTGAGTATTAAAAATTACTTTGGAAAAAGGATCGGAAAAGGTGTTATATATTATGATTCAGATGAGTTAAATCTTATTATTGGTAAGAAGTCTTCGGAGATAAAAAGGTTGCTTGGCTACAAAGGGAGGAATGAAATTGTTCACCGCGATTATTTAACATTAAATGAATAATATTAATAAAATAGAAAAACAAATTTTAGACATAGGTCTCAATGCAAAAAAAGCATCGTTAAAAGTGTCTTTATTATCAACAAAGGATAAAAATGAAATCTTGATTGATGCTTCGAAAAATTTACAAAAAAATAAGAATCTCATTATTGAGAAAAATAAAGTAGATATAAATGAACATCAAAAAAAATTAAATTCGGCACTTCTCGATAGACTAATGCTAGATTCTAGTAGAGTTGATAATATATGTTCTGGATTAGAGGATATAGCAAAGTTAGATGATCCAGTTGGAATTAATCTAGGAGAGTGGTCTAGACCTAATGGATTAAAAATTCAAAAAGTTTCAATCCCATTGGGAGTTATTGGCGTGATTTATGAATCTAGACCGAATGTTGCTGCAGATGCAGCTGGTCTCTGTCTAAAATCAGGAAATGCTCTTATTCTTAGAGGCGGAAGTGAAAGTTACAACTCATCTGAAGTTATCATTCAAATAATTAAGCAATCTTTAGAAAAATTCGGTCTTCCAGATGGTACATTGCAAAATATTCCTACAACTGACAGATCAGCCGTTGGAGCATTATTAAGAATGGATAAATACGTTGATGTGATTATTCCTAGGGGAGGTAGATCACTAATTGAGAGAGTGAGTGAAGAAAGTAGAGTTCATGTAATTAAACATTTAGATGGTATTTGTCACACTTATATTCATGAATCATCAGATCCAGATATCTCAGAAAAGGTAGCATTTAATGCTAAAATGAGAAGACCAGGAATTTGTGGTGCAACAGAAACAATATTATGTGATTTTTGTGCCATAGAGACACACTTACCAAGGTTGATATACTCTCTAAAAATTCATGGTTGTGAAGTGAGAGGGGACAAAGAAGTTCAGAGAATCGATTCTTCGGTTAAATTAGCCAAAGAAGACGATTGGTCAACTGAGTATTTAGATAAAATTGTTTCTATTAAAACAATAAAAAATGGAATAAATGAGGCCATTGAACATATTAATAAATTTGGATCTGGCCATACAGATGCAATAATTGCAGAGGACACAGATGTTGCCGAATTTTTTTTAAATAACATTGATAGTGGTATTGTAATGCATAATACATCAACACAATTTGCTGATGGAGGAGAATTTGGTATGGGAGCAGAGATAGGAATTTCTACTTCTAAGGTCCATGCTAGAGGGCCTGTAGGAGTTTCACAACTAACAAGTTTCAAATACAAAGTAAGGGGTGAGGGACAAGTAAGNCCNTGATTTGAGATTTGAATAAAAAATACATTGGAATTCTAGGAGGCTCATTTGATCCTCCACATGATGGGCATATTTTTNTAAGCAAGTATGCAATGCTNAGACTTAATTTAAANGAAGTTTGGTGGATTGTTACTAACAATAATCCTNTAAAAAAAGGAAGNAATTGTTATGAAAAAAGATTAAATTTAACAAAAAAATTTCTTTGTCATAGGAAAATAANATTATTGGAGATTAAANAATCAGAAAATTCTTANACTATTNATACAATTGTTTATCTAAAGAAGAAATACAAAAAGAATAAATTTATTTGGTTGATGGGGACTGACAATCTAAAAAATTTNCATCATTGGAAAGATTGGAAAAAAATTTTTTATAATATTCCGATTGCAATTTTTGATAGACCATCCTACCATCTNANTNTAACAAAGAGCAAAGCNTTGTCATTTTTTAGGAAGGCAAGAATTAAAAATAGTTTTTTTATAAAATCCAGAAATTTATTACCACCAAAGTGGATATTCGTAAGTGGTATGAAAAATAATCAATCATCCTCATATTTAAGAAAAATTCATGAAAATTAATTTAGGCGTAAAAAATCTTCTCAAGAAGATTATAAAAGATCTAGAAGANCTTAAAGCAAAAAATATAGAGGTTCTTGATATAAAAAATCGAAGTGCTTTAGGCGATTATATGATTTTAGTAAGTGGCACTTCNTCAAGACATGTGAATGCCATTGTTAACAATATAGTCAAATCAAACAAAAAAAATNTAATTTCTACTGAAGGTTTGAAATCCACAGATTGGCTGATAGTTGATTTTGGAGATATAATTCTAAATGTTTTTAAACCAGAAGCGAGAGAGCATTATTCTCTCGAGAAAATATGGAAAAATAACGATCTTAAAGATGAAAAAGTTGGATTTGGCTAACAATGAAGATTAATATTTTATCTTTAGGTAAATTTAAATTGAATCAAGATTATAGAAAAATTTTTGAGTACTATAGAAAAAGAATTAGAGTAAAAACNAGTCTTATTGAAATTAAGACCTACAATACAGTTAATAAAATTAGTTTAGAAAAAAAAGAAATTTTAAAACATATAAAAAATAATGATTCTGTAGTTGCTTTAAACGAAAGTGGAGAAAATATTTCNAGTTTAGATTTTGCAAAATTAATTAAAAATAAATTAGACAGTGGTTGTAAAAATTTAAACTTCATAATTGGTAGCGAGATTGGATTGGATAAGTACTTTGCTAAATCTTGCAGAAACATTTCAATGGGTAAACAGACTTGGCCTCACTTACTTGTTCGCGTAATGCTAATAGAACAGATTTATAGATCTTTTGAAATAATTAAAAACTCTCAATATCATAAATAANTAGAGTATATGTCGAAAAAAGTTTTGTTATGTATTCTNGATGGATGGGGACTTGGTAAAAATCATGAAACAAATGCTATTTATCAAGCTAAAACACCGAGTTTTGAAGTCTTAAAAAGTAGATATGGTTTAATTAAACTCAAAGCATCTGAAAATAATGTCGGCCTTCCCGAGGGCCAATTTGGTAATTCTGAAGTTGGACATACTAACATTGGTGCAGGAAGAATTATAATGCAAGACATTATGCGAATTTCCAATTCATTTAAAAGTGGGGAGATTGAGGAAAAAGATATTATAAAAAAAATAATTAANAAATGTAAAAGAATACATCTTGTTGGACTTNTTTCTGATGGTGGTGTCCATGGTCATCAAAATCATCTTTTTGANTTGATAGATATTTTAAGTAAAAAAAACTCTGAAATTTTTGTTCATTGTATTTTAGATGGAAGAGATAGCTCACCATTAAGTGGAATGGAAAATCTTAAACTTCTAATAAAAAAAATAGGAGATAGAAAAAAAATAAAAATTGCTAGTATATCTGGAAGGTTCTTCGCAATGGATAGAGATAATAGATGGGAACGAATTGAAAAAGCATATAGAGCAATCATTGAAGGAACAGCTNAAAAAAAAAAAAACCTTATTGANGCTGTACATGAAAGTTATAAGANNCATATTACAGANGANTTTTTTGAGCCAACAAATTTTGCAAATTATANTGGTGCAAAAAACGGTGATGGATTTTTTATTACAAATTATAGAGCAGACAGGGTAAGGGAATTACTATCAGCAATATTTGATGAAAATTTTGACTACTTTAAAAGAAATATTAGCCCACGTTTCTCAGAATCACTTAGCATGGTCGAATATTCGAAAAGATTGAAAAAGAAAATCAAACCAATTTTTGAGAATATANAAATTAAAAATACATTAGGAGAAGTTGTTTCAACAAATGGTTTTAAACAGCTGAGAATTGCAGAGACTGAAAAATATGCTCATGTAACATATTTTTTAAATGGTGGAGTAGAAGAAGAATTTGATGGAGAAGAAAGAATTCTAGTTCCCTCGCCAAGAGTTCAAACATATGATAGGAAACCTGAAATGTCGGCATTTGAAGTGAGAGATCAATTATTGAAAAATTTGAAAAGAAAAAGGTTTAATCTTATTGTTGCTAATTTNGCAAATCCAGACATGGTTGGTCACACTGGNGACATCAAAGCAACTGTTAAAGCTATTGAGGTGGTTGATAGATGCATAGGAGANATTTATAATGAAAGTAAAAAGAACNATTACTTACTAATAATCACTTCAGATCATGGCAATGCTGATCTTATGTTTGATAAGAAAAAAAGATTAGCTTGTACTACACATTCATTAAACCCAGTTCCATTTTTAATTTGTAAAAAAGTACAATACAGTAAAATGTCNGGAAAATTGGCTGATATAGCTCCAACTNTTTTAAAATTACTTAAAATTACGGTTCCNAGTGAAATGAATGGAGAAATATTGATTAGATGAANAAAACTCTTATTTTTTTAATTATTGTTAATATNAGTTCGNTTGTTTTTTCTGAAGAATCAAAATTAAAAAGTAAGCTTAATTATTTAAAAAAGCAAACAGTAAAAATTCACAATGATTTTTTGATTAATAATACTGAACTAAAAAAAATTAAGATTGATATTGATAGAAATACACAGAAAAAAATAATTTTTAATAAATACATTAAAGATAAAGATCTCCTTGGAAGAAGAATTATCTTTTTATTGCAAGACAAATTCTATACCAATCAATTTACAAGAATTTTAAAAAATCTTAACAATTCTTCTGGTGATGTAATTACTAAACAAGTTATAAGGGAATTTTTTCTCAAAGATGTCAAAATAGGAATTAATGAATATTTCTTAAATTTAGAAAATTTAAAATCTGTAGAGGAAGAACTAGCTAAGGAGTTGGAAAATTATAAGAAAAAAAAAAAAATACTCAGAGCAAAATTACGTAGACTTGAAACAAAGATTGAAGAGGTCGCCAAGGTTCAGAAAAAAATTAAGTCAGACAAAAAATTAAAAATTAAAGCAAAAAAATTAAAAAAAAAAGCAAAAAATCTTAATGACTTAGTAAAAGCTGTAGATACTAAAAGAAAAATAATATCAAAAATAAAATTAAAACTCAGAATGCCTGTTTCAGGAGAAATCATCTCTGATTTTGGCCAAGGAAAAGATTTACGTAAGCTAAAAAATGGATTAGTTTTTAAAGTAAAAGAAGAATCTTTTGTGACGGCGCCTATGAATGGAACTGTTGTCTATGCAGATAAATTTAGAAGTTTAGGTAATCTTGTTATGATTGAAGATAATAGAGGTTTTACTTCTGTTTTGATTGGGATGAGAAACTTATTGATATCTGCAGGTAATGAGGTTTTGGTTGGTGAGCCAATAGCAAAAATATCATCTTCAATAAAAAGTCAACTTTATTTTGAACTCAGAGAAAATGGGAAAATAGTAGATCCTAAATCAAAAGTTGAGATTTTATAAAAAAACTGCATAATCAACACTATATAATAATTATGAAAAAATTTTTAACAGTAATATTAATTTTGATGTTCTCATCTTATTCTCATTCTGAAGAGGATAAAGATGTATATAAGTATTTGAATTTATTTGGTGAAGCATTTGAAAAAATAAAAAATAATTATGTGGAAGACGTAACATCAAAAGATTTAATCGAATCTGCTATCGAAGGTATGCTAAGTTCCTTAGATCCACATTCGACTTATTTAAATTATGATGAGTTGAATGAGTTAAAAGTTCAAACTAAAGGAGAGTTTGGTGGCCTTGGAATTGAGGTAACACTAGAAAATGGTTTTGTAAAAGTTATTGCACCAATAGATGACACACCTGCAGCTAAAGCAGGAATCAAATCAGGCGATCTTATTACACATCTAGATGACGAGCCTGTCTTAGGTATGACATTGTCTGAAGCTGTCACAATAATGAGAGGAAAGGTTGGCTCAAGAATCAAATTGACAGTCAATAGGAATGAAAATGAAAATCTGGATATCATGATAACAAGAGCAATTATTCAACTGAAAGCTGTTAAAGCTAAAATTGAAAATAATATTGGATATATAAGGGTTTCCTCATTTAACCAAAAAGTTGATAGACAAATAATTAAGTCTATTCAGGGCTTCAATGATAAGAATCTAATTGGTTATGTCTTAGATTTGAGAAATAACCCAGGTGGACTTTTGGATCAGGCTGTTAATGTAACTGACATCTTTTTGGAGCGAGGAGAAATCGTTTCTACAAGAGGTAAGAACGGAAAACAAGGAAGCAGATATAATGCTGTAAAAAAAGATTTAACAAATGGTCTCCCACTTGTAATTTTAATTAATCAAGGAAGTGCGTCTGCATCTGAAATTGTGGCAGGTGCATTGCAGGATCATAAAAGAGCAATTATTATGGGCACTAAGTCATTTGGTAAAGGATCAGTTCAAACTATCATACCGTCAGGTGAAGATGTTGCTATCAAGCTTACAACAGCCAAGTATTACACCCCGTCTGGAAGATCAATTCAAAAAACTGGAATTGATCCTGACATTTTAGTAGAACAAGTAGAGCTTAAAAAAGTTGATCAAAATTCTGGAAGAAAAGAATCTGATTTAAGAGGAGCAATTGACAATGATCAACTAGATCAAGATGGATCAACAAAAAAATCATTAAAAAATGAAGAAGACGAAGAAGTTGACGATTATCAATTAACAAGAGCATTTGATCTAATATTAGCAATTAACCTAATAAACAAACCAATAAAATAAATCGTATTTTTTTATGTCAGAAAAGTATCGAAAAGNCGTAGGAATTTTTTTGATCAACAAAAATAACAGATTATGGGTTGGTCAAAGATTAGATCATAAAAACCAGTATTGGCAAATGCCTCAGGGAGGCATCGACAGCCCAGAAACCCCTGAAGATGCAATGAAAAGGGAGCTTATGGAGGAGACAGGACTAGACCGTAATTATGAAATTATTGGAAAATCTAGTTCATGGCTCAAATATAATATACCCTCCGATTTAGTAAATATTTTGTGGAAAGGGAAATATAAAGGCCAGGAACAAATTTGGTTTGCGTGTCGTTTCTTTGGAAAGGACGAACAAGTTAACCTAGAGATGTATTCCAAGCCGGAATTTTACAAATGGAAATGGATAAATCCGATTGATGTAATAAAATTTGCTGTACCTTTTAAAAAAAANCTTTATAGNTCTGTGTTAAATGAGTTTAGAAGATTTGTAGATTAACTGTAATAAGATTTACTTATAACATCTGATTTTAACTTATCTAAATCATTGTATTCATCAGATATTTTGAAATCCTTTGATCTAACAATATCCTCAGTTAACAAAATGCAGTTGTTTGCTGTAACTTCAACAATTCCTGTGTTAACTAAGAATGTTTCAATAACTTTTTTACTTTTATATACATAAACTTGGGCAATCCGTAAATAAGTAAGAAATGGCATATGATTTCTTAATACCCCAAAGTCTCCCTCAATACCTGGCATTATTACAAGATCAATCTCTTCGTTATATGCAATTTGATCCGGTGTAATGATTTCGAGTTTAAACGACATACTTAGTTTTCTAACTTTTTTGCTTTTTGTATTGCTTCTTCGATTGTACCCACCATGTAGAATGCAGCTTCTGGAATGTTATCATAATCTCCTTCAACCAAACCTTTGAATCCTTTAATTGTATCTTGCAGGCTAACGAATACACCAGGAGACCCTGTAAACACTTCAGCTACATGAAATGGTTGTGACAGAAACTTTTGTATTTTTCTAGCTCTGTCAACTACAAGCTTATCTTCTTCTGATAATTCGTCCATTCCTAGAATTGCTATTATATCTTGAAGGGACTTATATTTCTGAAGTGTTTCTTGTACTTTTCTTGCAACAGCATAATGTTCCTCTCCGATAACTCGAGGATCAAGGATTCTGGATGTTGAATCAAGAGGATCAACAGCTGGATAAATGCCTAGTTCAGCTATTTGTCTTGACAAAACTGTAGTTGCGTCTAAATGAGCAAATGAAGTTGCTGGTGCAGGGTCAGTCAAATCGTCGGCGGGAACATAAATGGCTTGAACAGACGTTATAGAACCTTTGTTAGTCGATGTGATTCTTTCTTGAAGAGCACCCATATCTGTAGATAGAGTAGGTTGATATCCTACTGCTGAAGGAATTCTTCCTAACAAAGCTGATACTTCAGATCCTGCTTGCGTAAATCTAAAAATATTATCAACAAAAAGAAGAACGTCCTGTCCTTCCTCATCCCTAAAGTATTCTGCGAGAGTTAACCCAGTAAGTGCTACTCTTGCTCTCGCGCCAGGAGGCTCATTCATTTGTCCATAGACAAGGGCTGCTTTTGACTCGTCACTGTCCAGTTTAATTACACCTGATTCTATCATCTCATAGTACAAATCATTCCCTTCTCTTGTTCTTTCTCCTACTCCAGCAAAAACTGAATATCCACCATGTCCTTTAGC
>NHDS01000009.1 GCA_002167215.1 Pelagibacteraceae bacterium TMED65
CTGACCCAAGGCCCGAGGGCCTAGGTCCAAGCAAATAGGTCCGTGGTCCACGGACCTTGAGCCGCGGATCGTGGACAGCATCTCGAGGCTCAAGCTTCGTGGCTCTCGCCTCGTGGACGCCGGACCGGGGTTGTTCATTAGATCAATTTCAATCGCTTCAGAATATGCTAAATTTAAACGCCTAACGCACGGTTGGTCGTGATTGCTCGCCGTTTAAATGCCTACAAGGAGAAAAAGTTCATGACATCCGATCTCACAGCTCCTCCCAAACGGGAATTCCAGAGCTTCCACGATTTTCCAATTGTTACTGATCTGGACAACCTGGACGCCGACATTGCGATACTAGGGATCCCCTTTGGCGATCCTTATTCGATGGGTGAAGCGAGTAATGATCAGTCGAATGCCCCAACGCATATTCGGCGGTATTGCGAGCGCGCCCTTCGTGGGCTTGATCGTTATGATTTCGATATTGGCGGTACCCTACTTAACGGGCGCGACATTAAAGTTGTCGATTGTGGAGACGTCGTTGCCGAAGCCAAGGACGTAGCGGGCAACCATGACCGGTCAGAACAGGCGGTGCGCAAAATCCTCGCCTCCGGTGCATTGCCCATTATCCTCGGTGGAGATCACGCTATTCCCATTCCGGTTTTCCGGGCATTCGAAGGACGCGGGCCGATCACATTGATTCAGATCGACGCCCATGTCGACTGGCGGGACGTTTTCCATGGCGTGAGCTACGGATTGTCAAGTGTCATCCGAAGGGCATCCGAAATGGAGCACATTGAAGATATTTACCAAATCGGATTGCGTTCCGCGGGCAGCGGACGCCCGGAGGAAGTTGAAGCCGCGCTGGCGTACGGGTCAAATCTGATCTCCGACATGGAGTTGCAGGAACTTGGAATGAACGCTATTTTAGATCGCATTCCAGATGGCGGAGATTACTATCTGACAATCGATGCCGACGGCGTCGATCCCGCAATCATGCCGGCGGTCGCGGGTCCAGCCCCTGGCGGTGTCAATTATTCCCAAATGCGGACCCTAATTCAGGGCTTGGTCAAAAAAGGTAATGTCGTCGGCATGGATATCGTCGAGATTACCCCCAGTCGCGATGTGAATGGGATCACCGCAATTACCGCCGGAAGGTTTATTTGCAACCTGATCGGTACGGCTGTCAGGGCTGGATATTTCGACGAGAAATAGCAGGCAACATTCATTGGACCGGCCTCACACTCACTGGTGTGAGGCATTGGAAACATAGTGAGAGAACCGTTTTGAAAACAACTAGGCACGCGATACCTAGTCTTGCAGATTCCTTGGTGTCTCTGCGGCTTGAGGACATCCCGCACGATGTCCTGAACCAGGCAAAACGTTGCCTGATCGATGTTTGTGGTGTAACATTGGCAGGATCGAATACAGAATCTGCAAGATTGCTTTTGCAGACAGCGGTTGCGACTTACGGGGAGGGCAATTGCGACATCCTGGGGACGCCGCACAGGCTGAATGCGCCTGGAGCTGCGTTTGCAAATGGATCGGCTGCTCACGCTCTTGATTTTGATGATAATTGCTATGCCGGTATTGTGCATGGGTCAGCCGTTGTTTTCCCGGCTGTCCTGGCCATGGCCCAAAAGCACGGTGCAAGCGGGGCCGATCTTCTGCTTGGATTCATTGCAGGATTAGAGGTCGAATTTGCGGTCGCGAAAGCGCTGTCTAATTCAATCTATGATAAGGGCTGGTGGACCACCTCTGCCTTAGGGGCCATCGGCAGTGCAGCAGGCGTCGCCAAAGTCTCCTGCCTGGAACGCGAGAAAACGACTCATGCGCTTGCTCTCGCCACCGCTGGTGCTGGTGCCATAAGAGCCGTACGCGGTACTGCTGCGAAGCACTACTATTGTGGCAGAGCTTCCGAAAGCGGTGTCACCGCTGTTATTGCGGCGATACAGGGCGCAACCGGGCCAGCGAACGCATTCGAAGATCAGTCGGGTATTGCGCAGGTACTTAACGGGGGGACCTTCGACCCCGGAGAAATCGAGAAGCTGGGAGTGGAATTTAGCATTTCCGCTCCAGGTGTCGATTTGAAGAAGTATCCAGTTTGCTACGCCAGCCACGCTTCAGCCGATGCAGTCAAAGATATTATGGATGCGGAGGGACTCAGCGCCAATGATGTGATCGCTGTTACCTGTACAGTGCCGCCGGTTGTGACCTCCAATCTGACTTATCCAAACCCGCAAACCGCCACTGAAGCGCAATTCAGTTTGCACTTCGCTATTGCAGCAATCATTGAGTACGGCGATATCAAACTTGAGCATTTGACAACCGAGATGTTGTCGAGTGCACCAATCAAGCGACTCTTGCCGAAAATTGACGTGAAGGTTGGCGATATCCCAGAGTCATACAGGACCTCATGCTTGATCTGTCCAGAATGGGGCTATGTCGAATTGACGACTCAGGCGGGAGATCGCAAACGCAGTTTCGTTGGCTCGCCTTTAGGCTCGGCTTTGAGGCCTATGTCTGACGAAGTGCTAAAGACGAAATTTAATGCTTGCGCCGAATACGGCAATGTAAACGGCTTAGCTTCTGCACTCTATGATAAAATTCTGAACGTCGAATTGTTGACGAATACCCGGGAATTATTTTCCTAGTTCCGAGACGCCGGTGCTCCAGGCCAATGGCAGTTCGCTTACACAGATAAGTTGATGAATAGAGCGCGAGGTGCTCAACAGTGCTTCGTCTTCCCCCGCAACCAAAAATTATTACCCGCGCACTTTCTAGGCACAGTCTCGCAGGGCCGAAAAATTTACGGTAAAATAATACCCCATTAATGGAAGTGCCCAGATTATAGCAAAAGGCAACCTTCTAATCGGTCTAGAGACACGCTTTGGAGCTGACTGGCAACGTCAACGATGCGGTGTCGGGGCGCCGCGTGTCAGCGTCCTGCCAACAGGAAGAATGGCCGTTGCCGGCTGCAAAGCGGGGTCAGTACTAGTGCAAAGACCGAAGAGGGGCGAGCGCAGATCTTGGCAGCGAATCTTCGGAATGGGAAGTTCAACAAGGACGAGCTTGAAGAGCGTAGGGAGAATGTTGCCAGGGGACAGGAGATACGTAAGGAGCTTCGCCAGATGGAGCGCGAATTGATTGCTGGTGGCCCGCTCAACAAGCATTGGCGGGACAGTTTCCTGTCATAGGCGCTTGATTTTAATGTAGGTAAAGCGGTCTTGTTTAGTCTCCAGAAGGAAGCTGGGGCACTCACGCCTGATTTTGGCTATCACGCGTGAGCGGGTATCTTTGTTAGTGATGCTACCATGATGCGAGGTAAAACTCAGGGTGCCGACACAGTGTTAGTCGGTGGTGAGGTAATTCTATAAGGTGGACGCTCTACCCAGATTGATGAAGTGGCTGTCATGACTGAGCTCGCGGAAAAACTCGCTGGTCCGCGCACTGAAGACGAAGAGCGCCGACGTAAAATGGCCTAACGAACAATTACTTATTCTGAAAAGTTCCTTCAGGGCTGGCTCGATGATGAACCGATGAAACCTTAAGAGTATAGGGCTTCCCAAGTTTAAGTTTCCGCTGTCGTAAAATAAAAAAAGGAGCAGGCGTTTGCGCAAGAATTACATGGAGAAAATCTCCAAGTGGACCGTGCTCATTGGGCCAGGAAATTGTGTTGAGTTAACGGGCCATAAACAAATGCGGGCACCACTTTGTAACGGAGTGGCTTGCAGTTCGAGGTAGTGATGCCGCTAATCCCAAGCGGCTGATTATCGTCTAAATCTGCGATAACCCGCTGAAGAATAGTCTAAATTTCGTGATCCGGGTCGCCGGCTGATGCTGAGTTACTGGTGGCTTGTTGGAACTCCGTCGAGGTAGCCGAATAATTGGTCAGACTGGCGTTAATTTCCGTCAATACACCATCATTCTCTTTCTTTTCCAATTGTTCAAATTTGCATGCTGGCAGGCAATTTGATGTCGGGTGAAATCTCTCCCAACCGACGCCAGGCTGCGTGGGTTGCTTCTTGCGCTTCCCCTATAACATCCGCCTCGTTCATGCAGAGTACTTTGCCATCTTTCATCAGAAATCGTCCTTCGACAGCGACCGCTGAGACGATACCTGGGTGTCCGTAGTGAACGATATTCGCGATTGGATTAATTACCGGTGTCAAGCTTGGGCTGGTCATATCAAGAACAGTGATATCGGCCAGTTTGCCTGGGGCAAGCGTACCGAGGTGGTGTGATCTTTTTAGCGCTTTGGCTCCATTTATCGTTGCCGCATGCAGCGCGTGAAGAGGTGCAGGGTCGACGCCACCACCGCCCGCGCCCCGATGGACGATGGAGCCGATCCTCATAGCTTCGAACATATCCTCGGTCATGTTGTCCGTACCTAGGGCGATATTGACCCCGGCATCGATGATATCTCTGGCCAGCGCTTTGTGAGGGCCGCGTCTCGAACTGTTGGCAGGGCAATGCGCCATATGCACACCACGACTGGCTAGCAATTGCACATCGTTGGGAGTGCAGAATGTCCAGTGCGCCGCAACCACGTCATCCCCCAGCCATCCGTTTGCATCCAGATATTCAGCAGAGGTCATGCCGTGTGCTTCTTTGACCTGTTCCAGCTCTTTAGGGCTCTGCGAAAGATGCACGGTGCGTGTCAGACCGTGTTTTTTAGCGAGGTCATTCAACTCAGCAAGCATCCATGGTGAGCACACATCAGGTGCGTGTGCAGATATTTGGCATTGCACACGTCCATCATTGGTATCGTGGAAGCGGTTTATCATTTCGACGGTGCGGTCCAGAAATTCCTGCCCAAAGCCCTTATCAAATTCGTAGATGCCGTCTCGGATCTTAAGTGTCAAAGCATCTGCGGCGTTTTCACCGAAATACAAACGAAGACCGCTATCGATCATTCCGTCCGCGTAGCCGGGTATAAAACGAAAAGGCTCTACAAGCGTTGTCGAGCCAGACCGGATTGCTTCTAAACAACCCAATCGGGCGAGAGCGCGTCGTTCATTATCCGTCATCGCAAAGCTGATGGGCGTCATGTACCCAAAGATGGCATCACCTGACATGTCCTCTACAGTGCCCCGCAACACGAGTAGAACAGTGTGAGTGTGGGAGTTGATAAACCCGGGCAAAACAGCTTTGCCGCGTCCGTCAATCTTCTCTAAATTTGGAAATCGAGCCTCGACCTGATCGCTCGGACCTATTTCAGATATAATCCCTTGCTCTACGGCGATAGCGGCATCTTCGAGGACTACGTCGCTGTCTTCGAGTGAGATTACTGATGTGTCAGTGATTATCCAGTCTGAGGTTTTAGCCATCGTCAGTTGTTCTCCGTTCCTATGATTTACAGGTTCTCGGGTTCCACAGGCGTTTCCTTTCCACAAAACCCATACAAAGATGAAAAGGCAGATAGGGCACCAAAGCCAACAACAAACCAGATTACTGAGCATACCGGTTCAGATAGAATCAAACTCAGGGCCTGCGTGGTTGCGGTGGCAATATTCCACTGTGCAAATCCCATGATGCCAGCTTTGCTCCCAGCTAACTCGAGGCGGGCAACGAATGCCAACAAAAATAATTTCGGTTGGCTCTTTTCCTGTCCCAAGAAGACAAAAGTAAATGGCAAGACCACCTTAGCGTGGCGGAGTAACCATACAGGTTCCAAATCACAACAAATGCGTTAAGCGCCAATGTAAATCTAATGCCAACGCGAATTAAGCGCTTAACATCCTAGGTCGAGGTGAATCCGGACGTCATCAAATTTTCTATTATGTAGCAGTCTAATATGTAACCAATTGCAAGAAACGGATAGTAGGAACCATATGATGTGGTCGGTTACTCCAACACTTCGGCTGATAATAACGGCAATCAAGTTAACATGGGATACCAGCCTTAAAGTTCGCAGGCGCCATGTAAGGCATGACCAACTAGAGCCTTAGAGTGCACCAGCGTCGCGCCATCAACCACCGTCTGCAAAGTTCCCCGAGCCAACTGTTCATGGCGCTTTTCAGGCCAGCACAAATAACAAAACAATAAGGCCACCAGGCTCGAAGGCAGAAATCACCCAGGCACTCACCTGCCAGCCAAACCAAAAATCAAGATATCCGCCAATGGCTGATGCTGCGGCCGCAATCAAAGGTTTTATCTTCGTCACGAACCCAATTACATGCGCAGCCCTATAAAGACTGAACAAATCGGAGGCGATGGGGTGTGCTAACGTTTACATGGCATAGCTGCCACTTGCTTATAATGCTCGGCCAATGACCAGAGCTTCAATCCCATGATTCTATCTACAGTAGAGTGGTTCGACGATGTATACCGCGATTCCCATCGGGATAACTCAATGTCGGCCAAACCGATTTGATACTGGGCCATATCCCAGTCTCACAAATGCAAACGTTGCCATGTAAATGCCTAACGTAAGTTGTGAGGTGCCAGCGCTCGCACCTGGATCCTCTGTTAGCCGAGGAAGCTTAGTCAAGAACATGTGAAAGGCAGATGGATTGGTCACGTTGAGACCAATCCGTAGAGACATTAAATATCTGTAAAAAAATGACTTTTTTATTTTCTGGTCGAATATTGAGACGTTACGTACTTCCTTTCAACGGTAGTGACTGGTATCCTTGGGTGCTATTGAAATCATACATTTTCGCATTTTTACTAGTCCTAAATTATCGAAGGATAAAACTATGACTATTACTCGGTTTCGCAAATTTAATACCCGCGACGTTTACCCCGGTGGACACATGGACAACGACATGTGCATGGCCGTTCGAGCCGGAAACCGGATTTTCCTGCGAGGTCAAACGGGGCTCGATCTCAATCAAAACATGATCGATCCAAATGATGCGGGAGCGCAGGCCGAACAGGCCATGCAGAACGCCAAAGTCCTTCTTGAGGAGGCAGGTTCTAGCCTGGGCCACGTAACGATGGTGACTACCTATTTGACAGATCCGGCTTACAGAACCGCTGTTTATAAGGTTGTTGCTAAGCATTTGCGCGGCAATCACACGGTTGGAACGGGCCTTGTTGTGAAGGGCTTGGCGATGCCGGATATGAAAGTCGAGATCGATCTGGAAGCCTATATCCCTGAAGCAAATGAAGTTAAAAAGCATCGTCTTATGCATTCTAAAGACTGGTATGGGCAAACCGAAATTAATCGTGACTCGGCATGGCTGATTGACACTGGGAGCGAGATCTACTTGCGCGGCCAGACTGGAACGGAATTTGATGGTAAGACCATGCATGGCACCGGCTATACGGCTGAGGACGCAGGAAAGCAGGCCCATAAGGCGATGCAGAATGCGCGTGAACTGCTGGAAGAAGCGGGGGCTAGCTTTGACGATGTCTGTAGGACTCGCATTTACATCGCTGACAGGGCCTACCGAGAGCCCGTGTATCAAGCTATCGGCCAACACTTTGGTGACGTTTACCCATGTTCGACTGGACTTATAATGCGCGGATTTGCGCGTCCCGAAATATTATTCGAGATCGACATGGCCATCGTCAGAACAAACGGTACGCCTCATCAACGTTTTCGAAAGTTCCATACGGACAACGAATACAAAGACGGGCAGAAACTGGGGATGAAATTCTGCAAGTCTGTTCGTGCTGGCAACAGGGTGTTCCTTCGCGGACAGACCGGGACCACGCTTGACGGGGAATTCGTAGCACCGGGCGATCCGGGCGCGCAGGCGGATCAGGCGATGCACAACATCAAAGTGTTGCTCGAAGAGGCGGGGGCCAGCCTCAAGGACATCGTGAAGGTGAGCACGTATATACAACACCGCGACCATCGCAAACCGGTGTATGAAGCCGTCGGCAAGCACCTTAAAGGCGTGTTCCCGTGTGGGACTGGTCTGATCGTGGATGGCTTTGCCAAGCCTCAAATTCTGGTCGAGATCGATGTTGACGCTGTGATTTCGGACTAGCCCAGTAAATGAAAGTACCTCTGGATGAAACTTGAAAGAATTGGCTCCTTCAACAGTGCTGACGGCCATGTAGGCCGAACTGAACCCGGCATCGACGCGTCTTCGGTCGTCAAAGCGGGCAATCGCATTTTTATGAGTGGTCAGACTGGCCAGCCGGAAAGCGGTATGTTGCCAGACAAGACGGATCCGGCGGAGTTTGCAGAGCGTGCGATGGACTCGGTTTCCGCGTTGCTTGACCAGGCCGGGGCGTCGCTCGCCGATGTGTGCAAGGTCACAACCTGGATCACGGACAAGGCTTATCGACCGGCGGTTTATAATTCGGTCAATCGATTTCTGTCGGTCGAGCCCACAGTCGGAACGGGCATCGTGACCAAGGGATTGGCATTGCCCGGCATGATGTGCAACCTGGGAATAGAAGCTGTCATTCCACGTCCGGAGGGCCACAAACGTTTTCGTGAATTCGACACGGCGCAATGGTTTGACCAGAATAAACTGA
The DNA here is from genome assembly GCA_002167215.1 of Pelagibacteraceae bacterium TMED65. The sequence continues at coordinate 8,425 of NHDS01000009.1, forward strand.
CGCGGCGTTCCTGCATGGTGATCAATACAGGTGATGAAATTTATTTGCGCGGCCAGACGGGGACCGCTCTTGATGGGTCCAAACAGTATGGTCCGACATTCACGCCTGAGGATGCGGCTGAGCAAGCTGATGTGGCAATCCGCAATGCTGCGACGCTACTCGAAGAAGCGGGGGGCACATTTGATGATGTTGCTAAGCTACACGTATACATTCGTGATCGTGCCTACCGACAGGCGATCTATCAGGTGATTGGACACCATCTTGGCGCGCTTGCTCCGGTATCAACAGGTTTGATTGTCGGTGGTTTTGCCCGTGTCCCGATTCTGTTTGAAATCGATATGGCCGTGACCTTGTCGAAAGGCACTCCGCACACGCGCATTCGATCTTTTGAAACGACCGCTCAGTATAAAGATGGGCAAGACCTGCGAAGCCGATTTAGTATGGCTATTCGAGCCGGAGACAGGGTTTATTTGCGCGGTCAGACTGGTTTGACATTTGACGGTGAATTCATGGGCAAGGGTGATGTCTCGGCACAGGTCGAACAAGCCATGTCGAACGTGATTGAATTGCTTGATGAGGCGGGCGCGCAGCTCGGCGATATTTGTAAGGTCACTGTCTATGTCACCGAGAGGGAGTTTCTGCCAGCTGTTGAAGTGGTCATTGCTCGACATCTTGAGCAGGTCCGGCCTTGTTATACGGCCATTGTCATCGACGGCCTAGCCATGCCATGGATGCAGGTCGAAATAGACGTTGACGCAGTCATCCAACGTTAGCGGCGATGGGTGCTTGGAAATCATGCGCCATAGACCTCATTGCGAGCGATGATACGTCCTTGCTCAAAGACCAAATTGCGTGCGGAATGTCTGGCGACAGCGTGTACAGCAAGCCCAACTCTCACGATGAAAAAGTCAGGTGTTGCCTGGCTGGCAGTTCCCGCATCTGCGTGAACGAATATGCGCTTGCCTGCAGCAGTGGCGCAATCGAGGCCAATCAGCCAATAATGATCGTTGTGATATCCTGAACGCCAAGGGGTCAGGGTCATGCGCTCCAGCATTTGACCCCAGCCTGATCGCGACCATGTATCGCGAACATCATCATGGCCAGTGAACACTTCGACGCCCCAGTCACGTAGAACTTTGATCGGTGGTAATGATGATGCGTCGCCCCATGGGTCACAAGCGATACGTCTGCAGCTGACATCCAGGGTGTTTCTGTCAACGTCTTGTCCAAATGCATGTGCCCGTCCATAACGCCAGGCGACCCTAGTTGTCATCCACCATTCACAACATCTTCGCAAAGTGGGGATTTGTTCATTTTCAATTTTGGCGGAGGACGCCGTTAACGTTTTGTATATCGGCCTCAACGCCATCTGGCAGGCGCACGTCCGTCAGCAGCGTGAACCAGCTTGTCATTCTTTTTCTGTTAATTTGTCAGTAATATCGTGAATTCGCGGATATCGGCTATATCCTCGAAGCGTTCCAGCTTGTTGCGGATCGCGGCCACTCGATCAGCGTCGCCAATGCACGAAACGCAATCATCAAATTTGGACCACATTTCTTCTTCTGAAAGTGGGTTTTGAAGTACACCTTTAGGATGTTTTAAGAACTTTGAGAGTGTTTGACCATTTTTTAATGTGACCCGAGTCTCTGCGGGCTCTCGACCATTGGTTGCGGTCGGTAGTGGATTGTCCTCGGATTTCTTTGTCATGGTGATTTTTGGATACAATGCGCGTACCTCTGAATTTTGAATTGCAGAACTTTCAAAATCATCGAGCACCAAGCGCTTTCGGAGTAACGCAACCGCAATACAATAATGCATGCTGAAACGTGCTTCCATTTCTGTCTTTGGGTCATCGAACATCAAATTGTCATAGCTGACTTTATTGACGACGGTTTCAACGGATTTGATTTCATCAACTCGAAGGTCATGCTCATTCATCAGGTCGACTAAAGCATCGACGGCGGTATGGACACTTGCGCAACAGGGATGAATTTTCACCTTTAGCCCGTAGCGTTCCAATGCGATGGGCTTACCCATGATTTTGGCACCTTCGGCAAAGCCTTGTTCGCCACTGCCACCATATAAATCCTTAAAACTCCATATGCCGTCTAAGGGCTCTGAGGCTGCTGTAATTCCAGCTTCAGCATATCGGGCCGCGAGCAAACCGTTCATCGCAGCGATCCCTGAATGAAGTGGCTTTGCCATCGTACCAAACTGGATTTTAGACCCTGATGCCATACTGAACGCCAGGCTAATGGCACGAGTGGTTGTTTCCGTATCGAACTTACACAGTCTTGCCGCGGCCGCAGCAACACCCATGCCGCCGATTGTACTGGTGGTGTGCCAACCCAATTCGTAGTGGGCCAAGTTGACACCATTACCAATAACAGCCATCGCTTCAAGCCCTGCTATATAAGAATCAAGCAGCGCTGTTCCGTCTGTAGAATGCTCGTCTGCCAAGGCAAAAATCGCCGGAGCAAGCACAGCTGTCGCATGTCCAGCCGTCGGGTGGTAGTTATCGTCAAAGTCGAGGGCGTGTGCCGCTGTGCCGTTAACCAGAGCCGCATGCGGCGCTGCCAAGGATACTTCGCTGCCGACTAACCGCGCAGAACCAGAACTCAAATCTACGATCGCCTTCCTTGCACGACTGGTGGCCTCATCGTTCGCGCCAGCAATCATGCACCCAACAATATCGATCATGGCATTTCGGGCGAGTCTAAGAGCTTCACCGGTTATATTCGTTTCGGATTCAGCAACCCATCTAGCAATTTCATCGGTTATCGACATTTAAAAGCGATCCTTCTATGGACTAGGCTTTCGGCACAAATTATTGTTTCCGTGATTTTTAGCCAAATATCCCTTTTTTGCTGATTTTTGGAGATGCCAAAAAATGACATTTTCGCTTGTAGGAAAATGCGCTCGCACAGGAATGTTTGGTGCGGCTGTCACAACATCAAGCATCGGCGTTGGTTCCCGTTGCCCATATGCGCGAGCCGGCGTGGGCGCGGTGCTCACACAGCACCGCACTGATCCAACACTGGGACCAAAGGGCTTGGATTTTCTGTCTGAAGGAAAATCAGCAGAAGAAACGGTAGCTGCTCTCGTTGATGGCAATGAAACGATTGGTTGGCGGCAGTTGGCTGTCATCGATTCAAGTGGTTCGTCAGCATTTTTCCATGGTGAGCATATTTCGTCGATCCATTCCGGTTTCAAGGGTGAAAACAGTTGTGCCATCGGTAACATCATCCGCACGGACGATATACCGCAAAAAATGGTTGATGCGTTTGAAGCAACACCGTACGAGGACTTGGCAGAGCGGTTACTGCTTGGCCTTGAGGCTGGGGAAAATGCAGGCGGTGAGTTTAAACAAATCAAGTCAGCTGCTTTATTGGTCGTGCATGAAGAGTCGTTTCCCTTGGTAGATCTGCGCGTTGAGTTTGATCGCGACCCGCTTGCTGAATTGCGTTTTCTCTGGGAGGTTTATCGTCCTCAGTCAGAACCTTATGTGCAACGCGCGGTCGATCCATACAGCATTCCCTAACCTGAAACCTAAACGTTTCGATTGGCATAATACGTGGTTTTGCCATCTTGGCGGGGTATCCCGTTGTCACCCTTGTGAACACCCACGGCGTCAACGGCAATCCGACCGTCCCAGTCATTAAGCCATAGTCGTATCAAATGACGCTTTTTTGCTGGATCTTCGGAGTCCCGAAATGCCGAGCGACGGTGAAGTAGCCGTGAATTGTTGAACAAAGTAGCCTCGCCTCGCTCCAAGATAAAGTCGAGCCTGAAGTCTGGACGGTTTCCGATTTCTTCGAACAAATCCATTGCTTGTCTGTCTTGATCTGAAAATGGCATATCAAATTCTTCGACTGCCATATCGATGTATCCACGCATCAGAACGACACTCGGCACCCCATCTTTTTCAGAAATGATTGGAATCGGAACTTTTGAATAGGGGGGATCGCCAGGTAATTCCTCGCCGAATCGATGCAGATGAAACCCTTTCCAAAGTGGCTCTAGCAGATTAACGTGGTTCAGAAGCATTTCATTGTAGACCGCGAGTGCGCTGCAATAGCTAGATAAGCCCCCACTTTCGGCCGGTTGTAAGGCGAGCATTCCGACTGTATCACAACGGTCCGTATGAAAATGTAGGTCTCGGGAATTTCTGTAGGCCCGTTCTCGCGCGTCCTGACCACCCACATTAACTACGTGACCTAACAAATCTCCCATTGCGCTTTGCGATACAGGGCGGCCAAAGTGCGTGCCAAGGCCCAACCACATCATTTCAATTTCATCGATTGGAAAAGTGTCGACAGGAAAACCCCTCAGAATCAGAAGACCTTTTCCATCACTAATTTCACGTTGCCACTCGGCCAAGTCGTCAGAAATACTTTCTAGCGCAAAGTCATCACGCCCAATTTTATGGAGGTCCGTCTGTCCTTTAGTCTTTAATTTTTGTGCACCCCGCGCTAACGCGTCGACATGTTTCCCGCCCAATTCGACGACGAATTCCTCTTTATCTTGAAAAGTTGAAGCTTTCCACGCTGCAGGATGATCATAAGGTTCAAGGCGTGGTTTCATTCCTGATTCCTCCAATTGCAACAATATGGAAATTTGTGATTAGACGACGGGGTCTTCTGAATCCTGGTAGCGGATTACGGGTCTCATTGCTTCAAGTTGTTTTCTTGGGATGTGGCAATAGATTTTATGTTGATCGCCATAATTCTGAAGTGGGGGATTTTTGGTTTCGCAAATGTCTCCAACCTTACGGGGGCATCGTGAGGCAAACCTGCAACCTGACTTCGGGTTAATCGGGCTGGGGACAGATCCCTCAAGGCGAATACTTTCTTGGTCAATATTTGGATCGGGCAGCGAAATAGCCGAGAGCAATGCCTCTGTGTATGGGTGGTATGGCGGAACGAAAACCTCTTCTGGCGATCCGATCTCACACAATCGACCCATATACATAACGGCGACCCTATCCGACAGGTAACGAACAACGGAAAGATCGTGGGAGATAAATAGGTATGCTGCGTTAGATGATCTCTGCAGTTCAACCAGGAGATTAAGGATTGCTGCCTGAACCGAAACATCGAGAGCTGACAACGGCTCGTCACAGACAATCAGGTCCGGATCTGCCGCAAACGCGCGAGCAATCGCGACCCGTTGTTTTTCGCCGCCGGAAAGCTCGTGCGGATACCTTGAAGCGTAATGGGCTGGCAAGTTGACGCTTTGGAGCAGGTGAGCAACGCGGGCGTCTCGTGCTTTTTCGTCTGCCAACCCAAAAAGTTCCAACGGGCGACCAATGGTTTCTCCGATAGATTTCTGTGGATTGAGTGTTGCGTCTGGGTTTTGAAAGACAATTTGAACCCGGCGCCTGACATCACCACTGCGGTTCCGCGCTTTGCCTTCCAGTAATTTATTCTCAAATGCCATAGATCCATTGGTCGCGGTTTGTAACCCGACGACGGTTCGACCGAGAGTGGTCTTACCACAGCCAGACTCTCCAACAATCGCAAGCGTTTGTCCCCGCTCTAAATTTAAATCAATGCCATCAATGGCATGAACATTTCGAACACTCTTGCCTGTGATCATTTCAGCCAAATTGCGACGAAGGGGGTATAAACATTGCAAAGCATCCACGTTGAGAATGGGAACACCATCGTGCGTTTCTTCTCTTGATTTGGTTTTGCGAGCATTTCGGTCGAATTCAAAAGTCGGAATGTTGTTCCAACGTACACAGCGAACAAAGTCCTCGTCGCCATCTATCATTTCTTTTTGAATGTCTTCTTTAACACATTGATCCTTGCTTTCGCTGCAACGTGGTGCAAAGACACAGCCTGAGGGCAATTCACTGAGGTTGGGCAACCGTCCTTCGATTGCGTTCAATGGACGATCATGCTTTGAGAGATCAAGGCGCGGAATGCAAGTCAGCAGACTACGCGTATATGGGTGCGCGGGCGCAGTAAAGACTCGGGAAACTGGCCCTTGTTCAACGATTTGTCCAGCATACATAACCGCGACACGGTGACAAAACTTGGCTACGACGCCTAGGTTGTGGGTGATATAAAGAATAGCAGATCCGTGTATTTCTTTTAGCTTGGCAACAAGATCAAGGATGTGTGCTTCGGTTGTGACATCAAGGCCTGTCGTGGGTTCGTCCATGATTAAAAGTTCTGGATTACATGCGAACGCCATTGCGATCACCACGCGTTGCTGTTGTCCGCCAGATAATTCATGGGGATATCTCTCATAGAAGCTGGCTGGATCAGGAAGCTTGACCTCCTCTAGGAGTCCGAGCACTCGTTCTCGTACTTCTGCTGCTTGCATATTCGTATGTTCATTCACGACCTCTGCAATTTGGTCACCGATCCGGTACGCTGGGTTTAGCGCCGTTTGTGGATCTTGATAGACCATCGCAATTCGTGACCCTTGAATTCGCTTCAGTTCACCAGAATTTAGGGAAAGAACATCAGTATCATGAAAATTGATGGAGCCCTTCATGATCCGACCGGCTGCATCAAGACCTCGCATCGACGCGAACGCTACAGAACTTTTCCCCGAGCCACTCTCACCGACCAACGCGAGGGTCTCCCCGGCATGAACGGTGAGATCCACACCGCGAACGGCTTTGACTTCTTTGCCGCGCGGAAAATACGAAATGTGCATATCTCGTATCGTTAGAACCGGCTTCCCGGTTTGAACGTCCTGCTCAAGCGTGCCGACATCGCCTTCTGAGACTGGACTACTCATCGTTGGTTTTCCTCGCTGCAAGATATTCGCGCATGCCATCACCAAGCAAATTCACGGAGATAATAAGAAGTACAATCGCACCCGCCGGCGCAAAGACCACCCAAGGGGCTGAAACTAAGAATGCGCGTTCTTTAGCAATCATTAGTCCCCAGTCTGGAGCAGGTGGCTGCGCACCAAGCCCGAGGTAGCTCAGCGACACGACGAGAAGCACCGCATAGCTAAGTCGGATACACGTTTCGACGATCACAGGTGGCCAGACGTTCGGAAGAATTTCGCGGAATATTATGTAGCTATTCGACTCGCCGCGAACTTCAGCGGCCTCAACAAATTGAACGTTGCGCAGTCCTAAGGTAGCACTCCGAACTACGCGTGCGACCTTAGGAATGAAAACGATCCCGATGCTTAAGACCGCATTAATTTCGTTTGAACCAAGCGCAGCAACCACGAGCATGGCCAGAAGAAGGGCAGGGAAGGACATTACGATATCGGTGAGCCGCATCAGGATTTCATCGAACCATCCACCAATGAAACCACTGAACAGCCCAATTATAAGGCCGATAGTGACGCCAATGATTGTCCCTGTGCCGGCCATNGTGACGGTAAGCTGGGTACCATGAATGACGCGGCTGAAAATGTCTCGGCCGTATCTATCAGTGCCTAGCCAAAACTCAGCTGATGGCGGAGCAAGCTTATTAGTAAAATGGAATTGATCGAATGGATATGGCGTAATGTATGGACCGATGATGGCAAGTATAATGAAGATAAAGACCAATGATCCACCGATGAGTAAGCTTGTTGGCACACGCCGGGGCGGCTTCACGGTTCGNTCGACCTCATTTGTGACTGGTTGATCACTGCTCGAGCTCGGCACCTGTCTTTCTNTCTGCATTGTGTCAATCATTTACGTGTACCGGATGCGTGGATCAAGGAGCGCGTAACAAATGTCGGCCAATAGGTTCGCNAAGCAGTATCCGGCGGCAACAAAAAACATACTTGCCTGCAACAACGGTATGTCGCGCTGTTCAATGGAATATAAAACTAGACTGCCGAGTCCAGGATAACTGAAAACCTGTTCAACCAGGACAACGCCACCTAGCATCCAGCCAATATTGAATGCGATCACAGTAACTGTCGGCAGCATCGCGTTACGGAGCGCATGCACATAGACAACGCGCCATTTTGCCAGCCCTTTTAATTTAGCAGTCCTTACATACGGTGACTTTAATACTTCAATCATTGATGATCGTGTAATTCGAACCAAATGTGCTAAAGCTTCGATTGCCAAAACGGCTATTGGCATCGCAAGAACATACGCCCAATGGAAGAAACCCTCGCCTTCGGTCAACGAACTTGTTGACGGGAACCACTGCAACCAAGAAGCAAAAATAACAATAAACAAAGAGCCTGAAACAAATGCGGGAACAGAGACCCCAGTGAGCGTCACTACGGTAATCGTGTGATCGATCCAACCGTTCGGCCGCATCGCTGCTACAACACCAAGAATTAAACTAAGTGTAACTGCGATGAACAAGGCAGGGATTGCGAGACGCAATGAGTAACCTAGACGCTCCACCAGTATAGGAGCGATAGGGGCATCCATGGCAAGACTTCGCCCAAGGTCGCCCTGCATAATGTTCCATAGCCATGNGAAATATTGTTCATGCAAGGGACGATCAAGCCCTAGTTTTGCACGCAATATATCATATGCGCCACCACTCTCTTCTACCCAACCCTCAAGCATGGCGTCTACAGCATCGCCGGGCAGAACCTGCACAATCAAAAATATGGCCGCTGATATACCCAACAGAGTGAATAACAGCATGCCAATCCGGCGAACGAGGAAAAATAACATAATTTAAGGAGCCTTTTAGAAAGCGTAAAAGTGGGACGAGGCTAGAGCCTCGTCCCGATCTCCGAACGTTGCGGAAAATTAACGCTCAACCCACGTGTCTCGAAGGTCAACGTATTGCACAGGGATCAACTTGTAATTTTTGACCTCTTTGCGATTTGCCGACACGTAGTTCTTGAAATACGGAACCACATCAGGGCCTTCGTTATAAAGGATTTCCTGCACTTTGTCGTAAAGTGGTTTCCGCTCTTCGAACTTGGTCAAGGCGCGCGCTTCGTCGAGCAGTCTATCGACTTCAGGGTTAGAGTACTTGGTGTAGTTCCAGTTGCTTCCCGTGTAATAGAAAGGCGTCAGGCTCTCATCGATCGTTGGACGACCAAACCAGTTGTTATGGCTTGTTGCCATTGCTGCAGGGTTCGGAATGATCTCTTTGTAAAGACGTCGAATTTCTACGCTCTCGATCTTCACCCGGAACCCAGATTTAGCAAGGGTTTGCTGCGCCACGACAGCAGCAGGCTCAAGTCCTGGCCGCTGTGTCGACGTGTAAAGCGTAATATCGATACCATCTGGGTAGCCCGCCTCAGCCAAAAGCTTTTTGGCTTTTTCAACATCCTGCTTTCGTTGCGGTAGGTTCGCATTGTAATACGGGTTGGAAGGGCTAACAGGAGAATCATTCCCGAGAGCACCCATTCCACCGGTGGCTGCAGCCATCATTGTTTCGCGATCTATCGCAAAACGGAAAGCCTGTCGGACGCGAACGTCATCCCAAGGCTTGACGCCACCCCACATCAACAAAGGTTGAAACGATGGTGCGGATACCACTTTAACTTCGACGTTAGGGTCGCTCTCTAGCTCAGGAATGATTTCTGGCGGCGCAAAATACATAATGTCGATTTCGCCAGTCTTCAAAGCAGAAACTTGAGCCGCATATTCTTTGATGAAGATTTGATGTACTTCATCAAGATAAGGAAGGCCTTCCTCGAAGTAGTCCTTGTTTTTGACTAGTATTGCTTTGCTGCCGGGAACGTATTCCTTCAACACGAATGGCCCACTGCCGATCGGTTTGTTCGCGATCTCATCAATATTCTCTTTGGCAACGATGCGCGCGAATGTATTTCCGAGCTGGAGTGCCAAGTCTGCATAAGGTCCTTTCAGCTTAAAGACAACTGTGTGGTCGTCTTTGGCGATAACCTCCTCAATTGGCCCAAGCGCCTTGGCACCTTTACTAGCCGTTGCCGGATCAAGTATGCGATCGATGGAATATTTAACGTCCGCGGCTGTTACCGGACGGCCATTGTGGAACTTGGCATTTTTTACGAGATTGAACGTCCATTCATCGCCTGCCGCGTTTGCTTCCCAACTGCTTGCAAGCTGCGGTTCCGGTTTTAACTCATGGCTAACCCTGGTCAGATTAGAAAAAATCATCGCAGTTAGCATGTAGGCATCACCAGTGCGTGTCGCGGCTGGGTCAAGACCAGGCCGGGCACTTGGTGTTGCGAACTTGAGAACTCCACCTTTTGATTGNGCATAAACGGCTTGCGCACTGAATGTGAGCATTGCCGCTGTGACCATCAGATATAGAATTCTCTTAGACAGGTTTAAAAGTGTCTCTGACATATTTTACATCCTTGTTGCTGGTTCCCCGATTTTTCCATCCTTGTTTTAGTTTCCGCGCATTTCCCGATCCAGTCGGTTTTCTTCAATTGTAACGGGGCCTTTTCTCACAGTCGCTGCTTCTGTTGGGGCGTGTTTGTGCTGCGCTCACCAATTACACTGAGGGATTTTGGAAAGAGCGTCGAATTAAAAATTTAACGGAGCATATTCAGAAAAGTTATACGTTTTTCGCTTTAAACTTTATCATTGACCATCGCGCCATAGATATTCCTCGATAAATANCTTGGCCAATCGTGACAAGGGGTTTGCCTTGGCATAAGACAATGTCACGCCGATCCGAGAGATTGTTTTAAAGGGTCGAGTCACAATATTTGGCATATCTTGGCCTAATAAAGAGAACTCATCGACGATTGCAACGCCGACACCAGCATTGACTAATTTGCATGCGGTGTAACAGTAATGAACTTCAACATCCGCTTTCAAGACTTCGCCGTGTTCTTTGAACGCGTCATCGACGATGACTCCGATGGGTGAAAACCGCGGGTATGAAACAAAGAAGTTGGAAATAAGGTCTTTTGGCAGAATAAACTTCTTTTGACTTAGCGGATGATTTTTTGGGATTGCACACACCAGCAAACCTTCGCGCATTACCTGGCCTTCGAGTGATGGATGGTCTACNGCTGTGATTGTCAGACCAAAATCGGCCTGGTGACTGTCCAAACCAGCTGCAATTGCTTTGTTACTCAGCATGTCAAAACTGATTTTGACTTCAGGATGCTCGCGCTTAAAATTGGCGATCGCTGGCGGCAATATGGTATAGGCCAGACTAGGGCTGGCTAATATTTTTAGTGTCCCAACCTTTGAATCTCGAAGGTCATTCACCAGATTGTCGATTGAATCGACGCTTGCAAAGACTCTTTCGAGGCTCTTCGAAAGAACTTCTGCCTCTCTGGTTGGATGTAATCGTCCNCCAATGCGATTGAACAACTTAAAGCCAAGCTGGTCTTCGAATTGCTTGATCATGTTGCTAATAGTCGGCTGCGAAACTAGCAGCAAACGGGCAGCGTTTTTTGTTGTGCCTCCGTGCATGAGTGCCTGGAAAACCTCTAACTGACGAAGCTTCAACGAAACCACCTATATAGATAATGCAAATACTCCGGCGCCGATTCCTAATTCGACAACGTAAGATAGTTTTGATCAACTCCAAAGATATTGAGCAAGACTGGATTGTTCTTTGCCTATTTCATCTCAAGTCCAAAATTTGGGTGATTGGTTCCGGAAAAGAACTCTTTACGATGCAGGCGCAGTATCTTTTATGGCACGTAATTGATGCAATAAATGCGACCACAGATTTGCAAACATAGAGGAAGCTTGAATGAGTTCCAAAAGCGACGTTTTCTTGGAAGAGGCTCGCCTTGGTCCGCGCTCGAGTATCCTAATCGAATGTGAAGAGATGCCGAATTTGCCGCGCCTGATTCGTCGCTTTAAAGAATACGTGCTTACAGATATCGCCCATGCAGTCATGTTGACAGAGACTGGAATAATCTCTCCCCAACGCGGTGCAACATTGCTTTCAGGGCTGATTTTGATGTGGGAAAGTGAGGGCAGAGGTTTCCCATACCTTCCGAACGTGGGTTCGTTTCTGGTTCAAACGGAACATTTTTTAGGTGAACACATTGACAAGGACATTGCTGGGCGGCTTCAGACTGGACGCAGCCGAAATGACCAGAGTGCCGAGGCAGAAAGATTATATCTTCGAGATCTACTTCTGGATGTAATGAAGCATCTGATCCTCCTGCAGGAGGCAACCCTGTCACAAGCAACTTCTCACGCGGACAGTTTGATGCCGGGCTATACTCATCTGCAGCATGCGCAACCGACGACGTTCGGCCACCACTTAATGCGTTATGCGGCCGCCTTCGACCGTGATCTTGACCGGCTTGCAGGTGCCTTTACACACGTAAATTTAGGTAGTCTTGGTGGGGTTGCCATGGCGGGGACATCGTGGCCCATTGATCGGATAAGAACCGCCGAGCTTTTGGGACATGATGGATTGGCCATAAATTCATCTGATGCCGGTGGATTTGCCCGCGACTACGTTGAAGGCACGGTCGCTGCATTATCCATCCTGATGGCAAACATGGGGCGCCTCGCTAAAGACCTATATGTCTGGAGCTCATGGGAGTTTGGATACGTACAGGTCGCAGATGAACTCGCTGGAACATCAAGTATTATGCCGCAAAAGAAGAACCCGCATTCACTCGAACGAATTAAAGCATTGTCGGGACAGGCCAACGGTTGGCTTGCAACTGTTTTGGGAACCCAGAATAGCGTATTCTCTACTGACCTGGATTTAACCTTCGCAGATGATGCGCTAAGCGGCATGGGTGACGCAACGATCCAGTCGCTGCGATTGGCGTCCACTAGTATTGAGACGATCGAGATTAATGCACACCGAATGGCAGACTCCGCAGGTGCTTATTGGAGCACAACCTCGCACTTAGCAGACGAACTTGTACGCCGATACGATCTTTCATTTCGGTCTGCGCACCACATCATCGGACGCTTTGTTCGTGATAGCATCGCTGCTGGTAAAACACCGGCGGATGTCGATGCTGATGACCTTTTGCAGGCGGGTCAGGAGATGGCCGGTATCACACTTGATATGAGTACTTTAGAGCTTCGTGACGCGTTGGATGCACATGCTTTTCTGTATAGCCGTGCAAGCATTGGCAGCGTCAATCCAAGCGAAACCAAGGCGCACGCTGAAAGTCTGCGCGAATCTCTAGAGAAACATCGAGATTCGTGTGAGGGTGCCAAAATCAAAGTCGACAATTCCTTGACTGACCTTTTGCATTGTGCCCGTTCAATAGCTGCGAACAACAGGTCGTAACGCCTCATGGTTGATCCACGCCAACTTGTCGATGCTGTTGATGGTCCTGCCGCCCTAAATTTTTTAGCGGAGATGATTGGCTTTAAAAGTTACAGCGGCGAGCCCGGCGAGGTGGATTTGGCGCGCTTCATGGTGGATGCCATGAAAAAATTGGGGCTGGAGGCGGGTTTGTCGCCTGTGCCAAAGAACCGCTTCAACGCCATTGGCACGCTCAAGGGAACTGGCGGAGGAAAGAGCCTCCTTTTTAACGGACATATGGATACAAACCCAGTAACGGGAAACTGGACTGTAGATCCTTGGGGAGGAGATTATGACGACGAGTTCATTTATGGGATAGGCGTTTCCAATATGAAGTCTGGGGATGCCGCTGCATTCATGGCGGTCAAAATGTTGACCGATGCGGGCGTAAAGCTCAAGGGCGACATAATTCTGGAATATGTGGTTGGTGAACTCCAAGGCGGTATTGGTACTGTTAATGCCATTGAAAATGGCGTCAAAGCCGACTGTTTTGTGAACATGGAACCCACTGACCTCAATGGATTAACGCTGCATGCCGGGAGCTTCAACGTCACTATAGAGCTGACAGGTGTCACACGCCACATGTCAAAAAGAGAAGAAGCCGTTGATGCAGTCGCCGCCGCTGCCATCCTCATTCCGCGTATCAATGAGATCAGTTTTTCAGGTGCTGCCAACGCTGAGCATGCATCTGTTAATCGCGCGAATATCGGAGTTATTCGAGGATCCCTGTCTCCTGAGTTTCATGATTGGCGACCTCCACAGGTTGCCGATTTCGTTCGCATGTCAGGGACAGTGCGATATGGGCCTAGCCAGTCAATCGACAGTGTGCTCGCGGATTTACGATCTGTTTTGGATAATCTTGAGGTCGAAATTCCAGGACTTAAAACCACAGTCGTGAAGCAGTTTGCTGATGAGCGGCCATCAATGCTGCCATTCGAGATGGAAAAATCTGCGCCAATCGTAAACAGCGTGCGCAAGGCCTTTAAATCAGTCAGGGATTGTGACCAGCAAATCGGTCCTGTGAAACCCTATTGTTTTTACGGCACAGATGCCGCGCACTTGCAAAGCCGAGCAGCGATGCCGGGTATCGTTTGTGGCCCTGGTGGGCGTTATAACACGATGCCGGATGAGCGGGTTGATATCGTCGATTATCTAGATGCGATCCGTATCTATCTTCTGACGATCCTCGACGTGTGCGAGGTGGCTTGATGAGCAAAGTATTTCCCGCAGAAGAATACCATGAACGTCTGAGCAGGCTTCGTTCCGTCATGGCAACTCGGAATTTGGACGTGGTGATCGCAGATGAAAGTGAAATGCTCCATTACTTCACTGGGTTTGCCATATCGGAGAATCTTTACCGCGCTGCTGTTATTCCGCGGGACGGCCCGCCCATCATGATCGTTCGAAAACTTGACGAACAACCTTTCCTCAACGCGGCATGGTTTAAGAATAGGCGTGCATTCGCAGACACAGATGATCCGATCGAGATATTGGCTGATATGCTCATAGAGAAGAGCGCACCAAATGGCCGGGTTGGATTGGATATGAATTCATACTGCATGCCCGTGGCACGGTTTCGCCAACTTGCGAGCGCGATGCCAAATGCGGAATTTGTCGATATGAATGATGTCTTCCGACCCATGCGTCTTCAAAAATCACCACGCGAAATCGAAATTATTAAGAAAGCAGCAAATGTGGCAGATANGGCAATGCTTCGNGCAATTGCCGCTGCAGNTNCAGGCGCATCTTCGCGAAATGCCGCTGCGGAGGCATCCAAAGCCTTCATTGAGCTGGGCGCCGATTTCGGTCGTACCGGTCCGATCACTGTCGGACGGGGTTGGAACTTTATGCATGGCAAGCTCTCTGGCGATCCATTGCAAACAGGCGATATCTTGCATATTGAGCTCGTGCCAAAAGTAAGTGGCTATTGTGCCCGACTTATGCGCCCGGCCGTTATGGGGCCACCGTCGCCGGAAGTATGTGACGCAACGATGGAATTGATTTCGTTGCAGGACCAGCAAATCGCTGCGATGAAGCCTGGTGCCAATGCAGGAGAAGTCGATGCCATACTGCGCGATGGTGCCGTCAAAGCAGGTTTGCGGTCTGATTACGTCAATAACACAGGTTACACGCTGGGCTACTATTTCGAACAAGCACCCAGAACAAGTGACTTTACCAGAGTTTTCACCAAGGATGCTGATTGGAAGCTGGAGGTTGGCATGACTTTCCATATGTACACCTCTGCCAAAGCGGGCGTCGCGATCAGCGAGACAGTCCATGTCACGCCGGATGGCGCTCAGCGGCTTACACAGATAGAGCGCCGCCTGTTTCAATGTGGTGAAGAGATAATCTAGTGGATATTGTAACTCAGCGCGTACTTGAAGATGCAGGTGATGTCACAAGGGTAATGGCGGATCTAAATGCTGTTTGTGAAACAGGTGGTCGCTTCGCTGGCACTGAGAGTGAAGTTTTGGCGCGAGAGTATCTGGCAAAAAGACTAGAAGACATTGCAGAGCTTGCTCCGGAACGCATACCAATAGAAGATATGGGCTGGACCCGAGGCGAGGCTTTCATTGAACGTATTTCTGATGGGAAAGTATTCCCCTGTGTATCGTTGGTAAGGTCCCCTGAAACGTCCGAAGATGGGATTGTGGCCGACCTTATTGATATCGGCCGTGGTACTGAGGCGGATTTTGAAACTCATGCGGACGCGATATCAGGCAATCTTGTCATGGTTCGCCACGAATATATGTTTGCCGCTGAAACCACCCATCGTCGACAGAAGTACGACTGGGCGATCGATAGAGGTGCCGCAGGCTTTCTGATCGCATCGCACCTACCAGGCGATTTTCCTGTCACCGGTTCTTCCGGCGCAATCCCGACAAGAGGCATTCCAGCAGCAGGAATTAGCGCAAAGACTGCAGCGTCATTAACTGCTGGCGACAAAAAACAGATAAAGATCCGAATTGAGGCAAAGTCTGAACCGCGACGCATCGAAAACCTTATACTCGATATCCCGGGTCGTAACGACGAATGGGTCGTGCTCTCTGCCCATATCGATGGGCATCACTTGTCGGAAAGTGCTATGGACAACGGGACGGGATTAGCTGCGGTGCTGAATGCGCTGCGGGCTGTACTTCCTTGTGCAGACACGTTTGAGCGTGGCCTCAGAATTGGCTTCTTCACGGTTGAAGAATGGGCGCTCGCGGGCTCTGCAGCGTACGTTGATAACATGAGTGACGCAGCGCGTGAGTCTATCAAGCTTAACATCAACTTGGACTCAGTCGCAGGTGACCCGGAAGTCACCGCGCTGACCAGTGGCTTTGAAAAAGCAGAGACTTGGATGATTGATCAGGCTGCAGGTATTGGACAGAAACTAGGCGCCCATCGCCCATTGATGCGAAATTCCGATCATTACAATTTTGCACGTCACGGCATTCCTGCGGCGCGGCTTGTCGCTGGGTTTGATAAGCCGAATTCTAATCTCCAGTACGTTCTAACTCCTGCTGACAACAGGGATAAAATTGATGCTGCTGACATGGCGCGCGCAACCCAGTTGACCGCCAAGTTGGTTCTTGCGGCATGCAATGCAAAAACA
>NHDS01000010.1 GCA_002167215.1 Pelagibacteraceae bacterium TMED65
TGGAGTAGGTACTGGACATTATCTTTGTCAATCATCTGGGTTTGGTCCAAAGTTTGGAATTGGGTGTATGGTGTTAGGTGGATTAATGGGTGGTGTTCTAGGTGGAGAACTTGGAGAAACTTTTGATAACAAAGAAATTTACCACACAGTAAGTAATAAGGGTGTGGGAGAAACACAATCATTTCTGAATGGTGATGAAAAAATGGATGTAACTGTTACTGATAGTTATCAAGGAAAAATGGAAGATAATTTTGGTAATGAATTTTCAAGATGGTGTAAAGACTTTGAATTCGAATTACATGAAGATGGTCATTTCAAAAGAGGTAAGGGAACAAGTTGTAAAGACGATAGTGGGAATTGGAGAACTCAAGGAATTGATCTAATTAGGTAGGTACGAATCTTGATGGATAATGTAGTCCTAAAAATTAATTAGATTTCATAATAGAATAATATCATGGAAACACTTCACATTTATACCAGAGTAAGTAGTCAAGTTCAAAAGGACGAGGGTGGAAGTTTAGATACTCAATTAGAGTATGGAATAAATTTCAGTAAAAATTTGAATATGGATTACAAACATTGGAATGAAGATGTTATGTCATCTAAATCTGAATACATTGAAGACAGAGAAGTTTTAGATAGTTTATTAAAGGAAGTTGATAGGGGAAAAGTAAAAAAACTATTTGTCTTTGAAATGGATAGATTAAGTAGAAACGAGTATGTAACACTTGATATAAAAAAAAGATTAGTGAATCAAAAAGTTACTTTGTTTACTAGAAACGGAGAATATAAACTTTGGGAAAATGAAGATGAATTAAAGTACAACTTGGTTCAGTTAATTTCTCAATATGAGAATAAAAAGAGAAGAGACAGAAGTAGAATAGGAAAATTAAGAGTTGTTAAAGAAGGTAAATGGAGAGGGGGTCCTTTAACATTTGGATATAGGTCTGTTGGTGGAAAAGTAGTAATTGATCCTTACGAAAGTAAGTTTGTAAAGTTGATGTATGAGTTATATGACAAAGGAAGATCAACATTAGATATAAAAGTTGAATTAGAAATTAATGGTGTACCAACTAGAAGAAATAACAAGTTCTGGAGTTTGGGTTCAATTACAAAGATTCTTCAGAATACTTTTTATAAAGGATATTACATATTTAAAGATAAGATGAGTGAGGAGGAGGTAGTAGTTCCAACTCCTAAAATAATTGATAAGTTTTTATGGGATTCTGTAAACAAGAAAATGAAAAGAGTCATTGAAAGAAGACAACAAGAAAAGAATACCAAAAGATTCTACTTATTAAGAGACAAATTAATTTGTAGTTGTGGAAATATAATGAGTGGAAGACAGAAACAAACTGTTGATGGAAAGATTAATAACTCATCATATTTTTGTAATAAACGAATCAATAAGAAGTTTAAAAGAAATTTGATAACTGATAAGTGGAAAAGAGGAAAGGGGTGTTCAAATATAAAATCAATCCATATTGGAAAGACAGATGAGTTGGTTTGGAATAACGTTCTAAAGGTAGTTGAGGAAAGTTTTATTCTTAAGGAAAAAGAAAAGAGAAAAATCCTAGACAAGGTATATGAGTCAAGAAGACTCAAAGAAGAATCAGATGTAAAACATCACGAGAAAATTAAAAGATTAGAAAAACAATTAGGTCATATTAAAGAAACTATTAAGAGAGTTAAGACTGATTTATATTTGGATCCTAAAAATGAGGAATTAAATGAGATTCATAACAACTTCAATGAACAAAAAACACAATTAGTCAGAGAGATTAATCTTCATAAAACAACTTATGGAGAGAAATATATTGAAGATAAGTGGGTTGATTGGTTAAAGGAATTCAAATCAGAATTAATGAAACGAAATCAACTAAGTGATGAGGAAAAAAGAGACTACTTGGACACTCTTATTGAAAAGATAGTGGTTATTCCAAACGAGAATAATCTCCATGATTTAGAAATTCAATTTAAAATTCCCATTATTAATGATAAAAGAATAATAGTAGATAAAGAGGGTGTTAAGAGGTCTTGGAAGATTAAAAACGGAACAGATAAGTTATTATTGGAGAGTTGTAGTTTGTTTGGTAGACAGTATTTAAAAAAAAAAGTTCAAATTCAGGTAAAGGACGAAAGTGTGATAAAAGATATGACAGAAACTATGGGGGGGCTAAGTGTACCATCCATTCCAAATCATTCCGTTACTGTTGAATGATTATAAATTATGTCTTAATAATTCTGATTATCATTTTTTTTAATGATGAATCTCACGGGAAAAAAAAAATTAATATCGATGGAGTGTTTTACGAATGTAAGTCACCAAAAAATTCTTTTGAAAGAACACGGGGAGTTAGAAATAGAATATGTTTTTTTAGTAGTGAAGATAAAAATGATATAAATAAAAGAATTAAAAACAAAAAATTAAATTTAAAAAGAAAATTTAAAAAACATTAAATAAAAAAAACAAGATAACGAAACGACTATTAATCTTTTCTAACCCTTTGAACTTTGCGTTAAAGTAAAGTGATCAACCAGGAAAATTTGTACATTATTCTGCTGACAACTGATAACTAAAGTGTCAATCATGATGATTGGCAATATAAAAAAATAAGTAAATTACTAATTTTTAATATCATGATGATTCAAACTGCGAACCATTTAGATGTAAGTTTATCAATCAGAGCAGCAATTATCTGAATCACTACAACATCCGTCACTGCAACAACTGTTACTACACTCTCCAGTTTTGCAACCAACAGTGCAGCAACCATCTGCACAACAAGTGTACTTGCAACAAGTCTCTGCAATATCCATTTGTTTAGTCACCATACTCTCCTTTTTTTAAATCTGATTATAATCTATAAACTTAATAAGTATCAACAAAAATAAACTTAATAACAGTTTAAAAAAATTAGGTGTTTACAAATAGCTAAGAAAAGTTTTCTTAATATTTTTCAATTATGAATAAAAACGTGTTGATTGAATAAAAAAGAATTGAAATTTTAAGATTTATTTTTGTTAAATTTTTTTTTTTGTCACAGTCGTCTTCTGGACAGCATGCATTTTCTTTATAGTTTAACCGTTTATTATTTATCTCAAAAACTATAAACATTAGAAGAATCATAGTTGTAAAAATCAATAGTGGAGTTTCATATGCTTCAGACCAGATTTCATTGATAAGAAACAATGATGATCCGGCTATGGAACTAGTGAGTGAGAATATACCAATGAGTAAAGGAACTCCACAGCAAAAGAGATGAATTGAGCAACCTAAAAGTAAAAAACATGACGAGAACACTCTAAACATAATTCAATCCTATAAATTAGCATTTAAATGATTATAATAAAGTGTAAATATTTTTATTTGATTAAGGTATACTACACATAGGAAATATAAAAATGATGGAAGATCAATTACGTATTATTTCAAATATTAATTTTTAAATTAGTTTTTTTTGGAACAAGGAAATGGATAAGTTATAGTACCTTTTTTATATTTTCTTGTTTTATCATAACAGGTAACTTTGTTTGGACCGTCAGCCCAGTAATTATGTGGGTTAAGAGAACTGTAATAGTCCTTTATAAAGTATTTGCAACCCCAATTATCTTTTTCTTCTTTTTTACAATATCTCTGTCCGATTTGAAGATGTAAATGCCTTACCCTAGCCATGCATCTATATTTCACTTTATCAGGAAGTTTTGCTATTAGGTCTCCTCTTTTTACCATTTCATTTTCTTTGACTAAAAACTCCCCAACATGTCCATAAATGACAATAAAATTTTTTCCATCAAAAGATTCGCCATGATCTATAACAACTGTAGAACCCCAACAGTCTTCAACAATTGTCTCTAAAACTACACCATTTGCAATTGCTATTACTGGTTGTTGTTTTGGTCCAATTATATCTATACCCTGATGAACCTGATCTCTAGGACGTGTATTAACTCCATTGATGCTAGCAAAATCTGACAAAATTGGGTTAATTTTGAAATCTTTCGAACTAGGATCAATTGCATATTTTTTACAATAATCCAAAACACGGGTAAATTCTCCCTTTAATTGAGGGTTATCATCATACCACTCCAGTGCATTGTCGCAATGTGTTTCGACATTTTTATTTGTGGGCTCTAAGGATGCGCTTTTTTTATCTGCTAAAGATTTTTTTGATAGAGAAAATGTCAATAATGCAAATAGGCAGAGGTTTAATAACACATTTTTTTTTATAAAATTATACATGTAATATATATTAATATTTTTAAAAAAAATTAAAGCACAAATTTGTTTAATTTTTAACTTTAATTGTTAAAATTATCATTACTTAGCATTGAAACAATGGATTGAATTATTTAGGAATTTAATTCAACTGGTGTTAATATTTTAATTATAATAATTTAAGTTTTAATAATTAAAAGAATTAATGTTGTAAAAATTGAAAGGATAAAGGATGTTTAATGTTTACCTATCGGGAGAAATTCATTCAAATTGGCGAGATGAGATCATAAATCTTTGCAAGAAAGAAGATCTAAATATTAAATTCTCATCACCGGTTACGAATCATGAAGCTTCAGATAATTGTGGTGTTGAAATTTTAGGTAAAGAAGATAATTTATTTTGGAAGGATAATAAAGGTGCTAAAATAAATTCTATTAAAACCAAGAAATCAATAAAAGAAAGCGATTTGGTAATTGTTAAATTTGGAGATCAATATAAACAATGGAATGCTGCTTTTGATGCTGGTTATGCATCTGCCTTAAATAAGTCTATAATAGTTATACATAATGAACAAAACCAACATGCTCTGAAAGAAGTAGACGCATTTGCATCAGCAGTTGCTTGCGATCAGAATCAAGTTGTAAGAATTCTTAAATATATTTTAGATGGATCTTTGAAGTAAACTTAATGAAAAATTACACAAATTTTTCAGTAAAAAAATGTAAAAGTTTTGGCTATACATTTTCATTTATATTTTTAATTGTTAGTATTTATGATTTCCTTAATTCAAAGAATTTTTTCTTTTTTTTTTTAATTTTATCATCAATTTTTGGTTTGTTATCGTTAATAAAGCCCAAATCTTTAAGTTTTATAGCTTTTTATTGGGAGAAATTTGGCATTTATTTAGGACTTTTATTTTCACCATTAATACTGACATTAGTTTATTTTGTAACAATAATACCAATTAACATCATTATAAGATTATTAAATATTGATTTAATACAAAAAAATAAGTCGATCATTAAAGATACATACTGGGAAGAGAATAAAAAAAAAAAATTAACTTTAAAGATCAATATTAATTATCGCTAACGATTGAAGAAATTAAAACTGTAAATATTTTCAAAATGAAAAAAATAAGAATTATAGGTATTTCAGCATATTTTCATGATAGCGCAGTATCGTTAATTGAAAACGGTAAAGTTATCTATGCATCACAGGAGGAGAGGTTTTCGAGAAAAAAACATGATGCAGCTTTTCCTGTGAATGCAATTAAAGATTTATTAAAATTCAAAAAATTAAAACTTAAGGATATAGATTATGTTGTTTTCTTTGAAAAACCTTTTTTAAAATTTGAGAGATTAATTGAAACATATCTTTGTTTTGCTCCTAGAGGATTGAAGCAATTTTTATTTTCGATGCCAATTTGGCTAAAAGAAAAACTCTTTATGAAAAAAGAAATTATTCATCAACTAAGATTATTTGATAAAAACTTTGACAAAGATAAGTTGTTTTTTTCTGAACACCATCTGAGTCACGCTGCAAGCGCTTTCTATCCATCACCTTTTAAATCTTCGTTAATCTTAACAGCAGATGGAGTTGGTGAGTGGGCTACAACTACTGTTGCTGAAGGTAAAAATAATAACATTGAGATAAAAAAAGAGATTAACTTCCCTAATTCACTGGGTTTATTATATTCAGCTTTTACATATTACATTGGATTTAAAGTTAACAGCGGTGAATATAAATTGATGGGTTTGGCACCGTATGGCAAGCCAATTTACTGTAATTTGATAAAAAAAAAATTAATAGATATAAAAAAAGATGGCTCCTTTCGTCTTGATCAGAATTTTTTTGATTATGCGACTGGTTTTACAATGACAAATAAAAGGTTTGAAGAATTATTTGGACAAAAACCTAGAAAGTCTGAATCGCAAATTAAAAAATTTCATATGGATATTGCTGCCTCGATACAAAAAATAACAGAGGAAATTGTGTTAACAATTTTAAGAGATTTAAAATTAAATTATAAAAATGAAAATTTATGTTTGTCTGGAGGAGTTGCTTTAAATTGTGTTGTAAATGGACTTATACATAAAGAAAATATTTTCAAGAACATTTGGATACAACCTGCAGCAGGGGATGCAGGTGCTTCTTTAGGTTCAGCTCTGGCATTATGGCATATACATTTTAAAAAGAAAAGAATTGTGAGATCATCCGATAGCATGCAAGGTTCTTTATTAGGACCTAACTTTAACATTAAACAAATAAAAAAATCATTGGATAAAGCAGGAGCTGTTTATAAAAAATATCTAAAAAAAGATATGATCAAATTTATTGCAACAAGAATTTCTAAAGGTAGTGCTGTTGGTTGGTTTCAAGGTAGAATGGAGTTTGGGCCCAGAGCACTAGGTGCTAGGTCCATACTTGCTGATCCAAGAAATAATAAGATTCAGAAAGAATTAAACTTAAAAATTAAATATAGAGAAAGCTTTAGACCTTTTGCTCCATCTGTTCTTGAGAATCATTGTAATGAATGGTTTGCTCTAAGAGATTCAAGTCCTTACATGTTGATAGTCTCACAATTAAAAAAAAGTAAGTTAGTCCAGGAGACAACAAGCAAGCAAAAACTATCTTCTATTAACGATAAAAGATCTAATATACCGGGAGTTACTCATGTTGATTATAGTGCAAGAATTCAGACAGTTAATAAAAAAAACAACCAAATATTTTATGATCTTATTAATGAATTCTACAAACTAACCAAAACCCCAGTACTTATAAATACTTCCTTTAATATAAGAGGTGAACCTATTGTTTGTACTCCGAATGATGCATTTAGGTGTTTTATGGGAACTGGGCTTGATCTTCTTGTAATAGAGAATTTTGTACTTGAAAAGACGGAACAAAATTTAAGTATGATAAAAGATTATAAAAGTGAATTTTCGTTAGATTAGTTTTTAAAATTCATTTTTTTGTTGCAAATAATTGACATATAAATTTAACCATTCCTTTTGAGTTAATCCTTCAAGTTTAGTATTTCCTTCCTCTTCAGACTCTAAGTCTTCTAATACATAATCAGTGAAGTCCATATTTAATTTAGAAAGTAAATCACAAAATTTATCTAATCCTATTTTTTCATCCATTTAAAAAGAATAGTTGTTTTTTTTTTTTTTTACTAATAATTTAAAAAAAAGTTTTAATTACCTAAAATGAAAAAGTTGTTTCCTTTAATTCTTGTTTTGTTGTTAATATTTTATGGAATATTTTCTAGTTACAAAAAAAAAATTGATAAACTTTCACATCCAATTTTTAATCAAAAATAAAATATATGTTTTAATTTTCATGTAACGCAATTAAAGATTATTTTAATTTTTAAATTCTTGGTGGAAATAAAAACCACATAAGAATTGTCCAACCAAGAGATGCTAAATATGTAATTAGAAAAAAAATCTTTGGGAAGTCCCAATAAAGTATTTTATTAAAAAAACTGTCAATGAAAGAATTTGAAACATAAATACCTCTCAGATTATTTTCTATAATTGTTAAGGGACATGCAACACCAATACAAGTTTCCAATGTCACAATAGAAATTAAGGTGAGATGTAATAATCTAATATTCTTTTTTTTTTGCCAGTTCCATCCAAATTTATAACCAATTGGTATCAAGAAAAATTGACTAACAATAAAAATTACTATCGAGGTATGCAAAATTAATGTTAAGGTAGCTATTTGTTGAAGAAGCATATATTAAAGCTCTTTAATCTTTGTATACCCTCTCACAAAGTATCTTATTTACTAAGTATGCACTTGTACCTGGTTCGTAGTTTTTCCATTTTTTACTAGGATTACCTTTATAAAAATTAGTACCTTTTGCCATTTGTTGCATATATAGCTCATAGTTTAAATCTCTTGTTTTTAGGGTTCTGCAATCTACTTCAGAATTTGTTAAAAAAGAAAAAGCACCATTTGATTGCTTTTTATTGTAATCAACAAGTTGATCAAAAAAAATACTGTTACCATTTCTACTTACAGATTTTGAATTTATATAAAGATCTCCTTGAGCAATTGAAAATATTCTTATCCATTCTGCACTGGCGTTAATAGGGATAATGAAGAGTATAAAAAAGCTGATGAATAATTTTAAAATCATAATTAATTTTAGATCATATATATTAGATTATCAAATAAATATATGTATAATGTAATTGACTATAATAATGAAATCATTTTTTTTGCATATAATTACTCTTTTCATTTTTACTTCAGCTAATGCGAAAGACCCTCATGATGATGATTTGGTAGGAAGAAATCTTATATGTTATAACGAGTCCATTAGTATAGAAGACTGGGGAATCAAGTTTTTAGAAAATAAAAAAGTAAAATTATTCTCTTTAGAGAAAACAATGTATGAAATATATCAATACCCTAGAAAATATAGAACTAATCTAAGGAATATAATTATTATGAAACATGGGAAGATAGAATACGTCATAAATAGGAAACGATTAATATTTGGTAATAAACAATGTAAAGTCGTAACAGGAGACCCATTTGTTCTTTTACAAGATAGGGTGAGGGACCTAAAATTAAAAAGAAAAAAAGGAAATAAAATTTAGCAGAAGGATGAAAATATTTATTTTTTTTTTGTGTTTTTGTTTTTCAATTAGCGCTGAAGATTTTCTGGAATGCAACACTGAAAAACATATTGGATTAAATTTCTTTGGAAAAGATTATGAAAAAATATTAGATTACTTAAAGTTGAAAAAATTTGAGATAAAAATTTCAAGAAATAGAGAGGAAATATACAAACAGGA
The DNA here is from genome assembly GCA_002167215.1 of Pelagibacteraceae bacterium TMED65. The sequence goes on from NHDS01000010.1 coordinate 9,037, forward strand.
AAAATTAAGATCAAATTCGTCAAAAAATTATTTTCCAAATACCTCTCATTTTATTGAAATTGTTTTAATTAAATCATCTGGTTATGCGATACCAATGCATTGTTCGTGGATTTTTGATATCAGAGTCAGCAATATAAAGGAAAAGGATTTTAATTGTGTTGGTCATCCAAATAATGATAGGGTATTTAGTTTAAATTATAATGGTAATTTTATGTATTCTTCAAAATTTGATGAGTATTTTAAAAAAAGAAAAGACACTAAGACTCTTCACTCCTTAATTGGTAAGTGTAAGAAAAATTAACAATACAAAACATTATTTATTAAGGCTACTAAGAACAATTATTTAGTATTAAAAATGAAAAAAAAAATTCAATATAAAGTAATAGATTATGTAAACTTAGAACATCACGACAATATTACTGTACAAGAAAGATTAAATGAACTTGGAGCACATGGTTTTAATTTGTCTCAGGTGATAGATATGGGTGAAAACAATACAAATAAAGAAGGAAAAACTTCTAGATTCAGATATATTTTAACAAAGCAGTATGAATAAAATTCTTAAAATAAAAGATATTAATAACAAAAAATATATAGTTGAAAATGTGGACGAATTTATTCATCACATAAATGAATGTCATTCAAAGGGAAGTTCGCTTCATGAAGAAAATGGATGCTTTTTTAATATAGATGAATTTTTCAGGGAACTAATAAATCAAGTAGAAGACAATAAAAAATGAAAATCTTTTTGTTTGATAGCCTTTCAAGAAAAAAAAAAGAATTTGTTCCAATAAAACCAGATAGCATAGGAATATATGCATGTGGCCCAACAGTTTATGATTATGCTCATGTTGGTAATGCGAGGATGGCAGTTATTACTGACCTTTTAGTAAAAACTTTAAAATGTAAGTATAAGGCTGTGAAGTTTGTCTCTAACATTACTGATATAGATGACAAAATAATAAAAGCCTCAAAAGATCTTGGTATTCCAATTGAGAAGTTAACACAAAAATATCATGAAATTTATAATCAAGATATGACCTCTCTCAATGTAGATGAACCTAACGTTCAACCAAAAGCTACAGAATTTATTGAAGATATGATTACAATGATTGAAAAACTAATTAAAAATGAGTGTGCTTATATAGTAAATAATTATGTTTATTTTGATGTTACTAGTTACAAATACTATGGAAGTTTATCTAGAAGAAGTTTGGATGAACAAATTGCTGGAGCAAGAGTAGAGGTAGGTAAATTTAAAAAAAATCCCAGAGATTTTATTTTATGGAAACCTAGTAAAGAAGAAGATCCGGGATGGTCATCACCTTGGGGAAGAGGAAGACCTGGTTGGCATATCGAATGCAGTACTATGTCAGACAAATGTCTTGACACACCATTTGATATACATTGTGGAGGGGTTGATTTGACATTCCCCCATCATGAGAATGAAATTGCTCAAAGTTGTTCTGCAATCAAGAAAAATTCTAATCCAAGTGAGTTTTGTAATTATTGGTTTCACAATGGATTTGTAACTTTTGAAGGAGAAAAAATGTCCAAATCAATTGGTAATATTCAGTTAGTTAATGATCTCTTAAAAAGATATGACGGCAAAGTAATTAGACTAAGTTTATTGTCCGCTCATTACAGACAACCACTTAATTGGACTGAGAAGGTACTTCAGCAATCAAAGCAAACATTAACCAGGATTTATAAAAACTTAGAGAGAATCAAGGTTAACACTGCTGTTAAAATAGATATTAAAGAAAATGAATACTTTGATAAAGTCAAAGAATGCTTGTTTGATGATTTAAATACTCCAAAAGCCCTAAGTGTAATTAATAAATATATAAATATAATTGAAACAAAGGTTGATGATCAGAATAAAATATACCAAGCAATTTTTGAGGGATTAAGGTTGCTTGGACTAAAGAATGATACAGAGATTAAAGAATTTTCAAATCTAGAAACATTGGAAAAATTATTAAAAGAGAGAAATGAGGCAAGAAAAAGCAGAGATTTCAAAAAAGCTGACGCAATCAGAGAAACATTAAAAAAACAAGGTATTGAAATAGAAGATACTAGCAAAGGTACAGTGTGGACAAAAATAAGATAAAAAATCCTTTTATTTTTTTTTTTATTATCCCAATAAAAATATATCAAAACTTTATATCTCCCTTTATACCGGTAAGTTGTAGATTTTATCCTTCGTGTTCTCAATATTGTGTTGATTCATTAAGAAAATTTGGAGTCTTGAGAGGCTCTTACTATTGCATAAAAAGATTGTTAAAATGTCATCCATTTGGAAGAAGTGGATATGATCCAGTTAATGAAATAATATTATTAAAAAAGATAGGTTTAGAAAAAATTCAAAAATTTAGAAAAAAAAACTTATACTCTGAATTACCTAACTATTTATCATTCTATAAAGAGGATAGTTATAAAAATACAACACATTATGGTTTATATGTTGATGAATCTCTAGTCTCTGGTTTAACACTAATAGTTGAAAAAAAAAGAAAAATATGTCAAATAAGGGGGATGTTTACAATTAGTGAAGAGACTAGAAAAGGTTATGGGTCTCTTCTATTAAGACTTTTATCCAGAGAACTAATAAAGAAAAACGTTAAAGTTGTATGGTGTAATTCGAGAATAAATGTAGTTGGATTTTATAAAAAGAACCAATTTCAAAGTAAAGGAAAAGTATTTAATATTATTAAGATTGGTAAGCACCAGAAAATGATGAGATATTTAATTGAAAAAAAAACAAATTAATGTATTTGGTAGAAAATTAGAATTATGTTCAAAAGATCCATTGACAGGTTTTAATAGAAATGGATGTTGTGATTCTGAAAAAAACGATTTAGGGAAACATTTTGTTTGTGCAATAATCAACCAAAAGTTCCTTGATTTTCAAATGACTACAGGAAATGATTTAATTACAGCAAAAAGTGAATTTAATTTTCCAGGTTTGGTAGATGGAGATAGATGGTGTGTTTGTGCAAAAAGGTGGTTACACGCTTATCAACATGGATGCGCAACCTCAATAATTTTGTCAAGTACACACATTGATGTATTAGAAATAATTGATCTCGAATTATTAAAAAAGTTTGCATTAGATTTAAACTAAATTATTATTTTGGAATGAAAAAATTATTAATTATTTCGTCTACAAAAAAATCAAACCTTGATTTATCGATAAAGATTAAAAACTTCATAAAAACTAAGGATGTTTTTAATTGTGAGGTTGTATCGCTTGAAGATTTTGAGCTTCCTTTGTATACACCTACACTGGAAGCAAAATATAAAACCGACAATTCTTTTCCAAACAGTATTACAAAGATAAAAGATTTAATTTGTTCATCCAATGCTATGATTTGGTGTAGTCCGGAGTATAATGGAGGTATTTCACCAATAGTAACGAACGCAATTGCTTGGATTAGTAGAGCAACTAAAGATTGGAAAGAGGGTTTTGATAAAAAAAACTCTCTTATTTGTACATCCTCTGGGGGAAATGGAAAAAATTACGTACAAGGTTTTTCAATGCAGTTGAATTACCTTGGCTCTATTGTTTTTGAGAAATCTATTATTAAAACTAGTTCAAAAGATTGTGATGATAAAGAATTTTCAGATATTTTGAATGACTTTTGTTCAAATATATAATTTCTGGTTAAATATATTTTATTTTGGTCGTTAATTAAGATGCAAGCTTGCTTTCCATTAACTGCAAAAAAGGGGTGGCAACACCCCTTTTTTATGTTTCAAAACATTAAAATTCATTATATTAATGTGTCATTAAATTAATTTTGTCTTTGTGTGATGGTAAAAAAATTTGAATTATTTGTAATTGGTGGAGGTTCTGGAGGAGTCAGAGCAGCCAGATATGCTGCTGCTAATGGAATTAAAACTGGCATAGCTGAAGGATGGTCACTGGGTGGAACTTGTGTAAACAGGGGTTGTATACCAAAAAAACTTTATACTTATGCTTCTAACTTCTCAGAAGAGATGGAGCTGATGCAAAGTTTTGGTTGGAAATTAAAAAATAAAAGTTTTAGTTGGAAAAAATTAGTATTAAATAAAAAAAAAGAAATTAAAAGATTAAACAATATTTACTTAAATTTATTGAGTAATTCAAACGTTAAAATTTTCAGTGATTTTGCTGAGTTTGTTGATAACAAAACATTAAAGGTAGGTAATGATCTTATTCAAGCTGAATCATATTTAATAGCAGTTGGAACTAAACCAAAAAATTTGGGTTTATGTAAAGAAAATAAATTAATCTCATCAGATAATGCATTTGATTTACAGGATCTCCCCGAAAATATCCTAATTTTAGGTGGGGGTTATATAGCAATAGAATTTGCATCTATTTTTAAAGGTCTTGGTGTGGACGTCACTATTTGTATTAGAGGAAAAAGAATTTTGAAGGATTTTGATTCCGAAGTCTCTGACTTTTTATCTCAAGAATTAAAAGAAAAAGGTATAAATATTATAAACAATGATTTTCCTAAAGAGATAATTTTTTCTAAAAATAAATATAAAGTTTTTTTTAAAAAAAATACTAAGATATATCAAAAAGTTTTAGAGGCAACTGGAAGAATTCCTAACATTGATAAGTTAAAAATTCATAATACAAAAGTTCATACAGCTAGAAATAAATCAATAATTATTAATGATTATTTCCAAACATCACAAAAAAATATATTTGCAGTAGGTGATGTTGTAGACAGAGTTCAACTTACTCCAGTCGCAATTTCAGAGGCAATGACTGTTATAGATAACTTGAAAAGTGCGAAAAAAAAAAAAATTTAATTACTATAATATACCAACCGCAGTTTTTTCATATCCAAATTATGCATTTGTAGGATTTTCAGAGCATGAGGCAAAAAAAAAATTCACTCAAGTAGAAGTTTTTAAGTCTACATTTACTCCACTTAAATATTCAATGTCAAAAATAAAATCTAAAGTTTTTATTAAGTTGATTGTAAGTGGAAAACAACAAAAAATCAGAGGTATTCATTATATTGGTGAAAATGCTGCTGAAATTATTCAAGGTTTTTCAGTTGCAGTAGTTAATGGTCTGACAAAGAAACAACTTGATAGAACTTTGGGAATACATCCTACCAGTGCAGAAGAGATTGTGACCTTAAAAAACAAACAATATTAAGGGTTTGTAATTTATTTTTAAATTATTATAAATTAAATATATGAAACAAAACTGGAATCCTGAGACTTGGAAAAATAAAAAAGCTCTTCACCAACCTGTGTATGAAAATACAAATGAACTTAATAAGGTGGTAGCTCGAATGAAAAAACTTCCACCACTTGTTTTTGCTGGTGAAGTAAGAGAATTAAAATGCGATTTATCAAAATGTGTTGATGGAAAGGGCTTTCTACTTCAAGCTGGTGATTGCGCCGAGAGTTTTGCGGAATTTCACCCAAACTATATCCGAAATACTTTTAGAGTTATAATGCAAATGGCTGTAATACTCTCTTTTGCTTCAGGGGTTCCAGTTATAAAACTAGGAAGACTTGCAGGCCAATTTGCAAAACCAAGATCATCACCTATTGAAAAAAAGGAAGATAAAGAGCTTCCTAGCTATCTCGGTGATATGATAAATGGGATTGAATTTAACGAGAAAGCAAGAAAACCCAATCCTGAAAGAATGATTCAATCTTATAATCAAGCTGCCTCAACACAAAACCTCTTAAGAGCATTTGCTTATGGTGGTTATGCTGATTTATCAACGATTCAAAATTGGAATCTTGATTTTGTTAAGAGGTCAAAACAAGGTTCTAATTTTAAAAACTTGGCCAATAGAATCTCTGAATGCTTAAATTTCATGAATGCTTGTGGAGTTAATAATCATAGTGTTAGACAACTATCAGAGACTAACTTTTTCATATCTCATGAAGCTTTGTTGTTGCCTTACGAATCTGCATTTACCAGAGTGGATAGCACAACTGGTGATTGGTATAATGTTGGAGCACATATGTTATGGATAGGAGATAGAACCAGACAGTTAAATGGTGCTCATGTGGAGTTTTGTTCAGGTATAAGCAATCCAATTGGAATAAAAGTAGGTCCTGCAACTGATATACTAGAATTAATAAAAGTAATAAAAAAAATTAATCCAAAAAATGAAAAAGGAAAAATTACACTCATCATAAGAATGGGAGCTGAAAATATAGAGAAACTGTATCCACCAATTCTAAAAAAAATAACTAATTCAAAACTTAACATTCTTTGGTCATGTGATCCGATGCATGCAAATACTGAAAAAGCTAAAAGTGGATTTAAAACTAGGATATTCAAAAACATTCTTTCTGAAGTTAAGTCTTTTTTTAAGATTCATAATATCTTTGGAACATACGCAGGTGGAATTCATTTAGAAATGACAGGTCAAAATGTTACGGAATGTATGGGTGGATTACAAAAAATTTCTAGTAAGGACTTAAGTAGTAGATACCATACACATTGCGATCCCAGATTAAATGCTTCTCAATCTATTGAGTTAGCTTTTCTTATTGCTTCTCATTTAAAAAAAATCAAATGATTCTTGGAGGTTGATAATTAAGATTTTATTTTCTCAGAAAAATACAACAGTAGGTGATATAGAAGGAAATTATAATATTCTTAAAAAATCTTACTTTTTTGCAAATAAAAATAAGTGTGATTTTTTTTTCACCACAGAATTCTCACTTACTGGTTACCCCCCACAAGATTTACTGTTTCGAGAAGACTTTATGAGAAAAGTGGAAGTTTATAAAAAAAAAATAATGGATTTGACTAAAAATAAAAAAACTATTTTTGTTTTAAGTATTCCTCAACATTTTAAAAAAAAAATAACAAATTGTTTATTAATTATTGAATCAGGCAAAGTAGTTCACAGAGTAATCAAATCACATTTGCCAAATTATGGAGTTTTCGACGAAAAAAGATATTTTCATGGGAATGAAGACAAATCAAATTATTTTAAGTTTAAAAATAAGAAAATTAACTTTCTAATCTGCGAAGACATGTGGGTCGATGACTACTCTAAAAATTTGGTTAAACCAAAAATTGATTTAATTGTGATTATTAACGCTTCTCCATTTGAAATTGGTAAATTTAAATTAAGGAAAAAATTGGCCTCAAAAAGGGCTAAATTTTATGAATCTAGTTTAATATATTTGAATTTAGTTGGTGCGCAAGATGATCTAATATTTGATGGTGGTTCATTTGTTATGAATTCAAGTGGAAAAATTATTTTGCAAAAAGAATTCTTTAGCGATTCCGATGAAATAATTGATTTAAATGAAACACATCAGCTAAAAATCATTAAAAAAAAATCAGATAATGAACTTCTCTACAAAGCATTAATGATTGGATTAAAAAATTACATGAATAAAAATAATTTTAAATCAGCTATACTTGGACTATCAGGAGGAGTTGATTCTGCACTTACATTAGCTATCGCTTCCGACAGTTTGGATAAAAATCATATAAAGTCTTTTTTTCTTCCTTCAATTTTCACATCCAAAGAAAGTAGAATAGATGCCCATAATTTATCAAGAAATTTAGAAATAGATACAACTGAACTATCAATAGAGAATCTAAAAATTAAAATTTTAGAGGAATTAAAGTATATTTTTAAAGACCTAAAAAATGACATAACCGAAGAAAATATACAATCAAGAATTAGAGGCTTGTTGTTGATGGCGATTTCTAACAAATTTAATTCATTACTTATTACAACTGGAAATAAATCTGAACTATCAGTGGGATATTCAACCTTATATGGAGATATGTGTGGTGGATATTCTTTGCTTAAAGATATATATAAAACTAAAGTTTTTGAGCTTTGTGAATGGAGGAATAAAAATATTCTTGATGAATTCAAAGTAAAAAAACTTAATGTTATACCACAAGAAATTATTAAAAAAGAACCTTCCGCAGAATTAAAATTTGATCAAAAAGATAGTGATTCACTCCCATATTATGAGACACTTGATAAAATTCTAGAATTGTTAATTGACCAAAACAAAGGCATTGACTTTATAGTTAAGAAAGGTTTTAAGAAAAGTATTGTAAATAAAATATGGGATCTAGTAAAAAAATCTGAATTCAAGAGATATCAGAGTGCAATTGGACCAAAAGTATCTGGAATGTCGTTATCAGCAGATAGAAGGTTTCCATTAACAAATAAGTTTAGGTTATAAATTATGTTAAGGTTTGCACCAAGTCCAACTGGATTTCTTCATATGGGAAATATGAGGGTTGCTCTATTAAACTATTTATTCGCGAAAAAAAATAATTTTAGATTTTTTCTCAGAATTGATGATACAGACAAAGAAAGATCAAAAAACGTTTTTGTGGATTCTATTTTAGATGATTTAAATTGGATTGGTATTGAATACTATAAAATAATAAAACAATCTGAGAGAGAATCAAAATATAAAGAAGTTTTTGAAATTCTTAAAAATAAAAATTTAATCTATCCCTGTTTTGAGTCTTCCGAGGAACTTTCACTAAAAAGAAAAATACTTCTTAAACAAGGCAAACCTCCAATTTATGACAGATCGTCNTTAAAATTAAAAAAAGAAGAAATTAGAGCATTAATTTCCTCAGGAAAAAATCCACATTGGAGATTATTATTAGATGAAGATTCTATAAGCTGGGATGATATGATTCATGGAGCAATAAATTTTAATAACTTGTCTGTATCTGATCCAATTGTTTTCAGATCGGATGAAATGCCGCTTTTTACTGTAACGTCNGTAGTTGATGATGCAGATATGGGTGTGTCTCATATTATAAGAGGTGACGATCATATAACTAATACTGCNGCTCANATNAAGCTATTTAAATTGATAAANGCAAAAGTACCAGTTTTTGNNCATTTTCCGTTAATGAAATCTAAATCAGGAAAGGGTTTGTCAAAAAGAACAGATTCATTTTCAATTAAAGAATGTAGGGAGACTAAAATCTCAACANTAGTTATTCTTAACTATCTTAAAAAAATAGGGACAAATCAACCNATGGAAAATTTTGAAGGNTTGACAAAGTTAATTGAAAACTTCGATATNAAAACTTATTCAAAGAATTCAATTTTTTTTGATATTGGAGATATTGTTAGATTAAATTCAAAATACTTAAAGTCTATGAAATTTTCAATTCTTGAGAAAACATACAATATAAAGTTTGATGAAAAATTTTGGGAAATTATAAGATCTAACGTAGATTCAATACAAGAAGCAGAAGAATGGTACAAAATTATTAATGATAGCTTGGTAATAAACGAAAAGATAAAAATAAAAAAGGGGCTAAAAACTATCATATTTGATAGTTTACCTGAAAAAGTTGATAAAGACTTTTGGACAATATGGACTAATAGAATTTTGGAAAATTATNANTCTAANCCNAGAGAATTGTTTATTTTNCTNAGGNAAATTCTNACAGGNAANNNATTNGGTCCAAGCATGAATGACTTNCTGACATTACTTAAAAAAGATGAGATTATAAAAAGAGTGGATTTTAACTGTGAAGAAGAAAATTAAATTATACGATAGTACATTAAGGGATGGTGCTCAAACAAAGGGTGTAAACTTTAGTCTAGATGATAAAATAAAAATTATTAAAATTCTTGACCATATTGGTATCGACTATATTGAAGGTGGATGGCCAGGTGCTAATCCCACAGACGATAAGTTTTTCAAATCATTGCCAAAATTAAAAAATTCAAAAGCTGTCGCATTTGGAATGATGAGGAAGTCAGGTAAGAGTGCCAAAAATGACCCTGGTTTAAATGCAGTACTTAATTCAGGAGTTTCGGCAACGTGTCTAGTTGGTAAATCTTCNGATTTTCAGGTNAGAAATGCATTAGGAGTAAGTCTCAATGAGAATTTAGATATGATTGATGANACGATTNAGTATGCNTCTAAGCGAGTNGATGAAGTNTTATTTGATGCAGAACATTTTTTTGATGGATATAAGCATAATTCTAAATATGCACTTACAACATTAAAAACGGCATTTGATGCAGGAGCGAATTGGATAATATTGTGTGATACAAATGGGGGTACATTACCATANGAGCTNGAGGAAATTTTATNTGAAGTAAAGAAAATAATTCCAGAAAATAATTTGGGAGTNCATTTTCATAANGACACTGATAATGCAACCTATAATTCCATTCAGTCAGTTCTTAGTGGTGCAACACAAGTGCAGGGAACATTTAATGGTCTAGGCGAAAGATGTGGAAATACAAATCTCGTAAATGTTGCNGCCAACTTTGTCCTTAAAATGAAATATGATTGCAAGTTGAAAAATAAAATTAACACATTAACAAAGACAAGTAGACTCATTGATGAAATNTTGAATAGAGANACTTTAAGAAATTTACCTTTTGTTGGTTCGGCAGCCTTTGCTCACAAAGGAGGACTTCATATTTCTGCTGTTGAGAAAGATCCAAAATGTTATGAGCATATTGATCCTNCCNATGTCGGAAATGAGCGAGTCTTAGTTGTTTCAAATCAGTCAGGTAAAAGTAATATTATCAATCGATTGAAGAAACTGGATATCGATATTAGAGGTAAAGAAAAAAAGGTAATAAGTTTTTTGGAACTTATAAAAAAACAGGAGTTTTTAGGTTATGCATACGATGGGGCTGAAGCAAGTTTCGAACTTTTGGCAAAGAGAAGTTTCCAAAAATTTTTAGAGTTTTATAGTTTAGAAAGTTTCAAAGTATCAGACGAAAAAAGAAAAAATTCAAGCAACAATTTTGTTCCATTTTCAGAAGCAAGTGTAAAAATTTTTGTTGGAACTAATGAGTTCTACAGTGCATCTGAGGGTAATGGACCAATTCACGCACTTGATAAAGCTCTAAGAAATGCACTAGTAAAGTTCTACCCTCGTATAAAAAAATTAAATCTTGTAGATTATAAGGTAAGAATTTTAACACCACAGGATGGTACAAAGGCATTAGTTAGAGTGAGAATAGAGTCACGAAATGAAAAATTAAAATGGTCAACTATTGGAGTTTCATACAACGTTATAGATGCTTCTTATATTGCTCTTCATGACAGNATAACTTTCCATNTATTAAAATCCAAATAATATGNATTCCTTCAAAATGCCAGAATTTATTTTGGTNAATACCCAANTACCAGAAAATCTNGGNGCTAGTGCNAGGGTAATGCTGAATTTTGGACAAAAAAACTTGAAAACAGTTTGTCCTGAATTTGATTTAAAAAATGAAAAGATTTTACCATTGGCCGCTGGTGCAGATAATGTTATCAGCAATATTAAAAATTACCCTACATTACAAAAAGCCGTTGAAAATCTAAATATTGTAATTGGAACAACCAACAGAATAAGATCAATAAAAAAAAAGCAAATTAGTTTTGCGAATCTCAACAGATTGTTAACAGATAATAAAAACAATATTGGAATAATATTTGGACCAGAAAAGAGTGGTTTGAATAACGATGACATNTCAATATGTGATTTTGTTTTGGAAATAAATACTAACAATAGTTTTTCNTCATTAAATCTTTCACATGCTGTNGCAGTTGTNTCTTACGAAATAATGNAGGGANAAGAAAAAAATAATAAAAAANGTATAAAAAAGAAATCGNAAATTGCAGANCTAGCTAGTAAAAAAGAGCTNCTNAATTTTTTCTCTATTTTGGAGAANAATTTATCTGAAACATNTTTCTTTAACGTAAAAGAAAGAGAAAAAATTTTAAAGCAAAAGATTAAGAANATTTTTAACAAATTANAGTTAACCTCTAATGACCTACAAACTTTACTGGGCATAATAAAAAGCCTAAGAAAAACAAGTAAAAAGTAAATTGACATAGGAAAAATTAAAAGTATATTTCTCACATATGACTAGAATTCTCAAATCAAAATATAAAGTAGATAGAAGGCTNAGNTGTAACCTNTGGGGAAGACCAAAGAGNCCTTTNAATAGAAGAGACTACCCNCCTGGATTAAATGGTCAGAATAGAAGAAAAAANCCATCAGACTTTGGCANTCANTTAATGGCAAAACANAAGCTTAAATGTCATTATGGATATATCACAGAAAAACAATTNCGAAATCTATTNTNCAAAGCTTCTAAAATAANAGGTAATACAAGCGAGAATTTAATAGAACTTTTAGAAAGAAGATTAGATGCNACCGTCTATAGAATGAAATTTGCCACAACTATNTTCGCAGCCAGACAATTCGTTAGNCACGGCCACATTCTNGTTAATGGGAANAANGTTACCATCGCTTCNTACTCTCTTAAGAATGGAGATTTAGTTGAAGTAAAAGAAAAAAGNAGAGAAATNCCNATTGTACTTGAAGCTATAAGCTCAACTGAAAGAGAAACGCCTCAGTACTTNTCNGTAGATTATGATAAGCTAAAAGGNACATTTTTNAANGGACCNAAGCCTGATGAAGTTCCTTATCCAGTGATNATGGAGCCNAATTTAGTTATTGAATATTATTCAAGATAAACCCTATCNNTATTTATCTTTAAAANTTAGTTTATTATGTCTATNAGTGCCNTGATTATTGCAAGAAATGAGGAATCTTCNATTGAAGANGCACTTGCATCATTGNATTTTGTAGATGAGATAGTNGTNNTTCTTGATAGATCGGTGGATAAAACAAAAGAAAAAGCNAAGAAATTCACAAAAATTATATATAGNGGTTCTTGGACATGTGANGGAAAGAGAAGAAATTTNGGGTTATCTAAATGTAAATCNGATTGGATATTAGAAATTGATTCTGATGAAGTTGTAAGTAAAAAACTAGCTGATGAAATTCTATTTAAAANAAATACAAAAAGAATAGATTTTTATTACATACCTCTAATTAACTANGTNTCAATGAAANAAATAAGAAANGGATGGATGGCCTGTTTAGCACCNGAAGGNAAATTTTTATTGTTTAGAAAAAATAGTAAACTTTGGAAAGAAGGTTCNGTTCATCCNGATTACGTTTTGAAGGGAAAAAAAGGAGANGTATTCAAAAATCACTTAGATCACTANATGTCGAAAAGTTTATCAGATTTAATATTGAGATTTAATAGGAANACAAGTCTNTATGCNCANGATTTGAAATCGAAGAAAATAAATCTTANAAAGTTATTTTCAATNAGAAAGATNTTTTCNAGATTTATAAAATCTTTTTTGTTTAAAAAGGGTTANNAAGCAGGAGGTCAGGGGATTTTAATNAGTATATTATGCTCGATTTATCCATTTATTTCTGCAATTAAGTCAAAGTATGATGATTAGGTTAATCCTGTAAGTTGAACTTAATTTCTTTCTTCTTTAATAAGNCNTCTATTTCATTGTTTTCTAACATATCNCTTAATATATCAAATCCACCTATAAATTCGTTTTTAATATATATTTGTGGAATTGTTGGCCAGTCAGAAAATGACTTGATCCCTTCNCGAAGCTCTANATCCTCTAAAACATTATAACTTTTATATTCAATTCCATAATGGTTAAAAATACCAACTACGTTTGCAGAAAATCCNCATTGAGGGAAATCAGGNGTTCCTTTCATAAATAAAACCACATCATNTTGATTTATNANTTCTTTAATTTTTTTACTTATTTNTTCCATTTTGATCCTTTTCTAGCTNTCNGANGTCGTTAGCATNAGTGCATGAAGAGTNGTNCCCATGTGCGATCCGATAGCATCATACACAAGTTTATGTTGATTTAACTTTGAAANCCCTTTAAAAGCTGANGANTTAATTGTGGCATGATAATGATTNTTATCACCTNTGATATCTTCTATTTCTATAGAAGCGTCTGGAAGCTTTTTTTGGATAAGCTCTTTTATTTGTATNGCTGTCAAAGTCATTTATTTATAAACTTTTTATACCAAGAATTNTTATATTTTATAAGTTTTTTTATTGGAATTTTGAATTTATTNTCAATTTCAAAGAAATTGTTATCTTCAACTAATGCTACCTCTTCTATTTTTACTTTTTTCTTTTTAGCAAATTTTTTTAATTCAACTGCATTATTAAGGATTACNAGGTATCTAGATNGATCCTCACCAAAAAACCATTCTNTTTCTTTATTTTTATTTTTTGGCAATTTCACTCTNATTCCTTTTTTGTTTTTTATACAAAGTTCTGCTAATGCAAGCAANAGACCACCTTCTGATATATCATGACATCCACTGATCATTTCAGTATTCTTTTTNATAAAATTTTGCATGAATACTCCATTTTGAAACTCTTTTTTTAAATCCAAANNTGGAGGNAGACCNTCATTATTTCCACATATCCTGTAATATTCTGAAAGCTCTAGATGACCTTTGCAATCTCCAATCATAAAAATTCTATCGCCAAAATTAATTTTTAACCCTTTAATATTTGATATATTTCTAATTAATCCTACTCCTCCTATGACAGGTGTTGGAAAAATAGATTTTTTATTAGTCTCATTATAAAGTGATACATTTCCAGAAACGACTGGAAATTTCAAAGTTTTACATGCTATTTTTATACCTTCTATAGATTGTTTAATTTGGTACATTACATCCTTTTTCTCAGGGTTTCCAAAATTAAGGTTATCAGTGATTGCAATTGGCTCTGCACCAGAAGCAATAAGATTTCTCCAGGATTCAGCAACACCAATAGCTGCTCCTATTTTTGCATCTGAATTACAAAAAACTGGATTACAGTCACAGGTTACAGCAATAGCTTTTTTTGTCTTATGAATTCTTACAACTGCTGCATCAGATTCTTCAGATGAAAGTAATGTATCACCCATAACAGTTCTATCATATTGTTCATAAATCCATTTTTTTGAGGAATGATTTGGTCCTGAAATCATTTTGAGAATTGCATCATGGGTTGAAAGCTTTTTAAAATCGTTCTTCAATTTTTTTATATTAGGTTTATCTGTTGGTCTATCATATTCTGGAGACATATCAGCAAGAGGTTTAATTGGAAGTTTGCCAACCAATTTGTTTTTGAAAAAAATCTCCATACTTCCGGTATTAGTGATTCTTCCAATTTCAACAGCATCTAAACCCCATTTTTTAAAAACTTTAAGAGTCAATTTTTTTTTATTAGGTTTTATTATCATTAACATTCTTTCTTGTGTTTCAGAAAGCATCATTTCGTATGGAGTCATTTTATCCTCTCTGCATGGAACTTTATCGAGATTTAAAGTGACACCGCAAGATCCTTTTGAAGCCATCTCAAAGGAAGAAGAAGTTAAACCTGCAGCACCCATATCTTGTATTGCAATAATTGCATCTTGCTTCATAATTTCTTGGCACGATTCTAATAAAAGTTTTTCCATAAAAGGATCTCCTACTTGAACTTGTGGCCTATTATCTTGGGTTTTATCATCGAATTCTGCTGATGCCATTGTTGCCCCATGAATGCCATCTCTTCCAGTTTTAGAGCCAACATAAATTATAGGATTTCCAATACCTTTAGCCGTTGAGTAAAATATTTTATTTTTTTTAACTAAACCAACGCTCATTGCATTTACTAGAATATTATTATTATAACATTCATGAAAAAAACATTCTCCGCCTACCGTAGGAATACCAACACAATTTCCATAATCCCCAATTCCCTTAACAACTCCTGAAAGTAAACTTTTTGTCTTAGGATGTTTTGGATCACCAAATCTTAATGAATTTAAATTTGCTATTGGTCTGGCACCCATAGTGAAAACATCTCTCATAATACCTCCTACTCCTGTTGCAGCACCTTGATAAGGTTCTATAAAAGAGGGATGGTTGTGACTTTCCATTTTAAATACAATTGCGTCATTATCATCAATATCTATTATACCGGCATTTTCACCTGGACCGCAAATTACTCTTTTTCCAGTTGTTGGTAATGTTTTAAGCCATTTTTTTGTTGATTTGTAAGAACAATGCTCACTCCACATTACAGAAAATATACCTAATTCAAGAAGATTTGGTTTTCTACCCATAATCTTTAAGATCATTTTATATTCTTTTTCACTGATACCGTGATTTTTTATTACTTCATCTGAAATTATCATAAAAGTTCTTTTAAACCCTCAAAAAAAAGATTCCCATCTGAATTCATATTTTCACTAATTGCTCTTTCTGGATGTGGCATCATTCCTAAAACATTTCTTTCTTTATTTGTAATACCAGCAATATTCTTCAATGATCCATTAGGATTATGTTTAACATTCGTAATACCTTTTTCGGAACAGTACTTAAAAATTATTTGATCATTATCTTCAAGTCTTTCTAGTGAATCTTGATTAGTAAAATAATTTCCTTGTGCATGAGCTATAGGAAAGTTAAGAATAGTTTTACTAATATTTCTTGAAAAAATTGAATTTCTATTTTCAACTTTTAAAAATGTTTTTTTACATAAAAAGAGTTGATCCTTATTTGCTAACAAAGAACCTTCAAGTAATTTGCATTCTGTAAGTATTTGAAAGCCATTGCAGATACCAATTATGGGAATTCCTTTTTTAGAAAAATTTATTACCTCCTTTATTGCTGGAGATTTAGTTGCCAAAATACCGGCTCTTAAATAATCACCAAAGGAAAATCCACCTGGGATAAAAATCATCTCATTATTACTTATTTTTGATTCATTATGCCAAACATATTCTGTTTTGACATTAAGGTGTTTTTGTATAGCAACGGCTAGGTCTCTGTCACAATTTGATCCTGGAAAAACAATTATAGAAACAATTTTTTTTTTCACGAATTATTTCTTCAAGATTTTAAAATCTTCTATAATTGGGTTAGATAAAAGTTCTACACTAATTTTTTTTATTTCTTCTAGTCCTTTTTTTTTGTCTGATGTTTCAATATCAAAAAACTTACCTTTTGAAATGTTTTTAATAGACTTGAAACCCATATTTTTTAAAGTTTTTTTAATTGCCTCTGCTTCTGGATCAAGTATCCCAGTTTTATAATTGACAAAAACTCTATAAATCATTTTTTATTACTTTCTTAAATTCATTTTCTGATAAAACACCTAGTCTATATGCAACTTCTTTATATGCCTGACCAACATCACCCAAATCGTGCCTAAACCTATCTTTATCTAGCTTTTTGTTGGTTTTAAGGTCCCATAGCCTACAATTATCTGGGCTTATTTCATCAGCTAATATAACAGAAGTTTCCTCACTCTTCCAAAATCTTCCAAATTCCAACTTAAAATCTACTAATCTTATATTCAGCGAAAAAAAATATCCTGTCAAAAAATCATTAATTCTTGATGATAATGAAATTATCTCTTCAAGTTCATTATGTGAAGCCCAATCAAATACTAGTATGTGTTCTTCTGATATCAAAGGATCATTGAGTTTATCGTCTTTTAGATAGAACTCAATAATGGGTCTTGATAAAATTTTCCCTTCCTTTATTCCTAATCTTTTTACTAGTGAACCTGTTGCAATATTTCTAATTACAACTTCAATAGGAATAATTTCAAGTTTTTTTATAAGTTGTTCTCGCATATTCATTCGCTTGATAAAGTGAGTTGGTATGTTAATATCCTTCAATCTTGTCATAATCAATTCTGATATAAAATTATTTAATACTCCTTTTCCAGGAATTTGTGCCTTTTTCTTGTTATTAAAAGCAGTAGCATCATCTTTAAAATATTGTATCAAGGTGTTAGCTTCCGGTCCTGTATAGAGAATTTTTGCTTTTCCTTCGTATATTTTTTTCCTATTTTTCATTTAATACTCTTGCATATATTTTATCTATATTTTTGTAAAAATGGCCTAAATTAAAAAGATTATCAATATCACTTTCATTTAAAATTGCTTTAATATTTTTGTCTTCTTTAAGTAGAGTTTGAAACTCTATATCTTCTTTCCACGATTTTAGTGCAACTTTCTGAACTAATCTGTAAGCTATTTCTCTAGATATTTTCTTTTTTACCATCTCAAGCATTACTCTTTGAGAATTATATAATCCATTTGTTTTTTTCAGGTTGTCACCCATCTTTCTCACATCAACAACTAAATTTTGAATGATATTATTCATTCGGTTTATCGCAAAATCACACAAAACGATCGTATCTGGTGCTAGTGTTCTTTCAACGGAAGAATGAGAAATATCTCTTTCATGCCATAATGCAATGTTTTCCATAAAAGGAAGACAACTCGATCTAATTACTCTTGCAATACCTGTGAGATTTTCACTTAGAACCGGATTTTTCTTATGTGGCATTGCTGAGGAACCTTTCTGATCTTTTGCAAAAAACTCTTCAACCTCTCTAACTTCGCTTCTGTGAAGGTGCCTTATTTCAATTGCTAAATTTTCAATTGATGATGCAATTAACGCTAATGTAGTGAACAAGAATGCATGCCTGTCTCTTGGAATAACTTGAGTGGCTACTTCTTCGGTGTTTAATTTTAATTTTTCTGCAACATAGTGTTCAACAAAAGGATCAATATTTGCATAAGTACCAACTGCACCTGAAATACTGCAAATTGAAATCTGTCTCTCTGCATCACAAAGTCTATCATAGTGTCTCTTAAATTCACAAAACTTACCTAACATTTTGAGACCAAATGTTGTAGGCTCTGCAAAAATTCCATGACTCCTACCTATACATTCTGTTTTTTTAAATTTGATAGCCTTAGATTTTAAAGTTGATATTAGGGTAGCCAATTCTTTTTTAATGATTTTGCAAGATTGTTTTAATTGAATTGAAAATGTTGTGTCAATAATATCTGAAGATGTAACACCCTTATGAATATATCTAGAGTCACTACCAACATTCTCAGCTACATTTGTAAGAAAAGCTATTACATCATGTTTGACTTCTTTTTCTATTTCATCGATTCGGTTTACATTGAACTTTGCATTCTTTTTGATTGACTTCAGAGATTTTTTAGGGATTTGGCCTTTTTTACATAAAGCTTCGCAAATTAAAATTTCAATATCTAACCAAATTTGGAATTTATTTTTGGGCTCCCAAATGTCTGAAATTATTTTTCTGGTATATCTTGGTATCATTTTCTTAATAAGGTGGACATGTATAACTTTTTTTTGAGAGAGTAAAGATTTCATATCCATTTTTGGTTACACCGACAGTATGTTCAAATTGAGCAGATAAGGATTTGTCCGATGTGACAGCAGTCCAACCGTCAGAAAGAACTTTTACCTTGTAATCACCTACATTTATCATTGGTTCTACAGTAAAAAACATACCTTCTTTAAGTTTTTCTCCCTCACCTGGATTACCAAAATGAAGAACACTTGGATGATCATGGAAAACCTTTCCAAGGCCATGACCACAAAAATCTCTTACTATTGAATAATTTTTTCTTTCAGCAAATTTTTGTATTGCATAACCAATGTCACCTAGCGTATTTCCAGGTTTGATTGTTTCAATACCTTTCATCATTGCTTGATAAGTTGTTTCAACTAATTTCCTTGCTTTTAATTTTACTTTTCCTACGTAAAACATTCTGCTTGTATCTCCATGCCATCCATCTAAGATTGGTGTGACATCAATATTTATAATGTCTCCATCTCTTAATATTTTGTTTCCTGGTATCCCATGACATACAACGTGGTTAACTGAAGTGCAGATTGACTTTGGGAATCCCTTGTAATCGAGAGGTGCAGGCTTTGCTCCTCTACTTATTTGGAATTCGTGACAAATATCATTTAATTCTTGTGTCGAAACACCAGGTTTAACAAAATCTGTAAGATAATCTAAACATTCCGCTGCCAGCTGACCGGCTTTTCTCATAAAATCGAATTCATCTTTTGTATGTAATTTGATATTGTTATCCATAAAAAGAATAATTTATATTAAAAATAAAAAAACTTACAGAAAAAATTAATGAAAAAACAAAGAAAATCTTCTGGTATCATTGTTATAGGTAATGAAATCCTCTCTGGAAAAACTCTAGAAACTAATTCGAACTTCATTTGCAAGGAATTATTTAAAATAGGAATTGAGTGTCAGGAGATAAAAACTATAAAAGATGAGAAATTAAAAATAATCGAAACTGTAAGATATTTTAGTAATAAATTTAATTACGTGTTTACTTCTGGTGGAATAGGTCCAACACATGATGATATTACTTCAGAATCTATAGCTGAGGCTTTCAATCAGAAACTTATTTTAAATAAAGAAGCAAAAAGAAGACTTGAAAGACACTATTCGGATGATGTTTTTACAAAAGCTAGACTTAAAATGGCATATCTTCCAGAAAAATGCCTACTAATAGATAATCCAGTCAGTGTGGCTCCTGGATTCATTGTTAAGAATGTTTATGTTTTGCCCGGTGTTCCTAAAATTCTTCAAATAATGTCTCAACAAATAATTAAATCATTAGATGAAGGAAATAGATATTATAAAAAGACAGTATCAACGATTCTGTCAGAGGGTATAATAGGAGGTTATATCGAAAAAGTTCAAAAAAAGTTTAGTAAACTTGAAATTGGAAGTTATCCTTATTTTAAAAAGAATTCGTTTGGAGTTTCTCTAGTCATTAGGGGTGAAGAGGAAAAAGTTGTTGATGAAGCATCATCAGAAATTTTTAACTTCATTAAATCAAAAAAAGGTAAACCTAAAATTTTTTAATTTTTAATATTTTTAACGTAATTTGAAAACTCTCTTTCAATTATTATTTTAAGATTTTTATCAACCCATTTTGTAAGCAATTCTATAAATCTTGAATTAATTTGATCTGAATAAATTTCTTGGTTTTTATTTGAAATACTAGAAAAATTTATATTTTCCCAATTCTCTGATTTAAAATTTATATTATTATTTTGCACTTTAGGCGCAATTATTGAATTATTATCATTATCTTTTGATTCATTGGTTGTGAAATTGGTGTTTTCTTCGCTTATAATTTTTACAGATTTATTCAATAAAATATCATCTTTATTTAAATTTCTATCACTAATAGTATTATTGGTTTCGAAAATGGTTTCGTATTCTTTTTTTGCCTCATTAACTAGAGTGTAAATTGAGTTGATAAGGTGTTCTATAGATTTTTCATTTTTCATTTTGGTAAATTTATATTTTAAGGACAAAATAATCAAATGTAAAAATTAAATATTCTGTGCTAAATTTATATTTTCATATTATAATAAAACATTATGGTAGATACAATTAATGAAATTATGCCTTACGCATTTTTTTTTATTTTTATAATTTTTCTTCTAGCAAAAAAAGAAACCAAAAAATTAAATACTCATGAAAAAATTGATCGTATAAATATTCAAGCAAATGAAAAAATTGAACTACTAAAAGATGCTGAAACAAAATTAATTGCTTTGAAAGATCTCTATAAACAAGAATTAATTGACGCGCATGTTTATTTGAAAAAAACAGAGCTAGTTGCAAATAATATAAGTAAAGAAATTGGGAATGATATTATGGACTTGCAAAAAATAAGGCAAAAAGAAATTTTTAACGACTTAAAAAAAGAAATTAAAAAAAAAACTAATGAAGAATATGATATAAATGCTAAGACAGACATAGATAATTTAATTAGTGCCGTAGATAAGAAAATAAAATCTGGAATAATTCATGAAAAGAAGCAACTCTGATATCCTAAATAAAGTAAAGAATGTAGTTTCTGAAAAAGTAGAAGTTAATCAAAATATTAAGTCTTCAATTCATAAAGATATAGATAAAAAAAATGACCTTAATGATTCAAAATTTGATAATGAAATTAATTCTTGGATTGATAAAAACGCAGAGCGCATTGCAAAAGAAATTATTCAAAAAGAGGTGAAGAAGATTTTCAAGTAATAAGACTTAAAAAATTTTTTATTTTATTGTTTTTTTTACTGATATATATTCTCTTTATTGAATTATTGTTAAATGTTTCTAGGTTAAGAATTGGTAAACTTGCGAGCGTGCTGAAATTGGTAAACAGACAGGACTTAAAATCCTGCGGGTGGCAACACCCTTGTGGGTTCAAGTCCCACCGCTCGCACCATAATTTGGAATAATTTTTATGTATATTGTAAAATTCTTTTTTTTTTTAATAACTTTTGTTTGGGTATTCTTAAGTAATTCCGTCTTCTCAGAAAATTTAGATGACAAAGTAAAAGAATTTATCCTTAAAAACCCAGAGGTAATAATACAATCCCTTCAAAACTATGAGAAGCAGCTAGAATCAAAAAAGAACAATGAAAATAAGGAAATAATAAAAAATAATTATAATGAAATATTCAATTCAAGAAATAATTTATATGATGGAAACTATTCTTCAAAAAAAGTAATTGTTGAATTCTTTGACTATAATTGTTCCTACTGCAAAAGAGCGCATAACGATATAAAAGCATTACTTGAGAAAAAGAAAGGTTTTAAAGTTATATATAAAAATTTTCCAATTCTTTCTGACTTTTCGATAGAACTAGCAAAATATGCAATAATAATTTCAGAGATTGATCATAAAAAATTTTTAAAATTTCACCATGAATTATTGAACTCTAAAGGTTTAATTAAAAAGAAAAAACTGCTTGAAATTTTCAAAAAAATTGATGTTGACAAACAATTTTTAACTCAAAAATTAAACGACCCTACAATTGAAGAAAAACTTGAGCTTGATATAAACTTAGCTAAAAAACTTAACCTAAGAGGTACTCCAGCATTCGTAATAGGTGAGGAAATTATTTTTGGATACATAAATAATGAAGAAATGAATGTCAAGCTCGATCAACAATAAAGATTGTTATTTTGAGTGGTTTTGAACTTCGCGGCAAAACCGTTGCTATATAAAATTTTTTTACCAAATTGACTTAAATAAATATTATGATTGACTAACGCATCCATCTCTCTTAGGTGTTTTTTTGTTTTCTGGTCATAATCATTATAAATACTTTGGTCCTCTTGTAAAATATGGATAATTTCATGAAGCAATATTCCCCTATGGCATATATCGTCCATTGGAGATAATTCTTTTGAAAGATATATTGTATATTTGGGATTGTCAGGTGTTAAAGCTAGAATTTCGCACTCCCTTCCACAAGCCATGTTGGATAATTCTTTCTGTTCAATAAAGTTTATAACAGGTAACTTTTTTGGATCTTTGTACTCTGTATGGGTTGTGATCCATAAAAGTAATGCTACTATAAGTTCATTTAAAGTTTCAAACTTTTCCATATATATATAAAATGATAAAAAAATTATTTATTCATAGATCTCTTCCAGAAATGTATAACATAGATGTTGGAGATAACAACAAAATATATATTGAAGTGAGTGGAAAAAAAGACGGTATTCCAGTTATCTTTGTTCATGGTGGTCCAGGTGGTCAATGTCGAAGTGAGCATCATTCATTGTTTGACCCTAATATTTATAAATCTGTTATTTTTGATCAAAGAGGTTGTGGCAAAAGCAAACCATATAGATCACTAATTGGAAATAATACACAAAACTTAATCGATGACATCGAAAAGATAAGAGAATTCTTAAAAATAAGCAAATTTATCATAGTAGGAGGATCATGGGGTGCTACTTTGGCTATCCAATACGCAATTAAATATCCATTAAATTTAATAGGAGTTCTATTGAGGTCAGTATTCTTGGGTACAACGAGAGAGATTGAATGGGCATTTATAAATGGACCTAAATTTTTTGCTCCAAATCTTTTCGAAACATTTAAACAAGGAGTCAATGAAGAAAATTTGATAAATTATTATTACAAAAAGATTGTTGATAAAAATTCAACTCTTCATTCATGGTTATGGCATGATTACGAAAGAATGCTATCACAATTAAATCCAAAAAATTATTTCTTTGAGCCTGAGGAAGAGCTCTTAAAAAGAGAGGGTTTGCCGAATTCTCCGTACATGGAACTTTACTATATAAAAAACAAATTTTTCATGGAAAAAAATGAAATATTAAAAGAAATTAAAAATGTTAAAGACATACCATGTTTTATTGTTCAAGGTAGATATGATTTAATTTGCCCTCCAATAAATGCATTTAATCTTCACAAAAATTGGGAATCTTCAGAGATCAGCATTGTTAATACTGCAGGACACTCCTCGTCTGATGAGGGAATTGTTGATAATTTACTTATAGGTTTGAAAAAATTAACTGTTCATTCTTAATTCGAAGATAACATATTCATTTTTTTCTTCTAGCAATAACTTTCTTCTAAGTTTATTTTTTTCATTACGGCATAGAAGTTGAAAAAGTGACCATACACATGCCCCTCGAATTATTGGATAGTCATTTTTTAAATGAGGATATAAAGAATCAATAAGACTGATATTTTGACTATTACCAGATGCAATAATAATATTTCTTAAAAATCTTTCCCAACCAATTCTTTTAACTGGTGATTCTGAAAAATAAATTTCAAACTTTTGTTTATTAAAATTTAGAAAAAAATCTAAATTATTTAGTGACTTATTTGAATTAAGTTTGTCTTCTTTTGTTTCAGTTGAAAATTTATTCCATGGACAAATAGAAAGACAGTCATCACAACCATAAACCTTATTTCCAATTTTTTTTCTGAGAGTCATCGGGATAGGTCCTTTATGTTCTATTGTTAGGTATGAAATACACTTTCTAGCATCGATTTTATTATTTCCTAAAAAGGCATTTGTCGGACAAATATCAAGACATTTTTCACAAGTTCCACAGTCCCCTTGTTCCTCGTATTTGTCTTCAATATCAATGGGTAGGAAGATCTCACCCAAGAAAAGCCATGAACCATATTTTTTAGAAACTAAATTTGTATGCTTTCCCTGCCAGCCTAAATTTGCCTTTTCAGCAAAATATTTCTCTAGAATAGGAGATGTATCTACAAAAACTTTTGATTGCATTTTTAATTCATTTTTTAACCAAGATTGTATATTTAATAATTTATCCTGCATAATTTTGTGATAATCGTGATTTCTGGCGTATACACTAATGTTCGCTTTGTTTCGCTCCTGATTATATTTTAATGGATTCTCATTAGGTGCATAATTTTGACCTACGACCAGAATAGTTTTAACATCATTCCAAATTAGCCTGGGATTAATTTTTTTTTCATAATGTCTTTCTAACCATTTCATTTCACCGTGACAATTATTTTTAAGAAATTCCGAGTAATTTTTTCCTATTTCTTTGTTTACGTGAACTTTTGTAAATCCTAAAACATCAAAGCCATTATTTAATACTTCTATATTAATCTTTTTTTTTAAATCTTTCATTTTCATTTTTTACTCAATTATTATAATTCTTAAATGACAAACAAATCAAATAAAGCTTTAGTTCTTTTGAGTGGTGGCCTAGATTCATCAGTAGTTTTATCAATTTGTCATAAAAAAGGATACAAAATTGATGCAATTTCTTTTGATTATGGTCAAAGGCATAAAATTGAACTCGAAAATGCTAAATGGCAAGCGAAACACTTTAATTGCAATAAACATAAAATATTTAAGATTGACTTTTATGGCGGTTCAGCACTTACAGATAATATTGAAGTTCCAGTTAACAGATCAGTTGAATGTATTCCTGAAAAAATACCAATAACTTATGTACCTAGTAGAAATTTAGTTTTTTTATCATACGCTTGTGGATACGCAGAGGTTAATGATATTGACCATATATTTTTAGGTGTAAATGCATTGGACTATTCTGGTTATCCAGATTGTAGAAAAGAATTTATTAATGGGTTTGAAAATTTAATTAATTTATCGACAAAAAAGGGATTGGAGGGAGTAAAGTTTAAAATTTGTACACCACTTATTGACATGACGAAAAAAGAAATAGTAATGTTGGGTAAAAAAAATAATGTTAATTTTTCAATGACCCTAAGTTGCTATAACCCAAAAAATTCTGTTGTTTGTGGCAAGTGTGATTCATGTTTACTCAGAAGAAAAGGTTTCGAAGAAGCAAGTTTGATAGATCCATTGATGAAAAGTTTTTAAGATGTATAAAATTAAAGAAATATTTAAATCTATTCAAGGTGAAGGTTATAACTCAGGCAAAACGTCAGTTTTTGTAAGATTCACCGGTTGTAACTTGTGGAATGGAAAAAATAAAGATAAAAAAAATGCAGTATGTAACTTTTGTGATACTGATTTCATAGGTACTGATGGTAAAAATGGTGGAATATATAATATAGAAAAACTTGTAGATAAAATTGAAAAAGTATGGAATTCAACTTTTTCTCTTCAAAATAAATTTGTCATATTAACAGGAGGCGAACCACTCCTTCAAGTAGACGATAGATTGGTAAAAAATCTTCAAAGGAAAAATTTTATTGTTGCAGTTGAAACCAACGGAACTATTAATACTATGATAAACTTCGACTGGATTTGTGTAAGCCCAAAAGATCCCAGAAACTGGAAACTTAAAAAAGGTGATGAGTTAAAAATTATCTATCCTCAAAGAATTTTTGATCTAAATAAATTACTAAGATTCAACTTCAAATATTTTTTTTTACAACCTAAATATGACAATTTCACTAGAATAAACCTAAATAAAACTTTAAGTTATTGTAAACGGAATAGGGAATGGTTTCCCAGTCTTCAATTACATAAAATTATTAGGGTAGATTAAGTGCATATTTTCAAAAAATATTATTTTGATGCAACACATTTTATGCCAAACTTTGAAAAGAATCATGACTATAGAAAAATGCATGGCCACAGTTATGAAGTAACAATAAAATTATTAGGAAGTGTCAATAAAAAAACTAATTGGGTAATTGATTTAGAAGAGTTGGATATTCTCGTTAAACCAGTAATATCATTGTTAGATCATTCAATATTAAATGATGTTGATGGCTTAAAATATCCGACCAGTGAAAACATTGCAAAGTGGTTATGGTTTAGACTTAAAAAAAAGATTTCCAATTTAGATAGTGTTGAAATCTATAGGCCTAGAATTGGTGGATGCATCTTTAACGGTAAATAATTAACGATTGCCATAGATAGGTATATTAAGTTCACTGACAATTACATTGACTGGCTTTTTTCCAGTCTGAGAAATAATATCTATGGGTATTCCTCCCCTTGGATTCCAAAAACTTGCTACTCTAATCCATTTAGGTTTAACATACTTTATTATCTTTTTAGATATTTTTATAGTGCAATCTTCATGAAACCCTCCATAGTCTCTAAAACTGAATAAAAAAAGTTTGAAGGATTTACTCTCCATTAATAATTTGTTAGGCACATAGTCTATTATGATCTTACCAAAATCCGGTTGTGATGTAATTGGACAAATACTTGTAAATTCTGGAGCAATAAATCTGATTGAGTAATCGTGATCAAGGTGAGGGTTATTTACACAGTCAAGGATAAAAGAATCTGGAGAGCTCTTGACATTTGATTTAGAACCAAGATATCTAGGTTTTTTTGTATTTTTCATGATATTTTGTATATTTCTTTTTTACTTTTTCAAACTCATTATTAATTATTGATTCCCTTATATCAGACATCATCTTCATGTAAAAAGCAATATTATGTAAACTTAAAATCATTGAAGATAGTATCTCATTATTTTTTGTTAAATGGTGTATATAAGATTTAGTAAACTCTTTTGAAACATAACAATTGATGCTTTCGTCAAGGGGGTTCTGATCATAAGCATAACATGCATTTCTGAGATTTATCTCACCCTCTCTGGTAAAAGCTCTTCCATTTCTTCCAAACCTTGTTGGTAATACACAATCAAACATATCAATTCCTTTTTCGACAGCACAAATTATATCAATTGGTCTTCCAACTCCCATCAGATATCTGGGTTTGTTTGTTGGCATGTTTTTTAAAGAAAAGTCTATTACATCCATCATTTCATTGTGTGATTCTCCTACTGATAATCCTCCTATTGCATAGCCGTCAAAGTCGATTTTTGTTAATTTATCTATACACTTTTTTCTAAGACTTTCATACATTCCACCTTGAATTATTCCAAAAAGACCAAATCCATTTCTTTTAATAAAAGCATTTTTACATCTTAGAGCCCATCTAATTGACAATTCCATAGATTCTTTTGCTCTTTCAAATGAGGCTGGATACTCAGTACACTCGTCAAGAACCATTGAAATATCGGAATTAAGTTTTCTCTGAATTTCAATCGCATCTTCAGGAGAAAGATGTATTTTCATTCCATCTATATGTGATTTAAAATTAATACCATCCTCATTAATTTTTCTTAATTTAGATAATGACCAAACTTGATAACCGCCTGAATCTGTAAGGATTGGTTTGTTCCAACTCATAAAATTTTGCAGGCCACCTATTTTGTGAATCAGTTTTGCACCAGGTCTTAGCATTAAATGGTAGGTATTAGCCAAAATTATCTCTGTATTTAGTTTTTTAAGATCTTTTTGAAAAACTGCTTTAACACTTCCATGTGTTCCTACCGGCATAAATACAGGTGTTTTAATTTCTCCGTGTCTAGTCTTAATTTTTCCTGCTCTTGCCTTCTTAAAATTTGATTCTATTGAAAAAAAAAAATTATTCATTTTTATTCCAAATTAGGCATGCATCGCCATACGAAAAAAATCTAATTTTATTTTTAATAGCATAATCGTAAAGCTTAAGTGTTTTTTTTTTTCCTAAAATTGCAAATATTAACGCAAGTAAGGTTGAATATGGTGTATGAAAATTCGTAATAATTCCATCTATTGTATTTACTTTCCAACCAGGTTTAATGAATATATTTGTCTGACCTTTGAATGGTTTGATATTTCCCTTTTTATCTTTTGAAGATTCTAAAAGTCTTAGGACAGTTGTGCCTACAGCAATTAATTTCCCACCTTTTTTCTTTACATTATTGATTTTATTGGCAGCTGAGACAGTTATTTCTCCACTCTCAAAATGCATCAAATGGTTAGAAATATCATTGGTTTTAACCGGTAAAAAAGTTCCACCATTTATGTGTAAAGTAACTTTTATAATCGATATTTTTTTATTCTTGATCTGATTAATTAATTTTTGAGTAAAATGAAGACTTGCAGTAGGTGAGGCTACAGCTCCTTCATTTTTTGCAAAAATTGTTTGATAATCTTTAATGTCTCTTATTTGAAGACCTCTTTTCTTAATGTAAGGAGGTAATGGAATTTTACCTAATTTTCTTATCTTTTCTTTAAATTGCTTTAAAGATATATTGAACTTGAGAAAATAGATATTTTCGTTATTTTCATTTTTTTTTATTTGAATGATGGCAGAAAAAATTTCGAAAAAATTAATTTTATCACCGTTTGCCATATTCTTTTGTTTTTTTAGAAAAACACTCCAAATATTTTGTCTATGGTTTTCAATTTTATTCAAATTGATGCATATTTTTTTTCCATTTAGTTTTCCCTCTAATTCAGCATTAATTACTTTTGTATCATTAATAATTAATGCATCATTTGGGTTTAATTCATTAAGTATATCAGTAAATTTTACAACCCTATTCTTTCTTCCAGCTATAACTAATTTTGATTGATCCCTAGGTTTGTGTGGATGAAGAGCTATTAATTCTTTTGGTAAATTAAAGTTTAGATCCTTTAACTTCATTATTTATGTAAACTTTTAATTATTTTTTTTAGAAAAATTTCACATTTTTTTAGTTGTGATATTTTTATATATTCATTTGGTTTATGTGCTTGTTTTATACTTCCAGGGCCGCAAACAACGGTTTGTAAATTTAATTTATTGAAAACACCAGCTTCTGTTCCAAAACTCACCGTATCCACGGTATTAGAATTTAAATTATTTAAACATAAGGAAATTATTTCAGCATTATCATCTGTATTAAGGGGCGGAAAAGTATTTTGTTCTTGTAATCTAATTGAACAATTAGTGTTCTTGATTTTCATTTCAGATTCTAATTTATCTAAGTATTGTTTGATTTCATTTATAAGCTTCATTGTATTAAAATTTGGAGTATCTCGAATTTCAAATTCAATTTCGCATTGTCTAGGAATTATATTAACAGCAATACCTCCATTAATTTTACCAACATTTATAGTTGAAAAACTGGGATTGAAATTAAGGTCTTTATTTCTTTTTATTTGAGACTGTTTCTTTATTAAATATTCTATGAATTTGGCGCAATAGTTAATTGCACTCACTCCATCTTCGACAAGTGAAGAATGACTTTCAAAACCATTAAAGCAAACATAATAATTTTTTTTACCTTTGTGTTGATTTACTAACCTCATTTCGGTTGGTTCTCCAACTATACAAAATTTAGCTTTTGGTCTAAGTTTTAATAAAAATGGAACTAGTTTTTGAATCCCCAAGCAACCAACCTCTTCGTCGTATGAGAAAACAAGATGTATTGGCCTCTTTAATTTACTTACATTAATTTCTTTAATTAATGATAATACAACAGCAATAAATCCTTTCATATCGGTGGTTCCTCTACCAAATAATTTATCCCCTTTTTTTATTAACTTAAAAGGATTGGTAGACCATATTTGACCCTCTACAGGAACTACATCAGTGTGGCCAGATAATATTATTCCGCCATCTGTAATTGGACCAATTCTGGAATAAATATTAAACCTTCCTTTTTCTCCTTCAATTTTTGTTGCTTCAAAATTTAGATCTTTCAAATAATCAATAATAAATGAAGCTATCTCTTTGTTTGTCTGTTCACTTACAGTTTTATATGAAACTAACTTTTCAAGAATTGTTATGAAATTCATCTTTTAAGAATTATTAAATTGTTCATTTATGATTCTCTCTTCTAAATCATGCCCGGGATCAAACAACAAGTTTACAAATAATTTTTTTTCCAATTGAATTTCCAACTTATTTATATTTTGGAATTGCATAAAATCTGCTTCGGCTCTTACAGGACGCATATCAGAGTCTTTGGCAAATAAAGTAATCTTGGCATCATTATTTAACAAAGCCCCTCTCCACCTTCTAGGTCTATAGGGACTAATAGGTGTGAGTGCTAATACTTTTGCTCCTACAGGAATAACTGGTCCTCTTAGAGAAAGATTATATGCCGAACTACCTGCAGGTGTAGAAATTAAACAACCGTCACCTAAAAATTCTTCTATACGAGTTTTATTGTTAATTTTTATTTTTATTTTAGCAATCTTTGAACTATTTCTTATTAATGATACATCATTAAAGGCAAGGCTCTCTTTCACAGTATTTTGCTTATCATCATAACACTTAATTTTTAGTGGTGAGAGTTTGTATGGTATTGCTTCAGTGAGTCTCTTTACTAAATTTTTTTCAGAAAATTGATTCATTAGAAAACCAATGTGTCCTTTGTTCATTCCATATATTGGTTTTTTTAAATGAAGAAAATTATGCAAAGATTGAAGCATTGTGCCGTCTCCACCAAGAGCAACAATTATATCAGCATTTTTGGGGGCAACATGATTGTATTTCTCTTTCATCTTTTTTAATGATTTTTTTGCATCTGGTTTATTGGAAGACACAAAACCTATTTTTGTCATTTTTTATCCTCCAGTAGTATTCATGAACCTTTTTTTAATATAACTTTTTTCGTTAATATCAAAAAAATGTCTTTCTGGTTTGTTATATATTAAATTTTTTAAAACACTCATTAACTTGCTGTCATCTGATTCATTTAAAAAAGGATTAAGATTAACTGAATTGTTATCTCCCAAACAAGGATAAATTATTCCATTAGAAGTTATCCTTATACGGTTGCATGTTAGACAAAAATGATCAGATATTGGTGATATAAATCCGACATGAGAGTTTAAACTTTTACAGTAATAATAATTAGATGGACCTGGCGATTTTAGTGAAGAAGTTTCTAACTTGAATTCTCTATCAATTATTGATTTTGCATCAGTTACAGAAAAATATTGTTTATTTCTAGATATTGGCACATCACCTATTGGCATTACCTCAATGAAAGAAAGCTTAAATTTATGCTCACCGCACCATTTCATTATATTAATAATTTCATCATCATTAAAATTCTTTAATAAAACTGTATTAATTTTTACTTCAATGTTATTTTTTTTTATTGAATATATCCCTTCAAGTACCTTTTCTAAGTTACCTCCATTTGTTATGAAATTAAATTTTTCATTAACAAGCGAATCCAATGAAACGTTAATCCTTTTTACTCCATATTTTTTGAGATTTTCTGAATATTTTTTTAATTGTGTGCCATTAGTTGTCAGTAATAATTCATCAATTTCATTTTTTTTTTTTTTTGCGGATAAAAACTTAATGTACTCTATTATATCTTTACGAATGAGTGGCTCTCCTCCTGTAATTCTAATTTTTTTTATTCCAAGTTTAATTAAAGACTCTGAAATTCTTTTTAGATTATTTAATGTTAATATTTCTTTTTTATCGTAAAAATATGGATTTGCTTGAGGCATACAATATTTACATCTTAAGTCACATCTGTCAGTAACAGATATTCTGACATAATCAATTTTTCTTCCAAAACTATCTAACATACATTTTTCTTTGAAGTTTGTTTATATTTTAGCTTCATAGGTTAAAATAATAATGTAATCAAATTTTTTGTAAACTTAAAGCTATGAAAATAAAACCTAATTTAGACGATTCATATTTAACCAAAAAGAAAATAGGAATTAACGAAAACTTCAAGAGAATTAAATTAGATGTTATAGAAGAAAGACCAGTCACATTATTTTTGAATGATCAAGAAATTGTCACAATGATGACCATAAATGATTATCCAAAATATTTAGGCATTGGATATCTTTTGAATCAAAATATGATCAAACAAAACACAAAAATTGATATAATTGAATATCATCCTGATATAAGTTCAATCATTGTAAGAACAAAAAAAAGCACAAACTTCGAAAACAAATTAAAAAAAAAAATTGTTACATCTGGATGTGCTCAAGGAACATTGTTTGGAGATGTGATGGAAAATTTCAAAAAGATAAAATTTAGTAGTTCAGCAAGAATGAAGGTGTCATGGATATATGATCTATCTAAAAAAATTAATCTTACACCAAGCTTATATCTGAAGGCAGGAGCCATACATGGTTGTGTTCTTTGCCAAAGAAATAAACCATTGATATATATGGAGGATGTGGGAAGACATAATGCCATTGACAAAATTGCTGGTTATATGAAGATTAATAAAATCTCACCAAATAATAAAATTTTTTATACAACAGGAAGATTAACAAGTGAGATGGTAATTAAAACAGTTCAAATGAAAATACCTATTTTGATTTCCAGGTCTGGATTTACTGCATGGGGAATAGAGTTGGCTCGAAAAGCAAACCTAACATTGATTGGAAGAGCAAAAGGAAAAAAATTTATTATTTTAAGTGGTGAGAAGAGAGTTGAATAAAAATATAGTCGGAATTATATTGGCTGGTGGTTTGTCAAGAAGAATGGGACAAGATAAGTCATCAAAGAAGATTGGTGGAACAAGTTTAATTGAAATTATTACTAAAAGATCCGAAAAGCAAGTTGGTCAAATAATAATAAACTCTAACAAATCCGGATCGCATTTTTCAAACTTAAATTATGACGACTTGGTGGAAGACTGTATTCCAGGAGGTCTTGGCCCAATGGCGGGAATTTTAACTGGAATTAAGTGGACTAGAAAAAATACAAAAAAAAAGTGGCTATGTAGTTTTCCTGTCGATTCACCTTTTTTTCCAAAAGATCTAGTTTTAAAGTTTTTAAAGAAAAGTAAAGGTAGTGAGGTTTTAATAGCTGAAGGGTCAGGAAGAATTCATCCAGTATTCTCAATGTGGAGTGTTAATATTGAAATGGAAAGAAAAATTGAAAAGTCTTTGAGAGATGGAGTTAGAAAAATTTATGAAATTTCTAAAAAATTTAAAACTAAGGTGGTAAAATTTCCAGATATTGGATATGATCCATTTTTTAATGTTAATACACCAAAAGATTTAGAAATTGCATATAAAATTCAGACAACCTTTAAGGTCAATTAAATGAGCTTCACAGACAGATTACATAAAAAAAATATAATTGCAAAACCCGGATTCAACAGATGGTTAGTGCCACCCGCGTCGATTGCAATTCATTTATGTATTGGTTCTGTTTATGCCTGGAGTATGTTTAATCCGGCTCTCGTTAAAGTTCTTGGTGTGGTTACTTCTTCTGGAGATGACTGGAACCTTGGCCAAGTTGTATGGATTTTTTCTGTTGCCATAGTTTCTCTTGGGATTGCTGCAGCATATGCAGGAAAATGGCTTGAAGAAGTTGGTCCAAGGATGGTTGGATTTGTTGCTGCTTGTTGCTGGGGAGGTGGATTTCTTATAGGGTCTCTTGGGATTTATCTTCAGGAGATAGGGGTTCAAATTACTCTTTCACTCCCAATGTTAAGTGATGGACCAATCACAATTAGTATTGGACTTTATNTACTTTATCTTGGTTATGGTATTATTGGTGGTATAGGTTTAGGCCTAGGTTATGTCTCACCTGTTTCAACTTTAATTCGATGGTTTCCGGATAGAAGAGGAATGGCAACTGGAATGGCTATTATGGGTTTTGGTGGAGGAGCAATGATAGCTAAGGTTACAATAGATAGACTTTTAGCAAAGTTTTACAAAGCTCCAGAGTTTCTAGGAAGTATTGACTCAGTTAATTTAATTACTGAAGGTGGGCGAAGATTTGTTGAAGTTTCTGGAACGTTAGTTGAAGTTGTTATTGTTACAGTCAATGATATTGCAAAGATGATTGTCCCTGGCGATCCAGGTGTTTATATAGTAGGTACAGGTTCTAGTGGAGCTTCTCAAACCTTTCTATTTTTAGGCATTGTTTATTTTTTTATAATGACAATTGCAGCGTTTTCCTACAGAGTTCCAAAAGAGGGTTGGACTCCGGAAGGTTGGACCCCACCAAAGGATTCAAAAAAAACGAGATTAATTACCAAACATAATGTNCATATTGATCAGGCTTTAAAAACACCTCAATTCTACTTCTTGTGGATAGTTTTATGCTTTAATGTCACAGCTGGAATAGGGGTTATTGGTGTTGCTAAAACCATGATGATAGAAATTTTTGAACCAAGTTTGCCTAGCATTGTTACCGCAGGTTTTGCAGGAACTTATGTATTAATGATTAGTGTTTTTAATATGGTGGGAAGAATCTTTTGGGCATCTATGTCAGATTTTATTGGAAGAAAGACCACGTATTTCATATTCTTTTCACTTGGGATATTTCTTTACTTATCAATACCATTTACAGCTAAGGCAATGAGTGTAGATCCGATTGTCACATATTTGATTCTTTTTTATGCTGCATCAATGATTATATTTACAATGTATGGAGGGGGATTTGCAACAATACCTGCTTATTTAGCTGATATTTTTGGTACGAAATATGTTGGTGGCATTCATGGTAGATTGTTAACGGCATGGTCCACTGCAGGTGTACTTGGTCCAGTTGCTATCACTCAACTAAGGCAAAATTCAGTTGATAACGCCATAAATGATTTAGTAACCAAAATTAGTCCAGACAAATTTATTGAAATATACGGAGACTCTGTGGAAAATTTGTCACTTNTGGTTCAACAAAAGACNGTCACAATCTCAAATTTAATGCAACATATGCCTGAAGGCACAATTAACCCTTCCACAACCTTATATAATTCAACTATGTTTGCCATGGCCGGCCTATTAGCAATAGCTTTTATTTCAAATTTGTTAATTGGACCAGTCAATGAAAAACATCATATGAAGGATTAAAAGTTTAAAGCTTAAGCAGTTAATTTTTCAATTTTTGCTGCGCAATATTTAAGCTCTGGAATTTTTCCATCAGGATCTAGAGCCTGGTTGGTTAGAACATTAGCCGGTGCGTTTTCAAAACAAAAAGGCATAAATACCATTCCATCAGGAATCATTTTATCTAGTCTCACTTTTACGCTCACTTTGCCTCTTCTAGTTGACAACTCAACTGTCTCGTCTTGCGAAAAATTATTTTTTTTCATTTCGTTTCTTGACATATTTACATATGGTTGAGGTTCAATTGTGTTCAAAACTTTGGATCTTGAAGTCATAGAACCAGTGTGCCAATGTTCCAGTAGTCTTCCAGTTGTTAGAATTAACGGGAAGCTAGAGTCTGGTGTTTCATCAGGAGAGACAATCTTTGCGGGTACTATTCTTGCCTTCTTATTATTTGTAGGAAAACCTTCACCAAATATTACTTCATTACCAGGTTTACTTGAATCATCACAAGGGTAAGTTACAGCACCTTCATTTACTAACCTCTCCCAGGTAATATTTTTCATTGATTCCATACAACCACTTAATTCATCATAAACTTCGTCGGGACCAGAATAGTTCCAGTCTAGCCCCATTCTTTTGGCAAGTTCTTGGATTATCCAAAGATCCTGTTTAGCGTCTCCAGGAGGGTTTATTGCCTTTCTGGCAAGTTGTACTCTCCTATCAGTATTGGTAAATGTTCCTGTCTTTTCTGGAAATGCAGAGGCTGGCAAAACAATATCTGCAAGATAAGCTGTTTCTGTTAAGAATATATCTTGAACAATAAGCATATCCAGTCTAGCAAGTGCTTCTCGAGCGTGATTAGCATTAGGGTCAGACATAGCTGGATTCTCTCCCATAACATAGAGCCCTTTAATTTCTTTGTTATATATAGACTCCATAATTTCAACCACAGTAAGCCCAGGGTTAGGATTAATTTCACAATTCCAATATTTCTCGAAAAATTTCACATTTTCATGATTTGCAATTGGCAGATAGTCTGGAAGTACCATTGGAATTAGCCCCACATCGGATGCTCCTTGAACATTGTTTTGTCCTCTGAGAGGGTGTAATCCTGTGCCTTCTCTTCCCACATTACCTGTTAAAAGTGCGAGAGATATTAAGCATCTTGAATTGTCTGTACCGTGAATATGTTGAGAAATACCCATACCCCAAAAAATCATTGCAGATTTAGCGTTGGCAAACAGCCTAGCTGTTTCTCTAATTTCGTTTGTGGAAATACCGCAAATATTTGTCATTTCTTCAGGTGTAAAATCTTTAACATGTTCTTTGAGTTCGTTGTATCCCTCTGTGTTTTTTTCAATATATTGTCTATCAACGAGCCCTTCTTCTATAATTGTATTTATCATTGCATTAAGGAGAGCTACATCTGCTCCAGGTTTGAATTGAAGACTTTTTTCAGCAATTCTAGATAAATCCTGCTTCCTAGGGTCCATTATTATAAGTTTTAATCCTTTTTCTTTGACTGCATTTTTTATGAAAGTAGCCGCAACTGGATGGTTTTGAGTGGGTCTTGCACCAATAACAATTGCAACATCAGCATTTTTAACTTCTGAGACGGGACCTGTAACTGCCCCTGTTCCTATTGCTTCCATAAGTGCGGCAACAGAAGAGGCATGACACATTCTTGTACAGTGATCAACATTGTTATTTTTAAAGCCAACTCTGACTAATTTTTGAAAAAGATATGCTTCTTCATTAGAACCCTTCGCGCATCCGAAACCTGCAAGTTCTTTTTCTCCATTTTTTGAGTC
>NHDS01000011.1 GCA_002167215.1 Pelagibacteraceae bacterium TMED65
CCTTCTTGCAATTGCTTTCATATCAAACCTCCTGATAGGTCCTGTTCACAGTAAGCACCACATGAAAGAATAGTTAAAGATAAAAAGATAAATTGTTGGATATGAGATATTGTTAAGCTGATAATTTTTCAATTTTTGCTGCGCAATATTTAAGCTCTGGAATTTTTCCATCAGGATCTAGAGCCTGGTTGGTTAGAACATTAGCCGGTGCGTTTTCAAAACAAAAAGGCATAAATACCATTCCATCAGGAATCATTTTATCTAGTCTCACTTTTACGCTCACTTTGCCTCTTCTAGTTGACAACTCAACTGTCTCGTCTTGCGAAAAATTATTTTTTTTCATTTCGTTTCTTGACATATTTACATATGGTTGAGGTTCAATTGTGTTCAAAACTTTGGATCTTGAAGTCATAGAACCAGTGTGCCAATGTTCCAGTAGTCTTCCAGTTGTTAGAATTAACGGGAAGCTAGAGTCTGGTGTTTCATCAGGAGAGACAATCTTTGCGGGNACTATTCTTGCNTTCTTNTTNTNNGTNGGAAANCCTTCACCAAATATTACTTCATTNCCAGGTTTANTTGAATCATCACAAGGNTANGTTACNGCACCNTCATTNACTAANCTCTCCCAGGTNATATTTTTCATNGATTCCATACAACCACTTAATTCATCATAAACTTCNTCNGGNCCAGAATAGTTCCAGTCTAGNCCCATTCTTTTGGCAAGTTCNTGNATTATCCAAAGATCCTGNTTAGCGTCTCCAGGAGGGTTTATTGCCTTTNTGGCAAGTTGNACTCTNCTATCAGTATTNGTAAATGTTCCTGTNTTNTCTGGAAATGCAGAGGCTGGNAAAACAATATCTGCAAGATANGCTGTTTCTGTNAAGAANATATCTTGAACNANNAGCATNTCCAGNCTAGCAAGTGCTTCTCGNGCNTGATTAGCATTAGGGTCNGACATAGCTGGATTNTCTCCCATAACATAGAGNCCTTTAATTTCTTTGTTATATATAGACTCCATAATTTCAACCACAGTAAGNCCNGGGTTAGGATTAATTTCACAATTCCAATATTTCTCNAAAAATTTCACATTTTCATGATTTGCAATTGGNAGATAGTCTGGAAGTACCATTGGAATNAGNCCCACATCNGATGCTCCTTGAACATTGTTTTGTCCTCTNAGAGGNTGTAATCCTGTGCCTTCTCTNCCCACATTACCTGTTANAAGTGCGAGAGATATTAAGCATCTTGAATTGTCTGTACCGTGNATATGTTGAGANATACCCATACCCCAAAAAATCATTGCAGATTTAGCGTTGGCAAACAGCCTNGCTGTTTCTCTAATTTCGTTTGTNGAAATNCCGCAAATATTTGTCATTTCTTCNGGTGTAAAATCTTTAACATGTTCTTTNAGTTCNTTGTATCCCTCTGTGTTTTTTTCAATATATTGTCTATCAACGAGCCCTTCTTCTATAATTGTATTTATCATTGCATTAAGGAGAGCTACATCTGCTCCAGGTTTGAATTGAAGACTTTTTNCAGCAATTCTAGANAAATCCTGCTTCCTAGGGTCCATTANTATAAGTTTTAATCCTTTTTCTTTGACTGCATTTTTTATGAAAGTAGCNGCAACTGGATGGTTTTGAGTGGGTCTTGCACCAATAACAATTGCAACATCNGCATTTTTAACTTCTGAGACTGGAGCNGTAACTGCCCCTGTTCCTATTGCTTCCATAAGTGCGGCAACAGAAGAGGCATGACACATTCTTGTACAGTGATCAACATTGTTATTTTTAAANCCAANTCTGACTAATTTTTGAAAAAGATATGCNTCTTCATTAGAACCCTTNGCGCATCCNAAACCNGCAAGTGCTNTTTCTCCATTTTTTGAGTCTCTTATNTTTTTTAANTGTTTGGCTGCAAGGTCTAGTGCTTCTTCCCATGTAGCTTCTCTGAAATGAGATAGTGGGTTTAAGGGGTCNATTCTTTCCTTTGGATNCTTTTTTATTCCTTCTTTTCTNATTAAAGGTTTGGTTATTCTCTCTGGATTATGAACATAGTCGAAACCAAACCTNCCNTTTACGCAAAGTCTATTATGATTNGCTGGACCNTCTCTNCCGTCAACNGATATTATTTTTTCATCTTTTATATTATAAGTAAGTTGACAACCAACTCCACAATAAGGACATAATGANTCTACTTTTCTGTCAGGNGTNGAAACTTTTTTNCCGTCTTCATTTAACAAATTAGATTCCATTAACGCNCCGGTNGGGCAAGCTTGGACACATTCTCCACAACTTACACATGTTGAGTCACCCATTGGGTCGTTAAAATCAAATATTACCTTTGANGTATGACCTCTATTACCCATNCCAATTACATCATTAACTTGAACTTCNCGACAAGCTCTNACGCACANATTACATTGGATGCANGCATCNAAGTTAACAGCCATNGCGACATGCGAATTATCTGAAATNGGAANTTCTTTGTTTTCTCTTTTATCAAAACGGCTTTTATTNACTTTTACTTCATCAGCAATTTTCCAAAAATGNGAATCAGGGTCATGANAATCTTCTTTTACTGGTTGATCTGTNACAAGCAATTCTAAAACCATTTTTCTTGACTTTTCTGATCTTTCGTCTTTTGTTNAGACTTTCATTCCNTCTGTGGGTTGTCTGATACAAGATGCTGTTAAAACTCTNTCACCTTCAACGGANACCATGCAGGCTCTACAATTACCATCTGCTCTNTAACCAGGTTTATCTGAATAACAAAGNTGAGGTAGCACTATTCCGTTTTTTTTGGCAACCTGCCAAATAGTTTCACCTTCTTNAGCTTNAACCTTCTTNTTATNTAAAAAAAATTCTACCATTGGTTTTTGTGTATAATTTTCATAACTATTGTATATTTATATACGATCTTTAAAGAAATTTAAAGTGCAAGTAATCGGATTTCCTGCTGCTTGCCCTAAACCGCAAATTGAGGCATCTGACATCGTTATCACAAGCTCTTTGAGTAATTTCTCATCCCAGTTATTTTTCTCCATCAACTTAACTGCTTTTTCAGTTCCAACTCTACAAGGAGTACATTGTCCACAACTTTCATCGTTAAAAAATTTTAGTAAATTTAGAGCAATCTTTTTTACATCATCTTTATCTGAAAAAACAACAATGGCTCCTGAACCAATAAAGCATCCATGTTTTTCGAGAGTTCCAAAATCTAAGGGTATATCAGCCATTTTTGCTGGTAATATGCCTCCTGATGCACCCCCTGGAAGATAACCAAGAAACTTATGTCCATCTAACATTCCGCCGCAATAGTCATTCAATAACTCATCCATTGTTATACCTGCTGGTGCTAATTTGACTCCTGGGTTTTTAACTCTACCAGACACTGAATAGCTGTGAGGACCTTTGTGGCCTTTTTTCCCTTGATTGCTAAACCATTCATGACCGTTTTTAAGGATGTCTGGAACCCAAAAAACAGTTTCTATGTTATGATTAAGTGTTGGTTGTCCAAATAAACCAACCTTTGAAACAAACGGAGGTTTATGTCTGGGAAGACCTCTTTTACCTTCAATTGATTCAATCATTGCCGACTCCTCTCCACATATGTAGGCTCCAGCTCCTCTTCTAACGTAAATTTTTGTTTCAGAATCAATGATTTTTTGATTTTTTAGTTTTTTTAATTCCTCAATCATATTTAACCTAATGCCTGGATATTCATCTCTCATGTAAATGTAAATTTCTTTAGCGTCAACAGCCCATGCAGCTATTAACATACCTTCAAAAAACTTATGGATGTTTTGTTCCAAGTAAAGTTTATCTTTAAATGTTCCAGGTTCTCCTTCGTCTCCGTTAATAGTCATTAGTCTAGGCCCAGTTTCCATTCTTACAAATTTCCATTTTTGACCAGACGGAAAACCAGCTCCACCCATACCTTTTAACCCTGAATTATTCAATTCTTCAATAACATCTTCTACCTCAAGCTTATTTGAGTAGCATTTTTTTAGGATGTCATATCCTCCGTCTTTAATATAATTTTCAAGGCTCTTACCTTTAATAACAGTTGGATGAAGGTCTTTGTTTGCAATAATTTCCTTAATTTTTTTAAGATCAGAATTTTCTACATGCTTATGCCCAACTTCACAGGCTGGTGCTTTATCACACAAACCCATACATGGAGCTCTCAAAACTCTTACTTTTTTTTTATCTAAATTTTCACTTAGATCTTTAATTAATTTTTCTGAACCAAAAAGCTCGCATGTAAGACTGTCACATACTCGGATTGTAATGTCTTGAATTGAGGGTTCATCGTCTTCGATAACGTCAAAGTGTGCGTAAAATGTAGCAACTTCATAGGATTCGGCAAAAGGTATTTTGAGAAGTTCAGATAATGCAGCAAGGTGTTTTTTTCTAATTTCTCCAAATTTATCCTGAATAAGGTGCAAATACTCTATTAAAAGATCTCTTTGAAGTGGGAGATTTTGAATCAACCCTTTAATTTCTTTTAAAGCATCATCCTCAGTTTTTCTTCCTTTTGGATAAAATTTTTTATTTTTATTAAT
The DNA here is from genome assembly GCA_002167215.1 of Pelagibacteraceae bacterium TMED65. The sequence goes on from NHDS01000011.1 coordinate 4,568, forward strand.
ATCAAGCATTTTATTTTATTATTTAAATATATATTGAACTTTTTTTTTTAATTAAAATGATCTAGTATAATTTTTCTTACTTTATCTAATAAATTACCTTTTTTAAATAAAAATCCTTTAATTCCAGCATTTTTTGCTGACTGTATATCACTTGGCTTGTCTCCAACTAAAAAACAATGATTTAATTGTAAATTATATTTTTTTACTGCATTGTTAATCATGATTGGTGAGGGTTTTCTATCTGAATTTATATCAGAGTTTGGTAAATCCGTTGAAAAAAAAAAATCATCTATAAACGTATCGTAATTTTCTTTTAATTGTTTGTTCATCCAATTGTGAAGTTTATTGACATCACTTTTTGAATAGAATTTTCTTTTTACGCCAGATTGATTAGTTACAACTATTACCAAGTATCCATTTTTTTTGAGATAATTTATCGCATTTTGGGCACCATCGATCCATTTAAAATCTTCTATTTTGTAGAGATATCCAATGTCTTCATTAATTACACCGTCGCGGTCTAAAAAACATGCTTTATTAATTTTTTTAAATTTCTCTTGATTCATTTTTTTTCAAATATAATTATAGTGCATAAATTAATATAGTTAAAATATGGCTAAAAAAAAAATTAATGGTTCTTACATACCCTCTGACAAAGAGGCTTTCATGAATCCAAAACAATTAGGTTATTTTAAGAGCCTTCTTTTAGATTGGAAAAATGATTTATTAAAGGGTTCGTCTAATACAATTAGTAACTTAAAAGAAGAGTCCTCTAATAAACCAGATAATGCAGATAGAGCATCAATTGAATCAGAGAGGAGTCTTGAATTGAGAACTAGAGACAGAGAAAGAAAGCTTATAAGTAAAATTAACAAAGCATTGAAAAAGATAGAAGATGGTACGTATGGATTTTGCGAAGATACTAATCAACCAATTTCTTTGAAAAGGCTTATAGCAAGACCCATTGCCACTTTATCTCTTGAGGCCCAAGAATCTCACGAGAAATCCGAAAAAATTTATAAAGAAACTGAATATTAAATTAATTGTTGTATTAAGATATTGTTATGATAGTATATATAGAACATTAATAGAACATTTATGGATAAATTAAAGACACTAGAATCGACAATAAGTCAAATTGAGAGAAACTTTGGTAAAGGTTCAGTAATGAAACTTGGGGAAAGAGAGGTTGTTGAGATTGACGCAATATCCTCCGGTTCCCTGAGCCTCGATGTCGCACTTGGAATAGGTGGGCTTCCGAAGGGTAGAATTGTTGAGATATATGGACCAGAAAGTTCTGGAAAAACAACACTAGCACTTCACGTCATTGCAGAAGCCCAAAAAAAAGGTGGAACGTGTGCATTTGTTGATGCTGAACATGCGCTAGACCCAATTTATGCAAAAAAATTGGGTGTTAATACAGATGAAATGTTGATTTCTCAACCAGATAATGGTGAACAAGCTCTAGAAATTGCTGACACATTAGTTAATTCAAACGCAATTGATGTGTTAGTTATCGACTCTGTTGCGGCATTAGTTCCTCGTGCGGAAATTGAAGGAGATATGGGCGATTCTCACATGGGGCTTCATGCAAGGTTGATGAGTCAAGCTCTTAGAAAATTGACCGGATCTATATCAAGATCACAATCCTTAGTAATATTTATAAATCAGATTAGACAAAAAATTGGTGTAATGTTTGGTAACCCTGAAACTACAACTGGAGGAAATGCTTTAAAGTTCTACGCTTCAATAAGGATGGATATAAGGCGCATTGGGGCAATAAAAGATAGAGACGAAGTTATTGGGAATCAAACAAGAGTCAAAGTTGTGAAGAATAAACTTGCCCCCCCTTTTAAAACAGTCGAGTTTGATATTATGTATGGAGAAGGAATTTCTAAAACAGGGGAAATTCTGGATTTAGCAACCAAAGATGGTTTAGTTGAAAAATCTGGTGCTTGGTACTCTTATAATGGTGAAAGAATTGGCCAAGGAAGGGAAAATGCCAAAGTATTTTTAAAAGAAAATATTGATATTGCTTCACAAATTGAGGAAATAATTAGATCTAAAACAAATAAAAATGACGATAATTTAGACAAAACAGAAGACAAAAAAGATAAAGAAGTTGATGAAGAAAATAAAGATCCTGGTAATCAAGAAATGAAAGTTGATTAATTATTAAATTTTTCATTATAATCGAATAGTTTAAATGAAAAATTCCAAAGAAATAAGAAAAACCTTTTTAGACTTTTTTAAAAAAAGATCTCACCAAGAAATCCCATCTTCTCCATTAATTCCAAAAGATGATCAAAGTATCTTGTTTACAAATTCAGGTATGGTTCAATTTAAAAAATGTTTTACAGGAGAGGAAAAATCTGAATTCGAAAATATTGTTACTGTTCAAAAATGTGTACGAGCTGGAGGAAAACATAATGATTTAGATAATGTGGGTTATACTCCAAGACATCATACTTTTTTTGAAATGCTTGGTAATTTTTCTTTTGGTGGATATTTTAAAGAAGAAGCCATAAAGTATGCCTGGGACTTGCTNACTAAAGAATTTCTTTTAGATAAAAATAAGCTAATTGTTACTGTTTATAAAGACGATGAAACATCTTATGATTTATGGAAAAAAATATCTGGTTTTTCAAACGATAGAGTCNTCAAAATTAGNACCAATGATAATTTTTGGTCAATGGGTGANTCNGGCCCNTGCGGACCATGTAGNGAGATTTTTTTTGATAATGGAGATAATNTTNAAGGTGGACNNCCTGGAACGGNAGATCAAGATGGAGACAGATTCGTAGAAATATGGAATTTAGTATTTATGGANTTCCAAAAGAAAAATAATAATCTTTTNAAGTTACCTGGNAAATATGTNGATACTGGTATGGGTCTAGAAAGAATCAGCGCTGTATTGTCAAATAAAATAAACAATTATGANACCGATTTATTTGGNTACATATTTGATAAGATTTCTTATGAAACAAAAACAAAATTAAATAAAGANNTTATTATTTTTTATAGAATTATCTCTGATCATATNAAATCTATAATTTTTATGATGTCAGAGGGTATTCTTCCTAGTAATGAAGGNAAAGGGTATGTACTAAGAAGAATAATTAGAAGAGCTCTACTAAATGTTAATAAAATNAGTCCAGGTTTAATTATTCTGAACAANTTAGTTGANGANGTGATTTCAGATTATTCNAATATATATTANGAACTTGNAAAAGCCACTTCTTTCATNAAAAAAAANNTGAAGAATGAAGAAGAAAAGTTTTCTGAAACGNTAACAACTGGACTGGAANTATTGAATTGTGAAATNGAAAAACTTAAAACNAATATTTTTCCACCTGAAATAGCTTTTAAACTTTATGATACTTATGGTTTTCCAATTGATATGACAGAATCCATTTTAAAAGAAAAAAAATTTAATCTTGATATTAAAGGATATAAAGCAATTGTAGACAATCATAAAAAACAACAGAAGGGTTCTTGGATAANNTCNCAAAATNAAGTGGATGANAAATTATATACNGAGATCTCCAAAAANTTTTCTTTAACCGATTTTTGCGGTTATGAAAAAAATAAATCTGAATCTAAATTACTNTCTATAATAGAAAATAATAANTTTAAAAAAAAATCTCAAGATTCTACGAACTGTATTTTAATCTTTNATAGAACACCTTTTTATGCTGAGGCAGGNGGTCAAATAGGTGATACNGGTTTTATTTTTGATTCTACANGNAAAAAAATGGGAATTGTTAAAGATGTTAAGAAAATTGGNAAGGGCNTTTANCTGCATAACGTTGNNGANGCCAATTTAAAATTCAAAATAAATAATANNTATAANTTAGAGATCAACAAATCTAGTCGTGAGAAAATAAGAAATAACCACTCAGCTACTCACCTATTACATGAATCATTGAGACAAATAGTAGGAAAACATGTNACNCAAAAAGGGTCTCTTGTTAATGATAAGAAANTAAGGTTTGACTATACTTCAAATGANCCACTTTCTGATGAACAAATACNGAATATTGAAATTTTAGTAAACAANACCGTTAGATCAAATATTAATGTTGAAGTAGAAAAAATGCCAGTTAGAAAAGCNATAGAGGGAGGCGCTATTGCTCTTTTCGGAGAGAAATATCCNNAAATAGTTAGAGTTGTTAAAATNGTTAATACTAAAAAAAATANCAATNTNCTTTNNTCTATTGAACTCTGTGGGGGCACTCATGTNAGTAATACAGGGGAAATTGGANTTTTNAAAGTCCTAAGTGATACTTCAGTNTCCTCGGGTATAAGAAGAGTAGAGGCTTTGACAGGTAACGAGGCACAGTTATATTTNCAAAAANAAATTGGTATTCTGGATAAGATAAAAAAAGAATTAAAAGCAACGGATGATAACGTTTTAGAAAAAGTTTTGGGTATCAAAAATGAGTCTATTAAATTGAANNGAAAATCTANNTTAAGCGTTGTTAAATTTTCCCGTACTAATATNATTAAAATTAATAAGTATGATTTGTATTATGANGATNTGAGTTGCAACCCAAAAGATTTAAGAAATAATGTTGATCAAATAAAAAAGAANTTTTTATCAGGATTAATTATTTTAACCACATGTCACGAAAAGAATATTTCNGTGGTGGTTTCGATATCAGAAAATTTACTTGATGTTTTTGATTCAATAAAAATTATTAAAANAATNATTTTATACCTTGGAGGNAAAGGAGGTGGGGGAAGAAAAGATTTGTCTCAAGGTGGNGCACCTCTGACGAAAAAANTNAATNGTTTAAAAANAGAATTAAANAATCTTATTGATTGTTAATTTTTGAAATAANAATTTTNAAAAANTCATTAGTTGTTACCCATTTTTGATTTGGNCCACACATNAGCGCAAGATCTTTTGTCATGTAACCTTTGTTGAGTNTATCNAAGCAATATAATTCTAAATTTTCTGAGAATTTTATTAAATTTTTATTTGAGTCCAATATCCCTCTATGTTTGAGTGCTTTGCTCCAGGCAAAAATTGAGGCAACAGGATTAGTTGATGTTTCTTTTCCTTTTTGATGCTGTCTAAAATGACTTGTCACAGTTCCATGTGCGGCTTCAGTTTTTAAAATCTGACCATCAGGACTTTGCAGAACAGAAGACATTAATCCAAGAGAGCCAAATCCTTGAGCAACAAGATCTGACATGACATCTCCGTCATAATTCTTACAAGCCCAAACAAATCCACCACTCCATTTCATTAAGCAAGCAACCATATCATCAATTAATCTATGTTGATAAAAAATATTTTTCTGTTCAAATATTTTTTTAAAATCTTTTTGGTATAATTCATCAAATATTTCTTTAAATGATTCATCATACTTTTGAAGAATTGTATTTTTTGTTGATAAAAAAAGAGAAAAGTTCCTTTTTATTGAAAAGTTAAAACAAGAGTAAGCAAAATCTTTAATTGAATCAAAATTGTTGAAGTATGCTAATCCAACACCATCAGAATTAAAATGATGTATCTCAATTTCTTCTTTGACTTTGTTTTTCTCTTCATAAACAAGTTTCAGTTTACCATTTGCTTTTGTCAAAATCTCTTTTGATCTATATATGTCTCCAAATGCATGTCGAGCAATAACAACTGGTTGATTCCAGTGATTTACAATTTTAGGAATTTTATCAACAATGATTGGTTCGCGAAAGATAGTTCCATTTAGTATGTTTCTAATTGTTCCATTAGGTGATGGATATTTTCTCTTAAGATTATATTCTTTTACTCTTTTATGATCAGGAGTAATTGTTGCACATTTAACTCCGACTTTATTTTTTTTAATTGCATTGGCAGCTTCAACAGTAATCTTATCATCACATCTATCTCTGTTTTCTAGACTCAAGTCATAACTTATCAAATTAATATCAATAAAAGGTGAGATAAGTTCATTTTTAATTTTACTCCACAGCACTCTTGCCATTTCGTCTCCATCTATATCAACTAAAGGGTTTTTGACTAATAATTTTGACATTCTAATTAAATATTACTATCAGATTTATAACAATACGGATTGGACTAGATGAGAGCATAAACTTTTTATATTATTTATTTATTGTTTTAATTTATTTTTTTAGCAGTTACATCATTTAAATAAAAAATAAATAGCATTGGAAAATAGAAATTTGGATATATTATAAAATAAAAAAAAATAAAAGATGAACAAAGAATTTAAAATACTTTCAATTTTATCAACATTGACGTTAATAATTTACATTTTTTTTCCAAACATTAAAGATGATGAAGTAAATGAAAATAGTCAACTGCAGAAGATTGAAAAAGAATCAATAGCAGAGAATAAAACTGATAAACAGCTAGAAGACTTTTTGTTAACTTTTGATATTGTTAGAGTATCTCAATCTGGAGAGACGGTAATTGCCGGAAAATCTGAACCAAATATTTCAATTGATTTGTTAAATAAAAATAAAATAATTACAACGTTGGAATCAGATGAAAATGGAGAATGGGTTTGGGTTAGCGAAGAGCCATTGGTCGAAGAATATTTGGAGTTAAAATTAAAATATAAAGACCCACTGGGCAATGTTTTTTTTTCTGACCAAACAATAGTAGTTTTAAATGATAGTAAACCTAATGTAAGCCCAATTGTTGTTAAAATCTTATCAAGTAATAATGAAAAAATAGATTTTTTAAATCTAGAATATGTTTCTGATGGTCTTACCTTGGATTTAGCGAACATTTCACCAAATGGAATATTATCTTTATCAGGAAGAACGTTGTCAGGACATGAATTAAATTTAGAAAGTCCAAATTTAAAAAATAAAAAATTTTTTTCTAATGAAAATGGTCATTGGAGTATTAGTTTTAAGACAAATAGAAATCATCAAGATAAGGTTCGAATCTTTACTAAAATTCAAGATGAAGTTATCTCGTTATCTTTTGATCTTTCTAAATTTAATTTTGAATCAACTAAAAATTCCCTAGACTTTAAAAAAAACCAAATAATTGTTAAAGAGGGTAATAGTTTATGGCGGATAGCTAGACAAACAATGGGAAGTGGAATCTTTTATTCTCAGATATTTAAAAATAACAAAAAGAAAATAAAAAATCCAGATCTTATTTTTCCGGGACAAGTTTTTAATATTCCAATATTAACCAATAAAATTTCTTATGAATAAAAAAAGCGATTTTTTTGATAGGTTAAGTGAATCATTAAAAGATTTAGAATCTATTAAAAAATATATACCACCAATTAATAGTGCTGGGTACCCATTTATTGTCATTTTTATTATAGGAACTATAATCCTTTCTTTCTTTTCGGATTTTTTGGGTTGGATTGGAATTATACTAAGTATTTGGTGTGTATATTTTTTTCGAGATCCTAATAGAACAATTCCAAAAACTGATAACATTCTAGTTGCGCCAGCGGATGGAAAAATAATAAAAATCTCATCCACATCATCACCTGAAAATCTAAGTGATAACAAGAAAGAAGAAATGAATAAAATTTCAATTTTTATGAATGTTTTTAACGTTCATGTTAATAGAATACCAATAAGTGGAAAAATTGTTTGGTTAAAATATGTGCCAGGAGCTTTCTTTAATGCATCTTTCGATAAATCAAGTGAATTGAACGAAAGAATGATATCTAAAATCGAAATAAAAAAAAACGTTTACATCTATGTGGTTCAAATAGCTGGTTTGATTGCAAGAAGAATAAAGTGTGAACTTGAAGAAAATCAAAATGTTAAATTAGGAGACCGTTTTGGTATAATAAGATTTGGAAGTAGGGTGGATTTATATCTACCTAAATCTTTTAATATTTCTGTGTTAGAAAATCAGACAATGATATCAGGTGAAACAATTGTTGCTCAGACGCAAAATTTCGATAATAAATCTTCAAAAAATTAGTAAAGGTAATGAAAAAATTATCTCTTAGAAGTTTAATTCCTAATTTGTTCACTTTTATTTCATTAACATTTGGATTATCTGCTATAAAGTTTGCAGTTGATCAAAAATTTGAAATGGCCGTATCCTTAATTGTATTTGCTTCTTTTCTAGATAACATAGACGGCAAACTTGCAAGACTTCTTAAAACAAATTCTGATTTTGGTGTTGAGTTGGATTCTTTGTCAGATTTTATAAGTTTTGGTATTGCTCCTGCTATTGTTGTATATTTATGGTCAAAATCATTGTTTTATGAGAGTAGTTGGGCTGTTGTTATATTTTATGCAATATGTTCATCTTCAAGACTTGCAAAGTTTAATCTTTCAAACTTTGAAAATAAAAATGATTCTAAGAAAATTAAGTTTTTTTCAGGTATTTCTACTCCGGCAGCTGCTGGCCTTACATTATTACCGATGATGTTTTTTTTTAGGTTCAATCCGACAATTAATGAAAATCTTATTAAATTTTATTTGTTTGTCCCTGCAATCCTCATGATAACAAATATTCCCACATATTCCTTGAAAGGAATAAAGTTTGAGAAAAAAAAAATTTCGTTCTTAATCATTTTACTGGCAAGTTTTTTGTCTCTTCTTATCACTGACTTTTGGTTGGCTATGATAATATTGATAATTGTTTACTTTATGAGTATTCCTTTTGCGATTTATGATTTTAAAAAGAATTAAGAAATTTTGACTTTTCCCCAATATAAATCAGACAAGGGGTAATAACTAGTGTTAAAATAAATGAAACCATCACACCAAAAACCATCGCATTAGATAATTGTATCCACCATTGGGAGCTTGGGCTTCCAAAATTAATTTGTGCATCTAAGAAATTTATATTAAGACCCATTGCCATCGGTATAAGTCCAAAGAATGTAGTTAATGTTGTCAAAAGTACTGGTCTTAATCTTTGAACTCCCGTTCGAATTATTGCCTCTTTGATATTCTCACCTCTTTTTCTTAAGTTCTTATAAGTATCAAGTAGAACAATGTTGTTGTTTACAACAATACCAGCTAATGCAATAATTCCAATACCGCTCATAATTATACCAAAGGGCTTGTCTGATATTAGAAGGCCTATCATGACACCTATAGTTGAGAAAATAACTGCACTTAAAATTATAAAACAATAATAAAAACTATTAAAAGTTGCTATTAAGATAATTGTGATTAAGAAAAGGGATATAAAAAAGGCTTTCATTAAAAAAGCTTTTGCTTCGTTTTGATCTTCCTCTTGACCAGTGAAAATTATCTTTGAGTTAAAAGAATTCTCTGAATTATTTAGCCAATTATTGATTTCTTTTACTTTGTTATTACTAACTACACCCTCTTTAACATCAAATTTAATCGTCTTTGAATTAATTGTTTGATATCTAGTTATCTTTCCAATTTTTTTTTTTGGAACTCTGTTAACAAAAAGACTTAAAGCAACTGGTCCCATTTTCCCCTCAACCAGAATATCGTCTAACTCATCAAGTGTTCTAAATTTTTTGGCATATTTTACTACAATATCAATTTCGTCATCACTATCAGAGGGCATAAATTCTGTAACCTTAAGACCATGTGTTAACATTTGAATGGCATTACCAACGGTTTGAATTTCTACACCATGTTTGCCTGCTTGCTCTCTATCGATTAGAAGCTCCCATTCAATTCCTGGGTTGTCAATGTCGGTGTCAATATTTTTTAACCACGATCTATTCTTCAGAAAATTATATAAAGTAGTGGTGTCTTGAATTAATTTCGGAAGGTCATTATTGACAATGTAAATTTCAACATCCTTGTCTTTTGGTGGCCCGTCCTTTTTTTCTATAAATTCTAAATAAATTCCAGGAAATTTATTTGTCTTATTCTTTAGATCATTAAGTATTCTTTTAGCCTGAGGTCTTTTTTTCCAGTTGATCAATTCAATTTTTATACTACCTATTACGTCATCTGATTCATTTTTTTTTTGTCCTTTTACAAAACCACTTCTTGAATAAATATTTCTTATATATTCATTGTCTAAAATTTCATTTTCGATTTTCTTAACAATTTTGTCTTTTTCGTTTGGTGAAAAGTTTCCTCGTGCATGAATAACAATTTCAGCATAGTCAGGTTCTATTGGTGGAAAGTATTCTACTCCTTTCCCAAATCTCACATAAAGAAGCTGAACAAATAAAAGGAAAATGAGAGTAAGAGATATTAGTTTTTTAGGGTTATCTAAAGAATATTCTATTATTTTAATATATTTTGCTTGCATACCACTAATTTTTTTAAGATCACCCTTTTCTAAAAGATTTAGATTTTTCATACTTTGTTCTGATATTGCTTTGTCATAACCAAAAATACCACCAATTGTAGGAATAAAAACAAGTGCCATTAGTAGTGAGGATGATAAAACGGCTAAAAGTGTTACTGGTAAAAAGAACATAAATTCTCCAGCCACTCCAGGCCAAAATATTAGGGGAAAAAAAGCAGCCAGTGTTGTTAAAGTAGATGCAAGTACCGGAAGAAACATTTTTTTTGCTGACATTATAAAAACTTTTTGTTTTTCAATTCCCTCATTTGACCTTCTGTTAGCATATTCAACAACAATTATTGCGCCATCAATTAAAATGCCAACTGATAAAATAAGCGCAAACAACACTACAACATTTATTGTTACATTGAAGAATGAGAGAATTATCATTGATAACAGAAATGATGAAGGTATTGAAATGCTTACTAGTAAAGCTGATTTCCATCCCATAAAAAGAATTATTATTATTAAAACAATTAAAGTTGCAAGAATTACATTGTTTTCTAAATCCTTAATTTGGTTTTTTATTTTTTCTGATTCATCTTGAAAAATTCCAATTTTTAAAAAATTAGGAACGGTTTCACGAGTATTTTTTAACGAATTTTTAATTTTATTTATCGTTTTTATAATATTTTCACCTGTCCTTTTTGAAATCTCAAGTATAATTGCATTTTCACCATTATTTCTTGCATACCCAATTTTATCTTTAAACGAATCTCTTACTTCAGCTACATCTTTTAATGTTACAACTGAGTTGTTCGTTGATTTAATTGGTATATTCAACAGATCTTCTCGATTCTCAATAAGACTAGGAATTTTAATATTGAAACTACCTTTTTCATTACTTAATGTTCCAGCAGGAATCATGAGGTTACTATTTGCTATTGAGGACAAAACATCTTTGTGTGTAAGTCCATAATTCTCGACGATTTTAGGATTTACTATTATGTTGATTTGTCTATCACTTTCTCCTAACGTGGACACTTCCAAGACTTCAGAAAAAGATTCTATTTTTCTTTTTAAAAATTTAGCATATTTTTGAATTATTCTATCATCTACATTACCTGAGATTGCTACGGCAAGAACTGGAAATCTAGATAAATTTATTTCAGTAGCCCTTGGCTCTTCAGTTTCTTCTGGAAGTTTGCTCTTTGTTATATCTATTTTTACTCGGGTTTCAGATAATGCCTTATTTGAATCAAAACCAGCGTCAAATTCTAAAATAATATTTCCTCCACCAAGATATGAATTAGAGGATATTTTTTTTACACCTTCAATATTTTTTAGTTCCTTTTCAAATGGCTTTATTAAAAGTCTTTCAGCATCAGTTGGAGAAATCCCTTTATGTGTTATTGTTGTATAGATTACTGGTAAACTAATATCTGGATCAGACTCTTTGGGTAAGGTAATATATTTATACAACCCAAAGAAAATAAAGAAAAATAAAAAAGTCAGAATAAGTTTTCTTTGATTAAGTAATTTTTCAATCATTTTTAATTATTGTATTTACCTGTTCACCATCAACTGTAAAGTCTTGTCCCTGAGTAATAATTGAAACTTTATTTCTACTATTAATTTCTTGAGAACCTATCCAAAATCCATCTCCTGTATCGCTTAATATTTCTACAGGGATGAATCTTACTCTTTCGTTAGTTATAATTTTTATTCCAACTTGTCCTTTATTATTAAGTGTTACAAGTGAGGAAGGAATAAAATAAGCATTTTTTGCAGGACCATCAATAACTATTTCGCTCGATAGTCCGCTAATAATCTTATTTTTTTTGTTTTTTACTTTTACTTGGATTTTAAAGTTTCTAGTTGTAGGATCAGAGGTTTTAGAAATATAACTTACAATTCCAGTTACTGGATTATTTCCCACTATTACTTTTGCATTTTGGTTGATTTTAATATTATTAATCTCTTTTTCATTAGCTGTTGCTTCAATAAGAATGGGATCAAGATCTACAATCTTTGCAATTGAATCACCTTTTTTTACATAATCACCCAATTCAACATAACTATCTTCAACATTACTATCAAATGGTATAGACACTTTTGTATTATTTAATTCTACCTGACTTTTTTCATATAAAGCCAAAGCATTCTCAAAATTTGTTCTAGATTGACTTAATTTAACATCAGATCTAAAACCTTTTTTATGTAAACTCTCAGCAACCTCAAATTCTTTTTTTCTCTGATTAAGTAACGCTTCCATTTCTTTAACTTTAGCAACTTTATCTTCTGGGTCTATTAGAAGTAAAACGCTTCCAGCTTTATAAAACAAACCTTTGTCAAACTGTTTTGAACTTACTTTTCCATTTACTTGTGCTTTTAAAATTACAATTCTCGAAGCTTCAGTAAAACCTCGAAGTTTAATCTTTTTAGAAAATTTCTCTTGAAAAAAATCTTTAACTTCTACTTTTTTTTTGTATTCAGTAACATCTTTTGGGGCTATCTCTTCATCCTTTTTAAAATAAAGGAATACTGTAGCCAAGGAAAATAATACTATTAATAATGTAACCTTCATATTTTGTTTTTGTGAAATATAATTCCAAATTTGATTAAATAGTTAATTATTAATAAAATAAAGTATAATAAATAAATTTTAAAATTGAAAAAATCAGTATTTGCAGCAATAGATATAGGTAGCTACAATTGTAGGTTAACCATTGTAAAAAAAAATAGTAATGGTTATAAGATTCTCCATAACTTCTCTAACGGTACAAACCTTATCAAGAATTTGACATTTAATAATGAATTTAATGATCAAAATACTAAAAAAACAATAAAATGTTTAACAAATTTTTCAAAAAAACTCTTTGACTATAAAGTCGATGATTACAGATGTATTGCTACAGAGGCATGCAGACAAGTAATAAATCCTTATTTTTTAGTAGACACTGTCAGAAAAAAAACTGGATTAAAAATAGAGATAATTTCATCTTATGAAGAAGCTAAACTCTCATTTAAGAGTTGCACTGAATATATCAAAAAAATTGATAAAATAGGGATTTTATTTGATATAGGCGGTGGAAGTACAGAATTTACTTTTTTTAATGAAAAAAAAAAATTGTTTAAAACAAAATCTATTTCATACGGTGTTATAAATTTATCAGAGAAAAATCAATTATTTGGTAATAAATATGTTTTTAATGAATTGAAAGGACATTTTACGAACATTAAAAATGAAATGAAAAAGGAATTGAACGAAAATATTATTGCCATTGGTTCTTGTAGTACAATAACAACTTTATGTGCAATTTATCTTAATCTAAAATCTTTTGATTCAAAAAAAATTGAAAGTTATGAATTAGATAAATCTCAATTATTGAAACTTATAGAATTTATTAATTCTGAATCTAATGAAAATCTCAGAAGAATGCCATGTGTTGGTTCAAAATATTTATTACTTCTCAATGGAATTGAAATTTTAAAAATTATGCTTGAAGCAATTCCACTAAAAAAAGTAATAGTTACACAGAAGGGTTTAAGAGACGGGATCATGAGAGGATTTATGTGATTTGAATGAAGAGAGAAAGATTAAAAAAAAAACAAAAAACGAGTAACAGTACAAAATGGATGGAACGTCACATAAATGACGAGTATGTAATAAAATCAAAATCAGAAGGATACAGATCAAGATCTTCTTATAAGTTATTAGAAATTGAAAAAAAATTTAGTGTATTTAAAAAATGTAATTCTGTTTTAGATCTTGGATGTGCTCCTGGAGGGTGGTTGCAAATTGCAAAACAAAGGATGCCTGATAAAAGTCTTATTGTTGGAATAGATAAACTAAATATTGAAAAAATTGATGGTATAGAGTTTATACAAAGAGATATATTTGATCCGAGAATAAATGACTTTCTTTTACAAAAATTTGATAAAAAGTTTAACTTACTTATGAGTGATATGTCTCCTAATTCTTCTGGAAATAAAAGCGTCGATCATCTCAGAATTGTTTCTTTAGTTGAGAGGGTTTTAGACTTAGCAAAAATTATTTTAAAATCTGATGGTTTTCTAATTTCAAAGATATTTCAAGGAGGAGCACAAGGCGAACTTATTAACCTTATGAAAAAAGATTTGAATAATATCAAATATTTTAAGCCAAAATCCTCTAGAAATACTTCGCCAGAAACATATTTAATTGCAAAAAAAAATTAATTATTTTGTTTTAAATATTTAAATATTCGTTTAAATTATTTTATGAAGATTTTAATCGAAGCTTTAACATTTGATGATGTCCTTATTGTTCCCTCCAAATCATCAGTTAAACCGTCTGAAACAAGCGTTTCGACTAAAATTACGAAATCAATAAGCCTCAATATTCCTTTAATTTCAGCTGCAATGGACACTGTTACCGAATCGAATTTAGCTATTAAAATTGCACAGATGGGTGGTCTGGGTATAATCCATAAAAATATGGAATCACACGAACAGGCTAACGAAGTAAATAAAGTAAAAAGATTTGAATCAGGCATGGTTGTAAACCCTGTAACAATAAATCCAGAATGCTCATTAAATTATGCCTTAGAATTGAAAAAGAAATATAATATTTCTGGGATCCCCGTTGTTGAGCCTGAAACAAAAAAATTAGTTGGAATACTTACAAATAGAGACATCAGATTCGCCAAAAACCTGGATCAAAAAGTAAGCACACTAATGACTAAAGATAATTTAATTACAGTTAAAGAAAATATATCGATGGAGCATGCACAAAAACTCTTACATGAACATAGAATTGAAAAATTACTGGTTGTTGATTCAAAATTTAAATGTGTTGGCTTGATAACTGTAAAAGATATTGAAAAAGCAGAAAAATTTCCGTTTGCCTCTAAAGACAAATTTGGAAGGCTTTTAGTAGGTGCTGCAGTAGGCGTCGGAAAAGAACAAGGAATAGGAAGGATAAAACTTTTAGAAAAATCTGGAGTTGATGTTATAGTTATTGATACAGCTCATGGTCATTCCAAAAATGTCATTGAGACCTTAAAGCAAACAAAAAAACTGTATCCACATCTTCAAGTGATTGTTGGTAATATCGCTACTTCTGGAGCGGCTAAAGACCTTATTAAATATGGTGCAGATGCCTTAAAAGTTGGCATTGGTCCAGGTTCAATATGCACAACCAGAGTTGTAGCAGGAGTAGGTGTTCCTCAAATACATGCAATATCAGAAACTTACAAAGTTGCAAAAAAAAGTAAAATCCCTATTATTTCAGATGGAGGAATAAAGTATTCTGGAGATATTGCAAAAGCTATAGCTTTTGGAGCTGACGTAGTGATGATTGGGTCACTTTTTGCTGGAACTGATGAGTCTCCAGGGGAGATTTTTCTATCTAATGGAAGAACATATAAGTCTTACAGAGGTATGGGTTCAATCGCCGCCATGGGCAAAGGCTCAGCAGATAGATACTTTCAAGAAGAAGTTATGAATAATGATAAGTTTGTTCCTGAAGGAGTCGAGGGTAGGGTGCCTTACAGAGGGCCTGTAGTAAAGATCATTGAACAATTAATTGGAGGTCTTAAAGCCTCTCTCGGATATACAGGTAATAAAAATTTGAACGACTTTAAAAAAAATGTAGAAGTTATAAAAATTACTTCAGCTGGTTTGAATGAAAGTCATGTCCATAGTATTTCAATCACCAGAGAGTCGCCAAACTATCAACAAAATAAATGAAAGAGTCAATTTTAATAGTTGATTTTGGATCACAGGTTACAAAATTAATCGCAAGAAGAATAAGAGAAATAGGTGTCTTTAGTCAAGTTATTCCTTTTACAGAAATAAAAAAAAACAAATTGGATTACAGTTTTGTCAAAGGAATAATTTTTTCAGGAGGACCAAAATCAGTCAAAGAAAAAAACGCTCCAAAAATTAATTCTTTTATCTATAACCTTGGTATTCCGATTTTAGGTATTTGTTATGGATTACAATTAATTGCAAAAAATTTTGGAGGAAATGTGGCTCCTTCAACTGATAGGGAATTTGGAAAAAGAGAATTACTAATTAAAAGAAAATCACCTCTTTTCAATAACGTAATTGAAATTAATAAAAAACAACAAATTTGGATGAGTCATTCAGATAAAATTTCAAGTTTGCCAAAAGATTTTGAACAAATTGCTTCCAGTCAAAACTGTGAATTTGCTGTAATACAAAATCTAAATAAAAAAATTTTTGGAGTACAATTTCACCCTGAAGTAGTTCACAGTATTGGTGGAAAAAAAATTATAAAAAATTTTGTTAGGGATATTTGTCAATGTAAGTTTGAGTGGAACATGAAATTATTTAAAAAAGAAGTTTTAGAAAAAATTAAAGATCAAGTCGGGACAAATAAGATAATTTGCGGATTATCAGGTGGTGTTGACTCCACTGTTACTGCCAAACTTATTCATGAAGCCGTTCCCAAAAATCTGATATGTGTTTTTGTCGACACAGGTTTTATGAGAAAAGGAGAAAGGCAACAAATAAACTTTTTATTTAAAAAAAACTTTAAAATTAAACTAAAAGTAATAAGTGCTAAAAAATCTTTTTTTATTAAATTAAAAGGTATAAGCGATCCAGAAAAGAAACGAAAAATAATTGGCAAAGAATTTATTAGAATATTTGAAGATTATGCATTAAAACAAAAAAATATAAAATATCTAGCTCAGGGAACCTTATATCCTGATGTAATAGAATCCTCTTCAAAGATTGGAAAAACAACAGTAACAATTAAATCTCATCATAATGTTGGTGGCTTGCCAAAAAAAATGAAACTAAAGTTATTGGAACCCCTAAATGAATTATTTAAGGATGAAGTTAGAGATTTAGGAAGAGAATTAAATATTCCAAAAATTTTTACAAATAGGCACCCTTTTCCTGGTCCTGGTTTGGCAATAAGGTTGATAGGTGAGGTAAATGAAAAGGACATATCAATACTAAGAAAGGCTGACGATATTTTCATTAAATTAATAAAAGACGAGGGTATTTATGATGATATATGGCAGGCATTCTGTGTGCTGTTACCTCTTAGGACAGTGGGGGTAATGGGTGATAAAAGAACCTATGAAAAAATTTGTGTTTTAAGGGCAGTAACATCTGTCGACGGAATGACTGCAGAGGCATATAAGTTTAAATGTAAATTTATTGAAAAATGCGCAAATGAGATTGTTAATAAAGTTCCTGGAATTAATAGAGTTTGTTATGACTATACTTCCAAGCCTCCAGGAACTATTGAGTTTGAATAGTCGAATTTGAAATGATTAATGGTGATAATAAATTATCAACTATCAAACGTCTATTGTATTTCATTCAATGTATAATTGATCATAATAAAGGGTCACATTTTCACTTAGATATTTTAAATCCAAAATTATCAATAAAAAATCTGAAGATCAATAAACTAAGTCCTTCAAGACTATTATGTGATGCATTCTGGAATACTATAGATTATAAAGTGTTGTCAAAGCAACTTGGTGCGAAGTTGAATATTATTGATTTAGGTTGTGGTAATGGTGATTATGGTAAATTTATTAAGACATTAGCAGATAAATCCTTTGGTTCATATACTGGATTAGATATTTATAAAGATAAAAAATTTCCATCATATTTTGGGCACATAAAGTCAAAGGCAGAAAACACCTATAAGTTTATAAAAAAAGATAATAATTTTATTATGAGCCAGTCTGCGTTAGAACATATTGAATTAGATTTTGATGCAATTAAAGAGGTCACTAGAACCCTTATTAAAAATAAAAAGCCATTTCTTCAAATTCACATGGTGCCAGCAGCTTATAGTCTATGGTTGTATTTATGGCATGGTTGGAGACAATATTCAAAAAAGAATCTTTCTTTGTTTAGCGAAAAATTAACTAAAGATTTTCCATTAAATATTTCTATAGTTCCTATTGGTAGTAAAAATACATTCTGGTCACATTTTAATAATATTACTATTCCTTATTATACTAATAAAAAGATAAGAATAAACGGATGGTATACTCAGAAGGGTGTTACTCATAATATTTTAAAATCAGTTCTTTTAGACTTGAATTGTAATACAGAAAAAATGAATTCATTTTGGGCATTTATAATTTCAAGTAAGTCAGTTGAATTAAAATTTAAAAGTATATTATAGAGAATAATTGGTAAATTTATTTTAAAAATAGACTGCTACTTTTTTTTTTTAACTGGTATGGATTTTGCTCAGATCTTGGGTGTTAAAAACATCATATTTTGATAAGTTTGAATGTATAGGATCAAAATGTTCTAATTCTTGTTGCATAGGATGGACAATAGATCTCGATATGAATACATTCGTAAAATATTTAGAGCAAAAAGATTCAAAAATTACGAATAATTTATTAAAAAATTCAAATCCTACATTTGATAAATTTGCCAAGATTAAATTAGATAAACATGGTAGATGTAGTTTTTTATGTAAGGATAATTTATGTAATATACAGAAAAAATATTCTAAAAGTCTTTTATCACAAACTTGTTCTAGTTTTCCTAGACGCAAGGTGAATTTCGGATCAACAGAAATCTCATCAGGAATGATAAGTTGTCCTGAAATCTCAAGATTACTATTTTCTGACAATAATTCTTTAAAAATAGTTAACCAAGAAAACAAAATACAAAGCCCTCAAAATCTAAATATTATCCCAGATGAATACAGAGATGATAATTATGCAATTAATGGTGAGAAAATATTTAAACTTCTTTTACAAACCTATAATGACAAAAGCATTTCTTTGGAGGTTTGTTTATCAATTACAAATCAAATAATATCTGAAGTGGAGAAAGCTAATGTAGATTCAGAAAAAGTTGAAAAAATCTTCCATTACATTAAGGACTTTTTTATGAATTATAACTTTGAAAGAATAGAAAATACTTTTTTTCAAGTAAATTTCGCAAAGGGTTTTTTTGAAAGCTTTTTAAAATCAAAAATGAATGGCAAACTTTCACATGTTATAAAAAAGTTATACATGTCCAGTTTTATGAATTTAAGTCAAGAAAACATAGTAAAACTTTTTTCAGAAAAGAGAGATACAGTATTTAAGCAATTTTTGTATAATAATAAAAATATATACAAAAAATTTTTCATACATGAACTTTTTGGAAAAGTATCATTACTTACAAATAGTAATACAAATTCTAAAGATGCCTTTTATGTTATCCTATTTACTGCAATTGTTTCCAGGATAATTCTGATCTTTGGATCTATGTTCAAAAAAAATCTATCTTTAAATGATTTTATTGAAGTAATTTCCCTGGTATCAAGATATTTTGGTGCAAAAGAAAAGCTTGGAAAAGCTGAACAAATTCTTATAAAATCTAACGATGATGATGATTTCACATCATTGTTTTGTCTATTATTTTGATTTTTTATTTTAGAATCAATTATTTCTATAAATTATATTTTCAATTACATCACTGGAATTAAAGTGAGCATATTTACATGCCAAATCAAAATTAGGTTCCATGAAAATGTTATTTATATCCTTTGGCACATCATTAAATAGATTCATGTATTTTCTTTTTACAAAAAAAGCGTTTGATCCAGTGTGTGCATTACAACAAATAAGTTTGTATTCATAACCTTCAAAAAGCTGATTAAAACTCTCTAAAGAGGCACCATAGTTATCATCTAATATCCAATTATGAAATCTGTTGTATTTCATTACAAATTCAATAGGAGGGAAAAATTTAGGATTATACTCAACAATAAAAAGTTTAGGATGCAATTTACTACTTAATAATTTTTTACAAAAATGAAAATCATTTCCGTCTAAATCTAGTGAAATAACATCAAGCTCCTTGATTTTCATTTTATTCATATTTGTTTCTGTAATTTCTAAAATATTATCAGTTGTTATCCAGTTCTTTGTATAATTAAAATTCTTAGTATTTTTATATTTAAAAATCAAATCTTCTCCGCCAGCCCAAAAACCTCTCCAACCTAAGGAAGCTAATAACAAAGTATTATTTTCTAATCCATCTCCAACACCAAATTCAGCATAAGCACCTTTTTTTATTTTAAGTCTTCTAATAATTTCATAAGTTAATCCATCTTCATCAGTTTGAGAAAAACATTTCCTTCCGTATTTATTAAAAGGGTTAATGCAACCCTTTTTTCGAATATTATACCCCTGTTTGACAATTAGATCTTTTATTATGGTTAGCAGTTGACTATGTAAAGCTGACTGATCATTATTTTTCTTCAACTCAAGAATGAGTTGATCAATAGATTCGATTGAATTATTCTCTTTAAAAAAATTATTTTGATCCATAACCAGTTTAGAGCAAATAATATGCCATTAAATACTTAAGTGAATTTTCATATTCTAATCAAATAAATACCATGATCTGATAGAAGAATTATTTTAAATATTTTTCTAAATTGTTTTTAATCTCTTCTAACGGGTGAAACCAGTTATTTAGATTTTTTTGTTTAAATTTATTAACACTTTTATAAATTACTCCATTTTTACTTTCATTCCATCTTGGATCATGAACTTTAGAGAGTAATAAATAAGTTTTCTTGTCTAATAAACCTGCTAAATGCACAAGAGATGTGCAAGTTGAAATAACCAAGTCCATTTTTGAAAGAAGAAATGCAGTATCAGTGAAATCATTAAGGTAAGGGTTAAAGTTAAAAAAATTTTCTCTATTATTTATAATATTAATATCCTGTAAGGATGAAACCTTTTGCATTACAAAAAAATTAATATTTTTATTTTCAAGTATTTTATTAAAAAATTCTAATTTAACTGATCTAAATGAATTTCTTGTTTGACTGCTTCTTCCACTCCAGGCTATGCCAACACGAAGTTTTTTTTGAGATAATAATTTCTTTACTTTTCTTGGATAATCATTGAAACTTCTTGGTAAAGTTGAAACGTCTATTTTCAATTGCTCTCTTACTAGTTTCGATTTATAAAATAAAAATGGTAAACTCATACTATAGATTTTATAATCAAAAGATTTAAGTTCGTCTTTTGATAATTTTTTACTAATTTTAATTTTTTGCAGTTCTTTTACGGATTTGAGCAGGTTATATAACTTTTCATTTACTAAGTATGTAATGTTCATACCTAACAAATTTAATTTCTTAAGATAAAGGCAAATCATAAGTTGGTCTCCGAAACCCTGTTCACCAATTACTAGAATACTCTTTTCTCCGTTTATTGTTTTCAAGTCTTTTAATTCAGTTAAGTGTCCTTCTTCAAAGTTCTTATGTAATAACAGGCACCTTTTTTTATCTCTTTCTTCATACAATAATAAACCTTTCGAATAGTCTCCTGATGTTTGTTCTAAAAGAGACAGATTTAATTTTGCCCATTCTGAATTCTTATCAATTTTAAGAGTTTTATTATAAAAATGTTCAGCAACATCATATTTTTCTGATTCATAGTAATATAGACCTAGTGCACATATAGTACTTGGATTTGTTGGATTTATTTTATTTGCAGTTTCAAAACACATTTTTGCCATTTCAAAATCTAGATTTTTCAAATGTGCAAAACCTAACTCTACCCAAATATTTGAGTCATGGGGATTATTACCAATAATATTACTAAATAAGTTTATTCCCTCGATTAAATCACCTTGAGAATAACGATGATATGCTTGAGAACTTAGAATATCAGAATAGTTATTTACTTTAAAATTACTCATTTAATTTCGATACTTCTTCAAGTATTGTGCCAACTAAAATGAAAGAAATCATCAATTTTAAAATCAATAGAAACCGTATGTAATTTTTTCAAATTCCAATAATAGTAAAAATCTTAGAATATGTAAAACTAAGCAGTATTCTGCTAACAGTGGCATAAATTTTGCTCAATAATCTCAGATATTACGAGACAGTTATGACAATCAAATTTTCTTTAATGTTTATAGTTCAAAATTAGGAGCTTATAAATGAAAGCAGTAATTTTAGCAGGTGGCTTTGGAACCAGAATTTCTGAAGAAACTCATTTAAGACCAAAACCAATGATTGAAATTGGTGGGAAACCAATCATTTGGCATATAATGAAACAATATTCTCAGCATGGAATTAATGATTTCATTATCTGCTGCGGTTATAAAGGATATTTAATAAAAGAATATTTTTATAATTATTCACTTCATTTAACGGATATTACAATTAATACAAAAAACAATCAGACATGGTTTCATGATAATTATGCTGAGGATTGGAATGTAACCTTAGTTGATACTGGTGAGAACACTCTTACTGGTGGTAGATTGAAAAGAATTTCAAGATATTTAGATAATGAAAGTGATTTTTGTTTTACATATGGGGATGGTATAGGGGATATAGATATTTCAAAAGCAATTAATGAACATCGCAAGAACGGAAAATTGGCAACGGTTACAGCAACTAAACCACAAGGAAGGTTTGGTTCACTATCGCTTGAGAAAGATAAAATAAAGAGTTTTAAAGAAAAACCTGCAGAATGGATTAATGCAGGGTTTTTTGTTTTGTCCAAAGAAGTTATTAATAGGATTGATGGTGATAATTGTGCATGGGAAGAAAAACCTATGGAAAGTTTAGCGTCTGAAGGACAATTTTCAGTATACTTCCACAAAGGTTTTTGGCAACCAATGGATACACTTAGAGATAAAATAAAACTAGAAGAGCTATGGAATAGTGGGGCTCCGCCCTGGAAAACGTGGTCATGAAAAATTCCTTTTGGAATAATAGAAAGGTTTTTATAACAGGACATACTGGATTTAAAGGCGGATGGTTAACTTTATGGTTAAAAAGCCTTGGAGCAGAAATTTGTGGCTATGCCTTAAAACCGGAATCAAAAAAATCTCTTTATTACGAAGCTGAAGTTTCAAAAGGTATTGATTCAAATTTAAACAATATTTTAAATTATAAAGTATTATCTCAAAAAATTAGTCAATTTTCCCCAGAAGTTGTTTTTCATCTTGCTGCTCAACCATTGGTAAAAAAATCTTATAAATGTCCACAAGAGACGTTTTCAACTAATATTTCAGGTACAATAAATTTATTGGAATCATTAAGACATTCCAAAACCGTAAAATCTATTGTAGTGGTAACAACTGATAAAGTTTATAAAAATAAAGAATCTAAAAAAGGTTATAAAGAAGATGATTCACTTGGTGGCTTTGATCCTTACAGTAGTAGCAAAGCTTGTTGCGAAATAATAACAAATTCTTATAGATCTTCTTTTTTTAATAACAATAATCTAAGAATAGGAATAGCTACAGCTAGGGCTGGAAATGTAATAGGTGGAGGAGACTACGCAGAAAATAGATTGGTGCCTGATATATTTAAATCGATAGAAGAAAACAAAGCCTTAAAGGTGAGAAATATAAAATCAACTAGACCATGGCAACATGTTTTAGATGCATTAAATGGATACATAATTTTGGCAGAGTCTTTGTACCATAATTGCCAAAAATTTTCTGAAGCATGGAATTTTGGGCCCAACTTTAAGGACTGCAAAAAAGTTGAATGGATACTAAAAGAATTTCAAAAAAAATATAATTTTGAAGTTATTGATACATCTAATACTATGAAAGTCCACGAAGCAAATATCTTGAATTTAGATATTTCTAAATCAATTAAAAAACTTAATTGGGTACCAAAATTAGAGATTAATGATGCAATACATTTAACATCACAATGGTTTAATCTTAAGAAGAATGGTCAATTACCTTCGCAAATCATAAATGATCAAATAAATTATTATACAGATAAAATAAATAATAATTACAGCAAACTTTGACTTATTTTACCTTAAATTTTTGTAAAACTTGAACGTTTTCATTAATGAATCTTTAAAAGAAGTATAAACTTTTAAATCATTCTTTTTTGCTAAATTAATATTTGGAACGTAAGCAGTTGACAAGAGCTCTGGTTTATTTTCAGTCAAAATCTTAATATTTTTACCTGTAAGTTTTTTTAGTAAATAAGCTATATCATACAAAGAATATGTCTCATCTGAGCCGACATTTATAGTAAGAAACTTTTTTTCAAATAATAAAATTTTAAATAACCAAATAACAAGATCTGATGTATATAAATAACTTCTCAACGAGGATCCATCACTATGAATAATTATATCAGAATTTGTTGTTGCAGATTTTATAAAATTTCCTACAGCAAAATGGCTATCAATAGGAAGCCATGGGCCTATAAATGAAAAGCATCTAGCAATTTTAATTGTTTTTTCTGGTGCTTCAGATGCCCAATAATTACAAAGTAATTCAGCAGACTTTTTCAATATTCCGCTTGTATCAGTAAAATTTGAAGAATTTAAATAAAATCCGGAGTTTTCTTTAACCTTTATAAAGTTTTTTGTGGACTGTTTTCCATAAACTGATCCTGAAGAAATATAAAGGATATTACTGATTTTTTTTTCATTAGCAAAATTTAATATATTTCTAGTTCCATCGATAATAACTTCAGATAAATCAGAGATCTTTTGATGTGCTTCAATTGATGCTTCAGTAGCACCATGAATAATATGAGTAAAACCATTTTGAATTGTTGAAAAGTTAGTAACATTACCTTCTATAAAAAATAGATCTTTATATTTATTTACCTCAGGAAACTTTTTTTTAAATTTTTTTGGATTTCTTGATAAAACAAAAATTTTAATATTTAAATTTAATGATAAATTAAGATGTAATAATCCGCTTAATATAGATTTTCCAAAAAATCCCGTTCCACCAGTTATAAAGATTTTAGAATTTCTAAGTTTTACAATTGACGTTTTTAACTCTCCGAGAATAAATTCCAAATCCTCTTCACCAATATTAAAAATACTACGTTTCTTGGGCTTCACACATAATAGTATGGCATTATAATTGCACCAAATAAACACTTTTTAAACAAATTAAATGGATAAAATTAATTATAATCTTGAATCCCTAATAAATAATTTAGATGAAAAAAATTCAAAATTTAGGGGAATAAATTCAAAACCAAAAGAAGACACACTTTCTTATCTTCTTTTTGACTATCTCTCAAAAATTGGAACAAACACTGTCTTTCTTGTTCCTGGTGGTGGAAATATGTTCCTTGTTGATGCAGTAGGAAGACACCCAGACATTAAATGTGTTTGTACTCATAATGAACAATCTGCAGTAATTGCTGCTGAAGCTTATTCGAGACTCAATAAAGGAATAGGGGTTGCTTTGGTAACAACTGGTCCTGGAGCCACCAACTCAATAACAGGTATAGCTGGTTCATGGATTGATTCTATCCCTCTTTTAGTCGTTTCAGGTCAAGTTAAAACCGATGATATTAACTTTGACAAGAAATTAAGGCAAAAGGGTCCACAAGAAGTTGATATAGTTTCGATGGTTAAAGGTATAACCAAGTATTCTGAAACAATTACAGATCATAAAAATTTTTTAAAAAAACTTAGCAAAATTGTAAATCTTTCAAAAAATGGAAGACCTGGACCATGTTTGATAGATATCCCTTTAGATATTCAATCCCAAAAAGTGAAAATTCCCTTTGATTATAAACCATTCCTAAAGAACGAAATAATCAAGGCTAAAAAACAAATTCCAAATGATTTAATAAATAAGATTATAAAATCTAAGAAACCATTATTTTTAATTGGACATGGCGTTAAAAGTTCCAAATCAGAAAAATTAGCTATAGAATTGGTTAAGTATTCAAATATTCCTGTATGCGTTACTTGGCCAATGATTGACCTACTAGCTTTTCATGATCCTCTTTACGTTGGAAGACCTGGGGTAGTAGCAAAGAGAAATGCTAATTTAACAATTCAAAATTGTGATTTGTTAATTAGTATTGGGGCAAGATTAGATAGAATTGTTACGGCCTTCAATCCAAATAATTTTGCAAAAAATGCAGAAATCTATTGTATAGATATTGATGAGGGTGAGCTAATGAAGCATCCTAAAAGATTCAAAAAACTAAAATTTGATTGTAAATATTTTTTACCAGATTTATTAGTAAAGTTAAGAGATCGTAAATATAAAAACAGAAATACTAGATGGATAAATTTTTGCAACAATCTAAAAAAAAAGTATGGAAAAAGCGAATTAAGAAAAAAAAATAGTATGAGCATTTATAGTACTGTAAATTTACTATCAAAAATAATTCCACCCAATAGTACCATTGTTACAGGAAGTTCTGGTCTATGTATTGAAGTTTTTTATACGCATTTTGAAAATAAAAGAAATCAAAAAACATTCCTCACAACTGGTTTGGGTTCAATGGGTTATGGATTCCCAGCTTTGGTTGGTGCTAGTTCACAAATAAAAAAAAACTTATTTTTATATGAAGGTGATGGAAGTGCGATGATGAATCTTCAAGAGTTACAAACTTTAAAAACAAACAAATGTAAAGCAAAGGTATTTCTAATAAATAATCAAGGTTATGTGTCTATAAGAAATACTCAAAAAAACTATTTTGAAGGAAGGTTTATAGGTATTAATAAAAATTCCGGAATGGAAACCTCTTCTATATCTAAAATTGCTAAAGCAATTGGTATCAAATCATATATTATAAAAAAATATTCTGATTTTAACAAAATAAAAAATACTTTAAACAAGGATGAACTTATTATTTATGAAATTTTCGTAAATAAAGATGAAAAACTAATTCCCAAATGTTCGGCATATAAATCAGATAACGGAACAATGGTTTCTTCACCTATAGAAGATATGACACCTTTATTAGAGATTCAGGAATTAAAAAGATTGATTTCAGGTCCAATTGACAAAAAATCATATTCAATGAGGGGTTTTAAGAATGAAACAAATTGAACAAGATTTTAAAAACTTACCTAAAGANAGAATTGCTGAATTTTGTATTTGCTGTGGTTCAAGAAAATTAAAAAACAGCCCAGCNNTTTTAATGCCTTTTGTNGCTGAAAGGNTTTTTAATTGGAAGCAAATTAAAATAGACAAAAGTTGGGGGCTTNAAACAATTAGTAAGGGACAGACTTACTCTATATGTAACACTCTGATGTGTAGTAAGTGTAATTTTATATTTCTAGATATCAGATTTTCAGAAAAAGAACTTTCAAATCTTTACACTGGTTATAGAGACAGTAANTACACTAAACTTCGACAAAAATANGAAAAAAATTATAANNAAAGAAANACTGAACTTATAAAAGGNATCACATATTTAGATAAAGTAGAGGNATTTATNAAAAGAGATTTGAAATTTCCAGTAAGTATTTTGGACTGGGGAGGNGATACTGGTAAGAATACTCCNTTTAAAAATAATAATAAAANAATTCATATTTATGATTTAGGTAACTCAAAAACTATTAAAGGTGCTGTTAGAGTNAAAAAATCTGATCTAAAAAATAAATCATATGATTTGATAATTTGTAGTAATGTTCTTGAACACGTTTCNTATCCATCTGAGACTCTCATTGATATAAAAAAAAATATGAGTTCAAGGTCATTATTATATATCGAAATTCCTTATGAAAAACTTATGATTGAAATTAATAANAAAGAAAAATCCTACCAAGATAAAAGACATTGGCACGAACACNTAAATTTTTTTTCAAAAAAATCAATTCTAAAGTTACTAAAAAAATGTAAACTAAANATANTTGATTTTAAAAAACTTGATGTGNCTGAAGGAAATTTTTCCCTTATGCAAATTATTTGTAGAAAGGATATAGATCAATAAATCAATGAGACCTCGAAGAATTTATAGAACACCAACAACAATAGATTTAGAAATAACTGATATTTGTAATGAAAAGTGTGTTTATTGTTTTAATTTTGACAGAGATCTTTCGATGGGATCTTTAAAACTAGATAAAGNTAAAATAGATCAATTAGTAAGACAATTTGTAAATTTTGAAGTNTTTCATGTTATATCATCTGGTGGGGAGGCTTTTGCAAACTTTGAGATGCTTTTATATCTTAATAAAAAACTTAAAGAAAATTATATTTCAACTTCTGTAAATAGTAATCTCTCAATAAAAGCCAAAAGAATAGAGAGACTACAAAGATTATTTGATTCGGGTTGTGANCATATTTTAACAAGTTTACCTTCGTATTTATCTGATGTTACAAATAAATTGGTTAATAGTAAAAATGCTTTTGATAGAATAACAAGTGGAATTGAAGACGCTATAAAAGTTGGGTTCAGGGTAAGNGCAAATATGGTTGTTCACAANTCTAATAAAAATCAAGTTTATCTTACAGCAAAACTTGCCAGTGAATTNGGGTGTCAAAGGATTTTNGCTACACGAATTGTTGGACCTGATTATGAAACAGANGTAGATTATGAAAATACAAATGAAGAAAATCCAAATATATTATCNAAAAAATCAGCATTAGAGTGTTTNGATCAACTTATAAAAGCTAGAGATGAGTTTGGAATTGATGTTAGTACGATAGTAAGNTATCCTCTATGTTTGCTNGGTGATCTTCAAAAGTATGCAGANTTTGTTGGAAGAGGGTGTCCCACTCAAAGAGGTCATAGGTTAAATATCTTNCCNAATGGAGACATAAGATCNTGTGTACATCTNTCTTCAGANAGNTTAGGAAATGTATTTNATGATNAAATTGATTTATCNGAACAATATAAAAAACTAAGAAATTGGCATGATGGATCNTTAGCTTTTGAAGAATGTAAAAAATGTGATTACANGTATGTATGTAATAGTGGATGTAGAGTTGATGCTAAAGCTTATTCGGGAAAACTTAATGGAAAAGATCCNTTGATGGTTGGTCCAATAATTAATGGNAAGATTCATGGAAAATCACTTAGGAATTTCGTNCCATTTAAAATTACCTACGATAAGAAAACTAGAGAGATAATTNAAAAGAGTGATTTTATTGTTAGTAAGGAAGCCAGATTTAGATATGAAGAAAATTTTTATTTATGTAGTATAAAATATGGNAATATNATTGAAATTGAGTATGAAATTGCAAAATTTCTCATAGAGAAAAAAAAGTTAAACCTTTCTTTCAATTTAAAAGAATTTGGTAAAGAAAATATTCAAATTATGATTGACTATTTCTGTAAAGATTTAATTAAAAGTGTTGATAATAAATTGAATAATACCAGAAATAAAAACTTATTAAAAAAAGGACTTGGTATTGATCCCAATAATCTTCCTGATTATGATAAGTTTGTATTCAAGTAATTTATTTAAATAACACCTTTTCTGCTTAATAAAGGATCGCTTAAATCTTCAAAAGTTTTTTTGTATTTCTTAGGTATTGTTGAACTTTGAAAAATTCTTCCCGCCTCATTAAATGTATGTTTATTCCAATATTCAAACAAAGGGAAAGGAAAAGTTTTAGGTACTTCTTGCATATAAAAATTCATAAATTTAAGTGCATTTATTTTCTTTGAATTAGGCACAGTGACTTTTTTATTTTTAATAAAAATGTTAATTTTATTAAAATAATCCTTCAAACTTTTCGGATCATATTGAATATTTTTGCCCCAAGCAGCTCCCATTCCACCAGAAATCACTGGTTTGTTTTTCAAGACCATTTCCCAACCTACATCTGAGGAATATACTAAACCTAAATCTGCTATGTCTATCAAACCATACGTATTAATTGAAGTTTGACTGGGCAATATGGTAAAACTTTCACCAAGCTTTTCTAAATAATTATTGATATACTTTTCACACGTCATATAACAATTTGTTAATTTTTCAGCAGGATGAGGTCTTATAATAATATTGCAGTTTTTTTTTTGTATCAAAAAATCGATGGTTCTTTTTAACCAATCAAAATGAGATTTGAACAAGTAGTTTGTCTTTTTTGTTAGAACGGTTGTATCAAATGCAAGATTAGTAAGAATTAAAATTGTATAGTTATTTCTTTTTAAAAATAACCTTTTATAAATTATTTCTTTATTTAATGGATCTTCTCTATGAAAATTTAAGAAAACGTCTTTTTTA
This sequence comes from Pelagibacteraceae bacterium TMED65, assembly GCA_002167215.1. The sequence continues at coordinate 34,691 of NHDS01000011.1, forward strand.
TAAAACTTTTTTTTTGAAATTCTTTCAATTGTGAAATTCGATTTACTAATGGGGTTGTTTTTCAATTCTTCCCAAGCTTCATCAATATTCAAATTATTGAAAGGACTATTTTTTGAGATCATAATACTATTTTTGTCATTTCTATAACCGTAACAAGTTATCGTTTTACCTAATTCTTGTAGAATTGAAAACGCAACACCGTATTCTGCCCATGACCCACTATCAATAATATAATTGTCAAATTCATTGTTTTTAACAAATGATTTGAACTTAATGGCAAAGTTAAAATTTTTCTTTTCAATTTGTTCAAATAACTTTTTATTTTTCTTATTTTTTTCATAAACAGGATTTTTTAAAATTCTTTGAACATCTTCTTGGGTCTGACGATAAATAATTTTTCTTAATTTTATTGAAATATTTGAAATCTTATCAACAACTTCTTCTCCGTATTCAACATTAATTTTATTCTTAATAATGACTTTGATTAGTGATGAAAAATTTTTCTGAGAACTAAATCCATAGAAGTTTTTATTTAAACTCTGACCGGAATTCTGGATAAATAAAGTTACTTTGTGACCAAGTTTAACAAGAACATGAGCAATAGAGCAATTAATTAAAAAGTCATTAGAATCAGTAGAAAGTATAAGCAGTTTTTTTGATTTAAGACTGAGACGTTTGTTATGATTAAATTTTTTTAGAAGTTTGAAATACCTATTTAATGACATAACTTATATAACTTGAGTATGGTAAGCTTTTAATAACATTTGGTTTATTACTAAAAAATTCATCAATTGCTTTATTTGCACCAGGGAAGGCACCATAATCATCCAAGATAACTACACCATTCTTTACTACATGAGGATATAGAATATCCAAACATATTTTTGTAGGTTCATAAGTATCTACATCAATATGCAATAAAGATATTTTGATATGTTTATTTGATTTTATAAACTGTGGAAGTGTTTTTAAAATATTCCCCTTTATCAACTCTAAATTTTTATCAACACCTAATTCTTTAAATATTTTTAATAATTTATTTTTTTCAATAGATTGATTTCCAGCTTCACTAGTAAAATTTTTTAAATACTTCTTATCATCAGAGGAACATTTTTCAGGGAATTTTCCGAAAGTGTCAAATGCTATAATCTTTTTTGAAGATGAATGGCCATAAAGTGCTCTCAATTTTACAAATTGAGATAAAGAGGATCCTTTGAAAACTCCACATTCTATTATTTCACCTGGTATTGCTTTTATCTTATTAAATAACTCAAATCTACTTACTAGTTTACCTATTCTTTCTACCGGAGCAGAGAGCATGTAAGCATTTTCGTAATCGAAATTTTTTTTAATATCTAGTAATTTTTTTTTCATTTTACTAATCTTAATTTATCTCTTATTTTTTTCTCTGAATCATAAACTTTCTTTATTCCATCACCTAAAGATTTTTGTAAAACTTTAATATCTCTGACTAATTTTTTCAAACCTGGCGGTTCGAGTGATGCAGCTTGATCAGTGCCCCACATTGATCTGTCTAATGTAAAGTGTCTCTCAATAAAACACGCACCTAAAACACATGCAGCCAGAGTTGTTTGAATTCCTAGTTCATGTCCAGAGTAACCAATTGGATGATCAAACTCTTTCATGAATGTTTGAATTACTTTTAGATTCAGTTCCTCAGATTTACAAGGATATGCACTCGTGGAATGTGCAATTAGCAAATTAGTGTGACTTAAAATTTGTTCTGCTTTTTTTATCTCTTTCATCGTAGACATACCAGTAGAAATAATTATAGCCTCTTTTAATTTAGAGTGTTCTTTTAATAGTATTTTGTCAGTTAATGAAGCTGAGGCAATCTTGTATGCAACAGGATTAAACTTTTTAATAAATTCGAGTGATTCTAGGTCCCAACATGAAGCAAACCAGTCAATTCCTTTTTTTTTACAATATTTATCAATAAATTCGTAATTATCTTTAGATAACTCAATTTTTTCCTTATATTTTAAATATGACATTCTACCCCACGGAGTATCTCTTTCAATTAATTTTTGTTCTTCAGGAACACAAATTTGTGGTGTTCTTTTTTGGAATTTTACAGCATTAACACCTGCTATATGAGCCTCGTCAATTAACTTTTGAACTAATTGCATGTCTCCATTGTGGTTGATACCAATTTCTGCAATCACATAGATTGGATAAGAGGTGCCAATATTATTTTTACCAATCTTAATCATTAATCTTAGATAATAAAATTTCGGCTAATTCTCTTATAGCTCCATTACCCCCACTTTGTTTTAATACGTGATCCACATTTTCCTTAATTAAATTCTCTGCGTCATTCGGACAAAAGCTTATTCCTACTCTTTGAATACAATCAATATCATTAATATCATTCCCTATAAAAATAACATCCTCATATTTTAGAGTGTTTTTTTTTAACCAGTTATCTAATATTTCAATCTTTTTTCCATTGGTTTGAATACATTCAATATTTAATTTTGTTGCTCTTTTTTGAACTACTTGATTTTGTTCGTTAGAAATAATTAATAATTTAATACCTGAATTTTCTTTTAATTGCTTTAGCCCCATACCATCGCTTCGTGAACATAAGACCAATTCATCTCCATTAGAATCTAAATAGACTTTATTATCAGTATGTACTCCATCAAAATCCATTATCAAAGCTTTTGGTTGATTGAAAATTATTTTATTTTTGAGTTTAATATTTTTTAAATAAATTTCTGCCATATCTGCATCTTGGTAATCATTAATGTCTAAAACTTTATTTTTATCAATTAAAAAAGGTTTACATTTTCCACAAAAACGGTATTTATCTCTCAAAAAAATTTTTGTTCTCATAATATAAATTGAACCTGCTTCTAAATATTCTGTTGATCGTTTTTGTCTCATTAACCTCTTACTATGATCATGATTAATTCCTATGAATTGTTCATTTTTATTTTTCCAAATAAAACCATCAAAAGAGGAACATGCAAATGTTGAATCAAGCCCGTTTTCATTTAAATAATTTATTCCTTTTTCAATATCACAAAATGTTATTAACGGTGATGTACATTGTAAAAAAACAATAATTTCAGGATTAATATTTTTTTCATTATAATGATTTAATGTATGAAGAATTGCACTTTCAGATGATGAATTGTCGTTGCTAATTCTTTTAGGTCTGTCAATCACATCTACGTCAAACTTTTTTGCAAATTTCTTTATTTGCTTATCATCAGTTGATACGATTATTTTATCGACTGATTTGATTTTTTGTGATTCCTCTAATGTCCATTGTAATAATGGTTTTTTGTTTATAATATGAAGATTCTTATTTTTAATTGATTTTGATCCACCTCTAGCAGGAATTATAATAAAAATATTATTTTTTTTTCTCAATATTGTTTCTCTATTTTTTATCTTTTATAAGTTTCATAATAGATGATTTTGTTTTAAACAATTACTTTTTTTTGGAAAATATATATTCTGAAATTGAATCTATTACAAAATCAAGCATTGGAATTTCTAAACCTGGAAAAACTCCTAACCAAAATGTATCAAATAAGATTTTTTCTGTATTTTCTAATGTTCCAGAAACTCTATATTTTTGACCGAGCATATAAGGTTGTTTTAAAACATTTCCTGCAAATAAAAGTCTTGAATGAATATTTTTATCTTCTAAATACTGAACTAATTCATTTCTATTAAAATATTTGTTATTTCTAATAGTTAACGGAAACCCGAACCATGAAGGTTCAGAATTAATTGTGTTTTCCGGTAAAATAAAAAATTCTTCTAAACTTCTAAACTTTTTAAGTAAGTAATTAAAATTGCTGTTTCTTTTTTTAATAAAATGATCTAGTTTTTTTAATTGACCTAAACCGCATGCAGCCTGCATATCTGTAATTTTAAGATTGAAACCTAAATTAGAATAAATATATTTATGGTCATAACCCTCTGGAAGATTTCCAAGTTTCCAACAAAATCTTCTTCCACATGAGTTATCCTTGCCGGGTGCACAAAAACAGTCTCTGCCCCAATCTCTTATCGATTCGGCAATTTTCTTTAACTTGATATTATTGGTAAAAACTGCTCCTCCTTCTCCCATTGTGATGTGGTGAGCTGGATAAAAACTTAAAGTTCCAAAATCTCCAAAAGTACCAACATTCTGGCCATTAAATTTTGAACCCAGAGCATCACAAGAATCTTCAACTAGCCATAAATTATATTTTTTACAAATTTTTATAATAGTGTCTAAATTAAAAGGGTTGCCAAGAGTATGAGCAAGCATTATAGCCTTTGTTTTTTTGGTTATTGCTTCTTCTATCCTTTCTTCATTAATATTATAATTACCCATTTTGACATCTACAAAAACAGGAATAGCTTTGTACAAAAGTATTGGATTAATTGTTGTAGGAAACCCAGCAGCAACAGTGATTACTTCATCTCCTGGTTTAATACTTCTTGAACCAAGTTTTGGTGAAGTAAGACTAGAAAAGGCAATTAAATTAGCTGAAGATCCAGAATTCACGGTAAGTAAAGAGCGTGTATTAAGAAACCTAGATAATTTTTTTTCAAATTCTATGTTAAATCTTCCAGTAGTTAAGTGACCATCCAGAGCAGCATCAACCATATTAACTGTTTCGTCATGATCTAAAACTTTTCCTGAAACTTGAACTTTATCAAATCCAGGAGTAAAAGTTTTTTTTGCGTATTTTATATTCGAGTAGTGAATAACTAAATCTGAAATTTTCTTTCTTATGTCATTTAAATGTTCCATAAGCTAATTTAAATTAATTTGAAATGGAAAATTTGGAATTTGGATAAGATTAGTTAAATTATCAAATAAATTAGCTCTAATTTCCTCTGAAAAATTATTAGATACATAAATCTGCAAATAATTGATACACATTGTAATCTTCAGTGCTAAATCTTTTCTATCTTTAATGTCTTTTAGGAAGTTTTCTGTCTTTAACAATCTACATAAATTATTTGAAAGAATACTGATATAATTATTAACATCCTTAATATCAGATCCAGAATGAACATATTTAGGTAATCTTTTAAATGTTAGAAAAATTAAGTGATCCCAAAGGTAATAGGTGTGATATCTAAAAAAAGAAAGACTTAAGCTCTTTGGTTTAAGAATATTTATATTTATTAAATTTTCTATATCATCAATAACATGAAAATATCTCCATACCATATTTTCATCTGCCCATCTTTTTTGTGTTTCTATGGTCTGTAATTTATCTTGTGGTTCTACCAGACCTATATCATAAAACATTCCGTTTTTATTATGTGTATACTTGAGTATTGAGGCCGAATGAGGATAAGCAGAAGTTATAGAATCATCAACATTCTGATATTGAGTTTTGATAGATTGTGCAAAATCATCAAATACTTTTTGGAATGTTTGTTTTTTTAGTATGATACCAGAAATCCAACCTAACATTTCATGATATCCAAATTTGTTGCAGAGATTTAAAACTTTATCAATAAAGACTTTAGAGGTATTTCTTGACCTTTTTTTTTCACAAACACAAATAAATTCTAAATTGCTAGCGATATTTGATTTAAGGCATTTATATACTTTTTTGAGAGAATCCTTTTCTGATAATTTGTCATCATCTCCCATAAACCAAACCCATTCAATATCTGAAGATATAATTTTATTAAGATAGAATATATTTGGTTTTAAAGTCTGATCTTGAGGTTTATTATAAATTATTAAATTACTTCTTTTTTCAACTTCTTTCTCTAAAAATTCACTAGTTCCATCATTGGAAGCAATATTTGAAATAAACAAAGACAACTCTAAATTTCTGCATAATAATTGATTATCAATTGAACTCAATAAAACTTTAAGTTTATCTAATCTATTATAAGTGGGGACTGCAATTGCAAGTTTAATTTTATCCACATTTTCCTTTTTTAAAAATCGACCTATTAGATTTACAGCAAAAGTTATGCCACACTAATGTATTTATTTATTGCATTGTGGTGGAATTAATTATCATTGAATTTTCAATATTTGGTTTTAGAGGAAAGTTTATTGGCTAAATTATTAATAATGCTTTCCCAATCTCCACTATTCTTTTGTCTAAGGAGTTTTACCGATTTATACCATTCTGTTGTATTTTCTTTTATTCCCCATCTCCAGTCAGGAACTTTAGAAATCATTATTTTGGTTGGGATGTTAAGCGTGCCTGCAATGTGAGCTAAGGAGGTATCTACGGTTATTACTTCGTCTAATCTAGAAACGATAATTGCTGTATCTATCCAGTCACTTATTAAATTATTACATAATAAAACATTTTTAAACTTTTTGAGGAAAGATTGATCTTTATTTGAAATTTCTTTATCTATAACCAAAAAAGTAATCTTACTATTTCTAAAGATTTTACTAAAAAGGCTCAAATTAATTGATCTTGATTCATCATGAAGATGTTTTTTATTTCCTTTCCATGATACTCCAATTACTTTTCCTTTTTCTTTTAATTTTTTTAATCTGTGGATAAGTTTTTCTTTATTTTTTTCTAGTTTTTTAAAATTAAATGAAATTGGAGGAGGAGGTTTGTCCGTCATATTTAAGATAAAAGGTAAATTGAGTACAACTGTTTTGAAATCAAAATGTTTTATGTCTTCATATTTAATTTTTTTAAGAAATTTTATTTTTCCACTATCCAATGTACATCTTAAGAGTGGTATTATTGAATTTTTTGGTGCAATAGTTGTAATGGAATGACCTTTTTTCTGAAGATAAGGTAAATATCTATAGAAATTGATTACATCACCAAAACCTTGTTCTAAAAAGATTAAAATTTTATAAGGTTTTTTTGAAGAAATATGTAGCTTATTCAGGTCATCCAGAGATTGAATCTTTTCAATATGATTTTGATTATGATTAATTTTAGCCGTATCGATTAAATTATATAAATTAATCCTTTTTGAGGTGTCTACAAGATTATATAATTTATATCCTTCGAATTTTCTACCGATTCTTAAATAAAGAATAGCCATATCAATTATTAATTCTTTATCATTTGGATATAATTCAATAGCTTTTCTATACATATCTAAAGATTCGTCATATCTTGATTCTTCCTGCAGTAACAAAGCTTTTAGCATTAAACATCTTTTATGTTTGGGGTTAATTTCTTCAGCAGTCGATAAACATAACTGAGCCATTTTTAGATTTAGTAAACTAAAATAACAAAAACTTAAGTCTAACCAAAAAGCACACTCATATGGATTTTTTTGAACTGCTCTTTCTAAGTATTTCAAAGCTTTATGTTTATCGCCATTAAAAAGTAAATTTTTTCCAAATAAATTTAAAAACAAAGGATCTTCAGGATGATATTTTATAGCATTTTGAATAGCCTCTTCAATTTTGAATCCTAAATTTAATTTTATGAGTACCTGAATATAAAAATGATGGGCAGAATTAAATTTTGGTTCATTTTTGATAATATACTCTAATCTATTAACTGAATCATGGAGATTTCCATTGGAGAAATCATAAGAAGCCATCATTAGATTACCGAGGTCAAATTCATTTTTTTTCTGATATTTATTTTCAAAATAAATATCTCCCTGCATTCTGACTGAATTAAAATTTGATTTATCTCTTATTGATTTTACAAAGTTAGATATTAGTTCTGACTGAGAAGTTGCTTGTTCCATTTTAAGGATTATTTAATTTAAATTATATTAGTAATTCATATCTAAATACAAATTTTGTGCCAACAATTACTAGAATAAATCTCGGCTTAGGTGAGATATCTTAATATCTTTTATTTATTTTTCTTGAAATCCTCTGGAAGCTAATATGCTCAGTAGTAGATAATAACTTCCTTGCCACCATCCAAGCCAAAAAGAAAAATTAACCAATGAAGAACCCCAAAAGTAAGCATTCAAAAAAATTAGAAAAATATTAAATCTTACTGAATCATTAATTCTGGAAACCTTAAAGTTTACGTAAACTAAAAAAAGAATAAAAAGCATTGTTCCCACTAAACCTGTTTCTAAAAGTAGTTCAAAAAAGAAATTATGGGGATGACTTGGAATAAAATTCATATCTCCAGTCATCTGAATACCAATATCTTTCTGACTACCTTCAATAAAATTTGAAGAATCCGGTCCGTATCCAAATAGTGGTTTATCTTTAAACTTATTGAACGTAAAACCCCAGATAATTTGTCTATGTACATCAAGTAAATTGATCGGAATTTTATATTCAAAACTAGTCATTGAATCTATATCAAATTTACTTGGAAGATTTTTCAAAAAGATACTTGATGAAATAATTAGTATTAGAAAAGAAAATAAAATTAGAAAATTCTTAAAAAATAAAGAATTGATATATTTTTTAAATAATAAATATATTACACAAAAAATAGTGCCAAATAATATTCCGAGAATACTTGCAGCTGAACCAGTCATAAAAATATTTGGAATTAAAAGAATGGTGGAAATAAAATTTAATCTGGATCTTAATAAATATAGATTCAAAATAGTAATTAAAGATAGTATGTTCATATATCCCTTGAACATAACTAGTTCACCTGAGTTGTAATTAGTAATATTGTAAATAAAAATCAATACTGAATTAAAAAGAATACTTAAAGATAGAGATTTGAGTAAGAGTTCTAATTCATACTTTTTTTTGTGAAAAATAAAATATATTAATAAGGAGAAAATTATAAATAAAATAAGATAAAGGAAAACTAATAGAGATCGATAAATTTCTATTGATTTAAGAGTTGAGAAAAAGAATGATAATAAAAATAAACTTACTAAAGAAAAATTTAATTTATTCATATCTTTAATAATTATTACTTTTAATTCTTTAACAATTATAGATTTGTATTTGTTCAACAATATAAGAACGCTCAAACCAATTGTAATTCCGAAAGCAATTTTATTTATAATTAAAAAAGTATATGAAAATCCAATTAAAACTATTGAGAAATTTGAAATATTTTTCATTATAATACTAAAAAACAATAAAGATTATCATCCATCCAATTAAAATAGAAACTAACACAAAAATGAATACCTTAAACATGAAATTTATTCGAGCCAAGAGTTTTTCTCTACTAAATTTTGAGACAAAAAAAGAAAGAAGCTTTCTTATATTATTAAGAATCAATAATACTAAAGCACCTACAAAAAAATAGAATATTAATTTAAAAATATTAAAATAAAAACCTATCTCATTTTGCCAGTCAGCAATTATGTCAAACATCTCAAGTTTTTAACGAGTTTTGTTCACATGTTGAGCAAATTTGATAGTCAATTGATCTCTTGGGATATATGGTGTTTATCTCATCTGAGTATACCCAGAAGACTGAGCCACATTTTTGGCACTCAATCCAGAGTTTTTCCATATTAACAGAAACTAACTAGATTTAAGTTTGTCGAGTACTTTGGCAAAAATACCTTGAAGTTCCTCTTTTTTTAGTTTTTTAGGGTCAATTTTGATTTTTTCATCAGCCATTTTATTTCCTTCCAAAGAAGTATATATTATTCTGTGAGAAATAAACTGTCAATAAAGAAAAAAAATGTCACACATATTTGAGACTTTATCATTTGAAACTGAAAATAAAACATCTCTGGAAATAACAAGTGAAATTAAAAATGTGATAAGAATAAATTCTGTAAAGAACGGGATTTTAATTTTGTCAATTCTTCATACAAGTTGTTCGTTGCTAGTTCAAGAGAATGCAGACAAGTCCGTGCAAGAAGATATTAGAAATTTTTTAGAAGAGATTGCTCCTGAAAGAAATTACATACATAATTCTGAAGGCCCTGATGATATGCCTGCTCACTTAAAAACACTCTTGACACAAACTCATCTTAGTTTGAGTATAATGAATGGACAACTTATACTAGGGAATTGGCAAGGAATTTTTTTACTAGAACACAGAATCAATAAAAAAACCAGGCATGTTAACCTTCATATTCTCAAGGAATAATAATGGTATTATTAAGTTCAAATATATGTGACTTCAACAAAAAAATAATTGGATTCAATTTGAAGAATATTGATGGTCAGACTTATCATTTAGATAATTTACTTGGTGAAAACGGAACCTTGATAATGTTCATATGTAATCATTGTCCTTACGTTAAAGCTATAATAAAAGAGTTGGTAAAAACAACAGTTGAACTATCAAATTATGGAATTCATTCAATAGCAATTATGCCAAATGACACTAGGAAGTATCCAGAAGATAATTTTGAAAAAATGAAAAAATTCGCAGATATAAATAATTTTAATTTTCCTTATTTGATTGATGAAACTCAAGAGGTAGCAAAAAAATATGAAGCAGTATGTACTCCTGATTTTTTTGGTTTTAATCAAGAAAAAAAATTACAATATCGTGGAAGAATATTTGAACTTAAAAATTTAAAAATTATAAATAATAAAAATGAACTTTTAGATGCAATGAAAACGATAAGTAAATATAAAACTGGCCCTGAAAAACAATTTCCAAGTATTGGGTGTAGCATAAAGTGGAAATAAATAAACTTATAACTTTTTTACTATTTCATAGCAATTTTCTGCATTTAAATCAGGTGGCATATAAAATTCGCTTAACATCTTTTCATAACGACTAATGAATGCCGTTTTTAAACCTGCTAATTTAGCTCCATTGACATCCCATCCATGGACCGCCACCATCAAGGTGTTTTCTTTTTTTATTTTCATACGCTTGCATGTGGTTAAATAAACTTCTTTGTGTGGTTTCCAAAGTCTTATCTTATTAATAGAAAAACAACGTTCTACATATTTATCTATACCATTGCTTTTTAATAATTTCCTTGTATTTTCATCTGATCCATTTGTAAGTGTAACCACTTTAATTTTCTTTTTCTTTAAAAGTTTTAGAGATTGCTTAATATCACTATGAACATTTAAGTTCTCAAATCCTTTCATTATATTGTCAATTAATTTTTCTGTGAATGGCTTTTTATTTTGTAAAAAAATTTTTTTAAGCTCATTAATTCCAATATTAAAGAAATCTATATATTGACCGCTTAAAGAATAAGCAAACCCCTCTTTTAATACTGAACTAAACCAAACTTCAACCAGTTCTTTCTTTAATTTGTTTATCCTAAATAATCTCTCTATTTCACTTAACGAAAACATAGTTTGATTAACATCAAATATTACGAGCTTTATCTTCATAGGATGATCGATGGCATATTGCTTGCAGTTTGGTAATTATGGACGATCTATCATTTATAATCAATCAAGATCAAAATTTATTTTTTTTTGAAATAGAAAAAAAAATCAATGAATGTCAAAAGAAGTTATCAAAAGATTCTAAAGATATACCTACAATCAGTCAGTTGGCAAAATATTCTTCACAAATTAAAAATAACGACCTAAGTATTTATTTTGCTTCAGAAGCAACTCGGTTAAAACCTAAATCTCTTAAATTAAAATTAGATTTATTTCATTATTTATTGATAAACGGAAATGTAGAGGAGGTTTGTAAAAAAATAAAAAAGTTGTTTCTTAGTAAAAATTTAATTGAAGGTTCTAAAGATTCTAGTTTATTACTTAAATTAATAAACCTATTTGGGCACTATTGTCATGATCATGTTAGTACAATAGATTTTGTAGAAAAAGTATATACAAAATTTCCAGATGACAATAATGTTATAATGACATATGCATTTGTTAACAAAATGTTTCTTGCAAATATCGAAAAAAGCAGAAAATTAATTGCTAAATTAATAAAAAGAAATTTCATTAATCAATTAGTTATAAGTAATTGGCTTGATCTTTATCAAAAAGATAATCCACAAAAAACTTTATTACTATGTGACATTCTCAAAAAAAAATATCCTAATCTTATAGATTTGATAAATCATTATAATTTTAATTGTTACGCAACAATAGGTGATAAGGAAAAAGCAAATTTTTATTTAGATAAAAATAAAGATTCATTACATTATGTAACAAATAAAATAAGAATTGATGCACTGTATATTAAAACTTTGGACTTAAATATTTATTTAAATAAATATCAGATGTTAGTTAAACACCAAAAGTCTATGAATCTATTAAAGTTGAGTGGTATACTGTCTTCGACTTGCTTAATAATTGCAAAGAAATATGAATTTTTAAAAGATTTTAAAAGAAAAAACTATTTTTTAGAAAAATCACATTACTACTTTTTTAAACATAATTATTTGTCGCTTCAGAATAACTTAAATATTGGTTCAGAGATGCCAAAAAACTTATATAAAAAAAGTAAAAAAGCCGAAGATTTAATAAATAAAAGAAATTTTAATATGAAATTACAACCAATTTTTATTTTAGGGTTGCCAAGATCAGGTTCCTCAATATTAGAAAAAACAATATTTGAGAATTTCAATATTAAACCTTGCGGTGAGTCTCAAATCATACAGAAATATATTATAAATATTTTATCTAAAAAACAAAATTTTGATTTTTTGAATTTATATAAAAATGAATTTAGGGATATTGACAAATTTGAAGGTTTTACTGATAAAACCTTAAATAATTTTTCATATATTAATTTAATTATTAAATCTTATCCAAATGCAAAATTTATAAACTGTATGAGAAATCCAAAAGAAAATGTACTTTCAATTTTTAATGTTATTTTTGAGAATCAACCATGGGCTCATTCGCTTGAAAACATATTGGATTACGCAAATCAGTATTTTATTTTGATGGATAAGTTTAAAAAGCTTTATCCAAAAAATATCTTAACTATTAAACATTCTGATTTAGTTTTGAACAAAGAAAAAGTATTAGAAAACATATTTGATTTTTTAAAAATGAAAAAAAATACAATTAAAAATCCTCTTACAAAGTCTTTTTTTGGAACTACAGAAAGCCAATGGCAAATAAGACAAAAAGTTTCAAATAAATTTTTAAATAGATATTCTAAGGATTATTATATTCTTGATAAATATTTAAAAAAATACAAGTGGTTAAATCAATAGAAAAACATTAAACAATATTATGTTATCTTTAAGCTTTATGAGACATGCAAACACTGATTTAGCTTATTGCAATGTAGATGATATAACCAGACCAATTTCTAGAAATGGTCAAAAAAAAACAAGAATTGTTTGCAAACACTTAAAAACAATACAAATAAAATTTGATTTAATTTTTTGTTCGCCTTCTTTAAGAACTAAAGAAACTTTGAAATGTATGCTTGAAAATAACCAATGGAAAAAAGCTAAAATTATTGAAGACTTTGATATTTACAATGGTAGTGAGGAAAATTTTTTACTTAAGCTTAGTAATACTGAAGATTTTAAAAATCTTTTAGTCATAACTCATGAACCTCAAATAGAATCTTTTGTTAATTATTTTCTGGCTGAAAATCAAAATAATGAAAAATTTACAAATTATAATTTCGTTCCGTCATCTTTAATTACTATAGAATTTAAATCTAAATCTTGGAAAAGTATATCTGGTTCTAATGCAATATTTAAAAGATTTATAGATCCAAACACTCTAATCAAAAAAAAAAATAAAAATTTATTTTAATTTTAACCTTTTCTTAAGGTCATGTATTTGAAGATTTTTAGTGGCATGAGGTTTGCAAATGATTTGCTGAACTTATATCTAGAAAGAGGATTACAATGGCAATTAATGCGATGCATGTAGCAAAAACTGGTCTTAATGCACAACAAGTCAGAATGCAGATTATCTCTAACAATTTGGCTAATGTAAATACTAATGGATTTAAAAGAGACAGAGCAAACTTTGAGTCATTATTGTATCAGATCATAAGAAGTAGTGGTGCGCAAACATCCGTTGACACAGAATTAACCTCCGGTTTTTCAGTTGGGACTGGTGTGAATATTGTGAATTCCAATAAACTACATTCACAAGGAAGTATAGTATCTACGGATAATTCTCTAGATTTGGCTGTTGATGGTGGTGGCTTTTTTCAGGTACTTTTACCTGATGGACAGGTGGTTTACACAAGAAATGGTGCTTTCTCAAGAAATAATGAGGGAATTTTAACAACAAACAGTGGATTTATTATTCAGCCTGAGATTGCAATTCCTGCAGAAGCAACTAAGATTAACGTTTCAGCTGATGGGATAGTTTCAGTTCAGATACCTGAACAGGTTGAGGCTCAGGAAGTAGGACAGCTTCAGTTAGCAGACTTTCAAAATAGAACTGGTTTACAACCTATTGGTGAAAACTTTTACGTTGAAACAACATCAAGTGGACCTCCTGTAATAGAAAACCCATTTGCAGCAGGCTTTGGTAAAATTATTCAAGGAGCCTTAGAAAGTTCCAATGTAAATGTAGTCCAAGAGTTGGTAGACATGATTGAAACTCAAAGGGCCTATGAAGTAAATTCAAAAGCAATTACATCAGTCGATGAAATGCTAAGATTTGTTAGTAATAACTTATAGGAATCGAAATGAAATATTTATTATTTACTTTATTATTTTTAATTCAAAGTTGTGCATCTCATATGCAAGACAGAATTGGAGAGGAATTTCAAAGTATTCAACCAGACTATTCCAATTATGAAAATGTAGACAATGGAACAGAAGGGGCAGTCTATGATGGTGATGGAGGTTTGTTTGCATCAGACAGAAGAGCAAATAGAGTCGGTGATATAATCACAGTAACACTCGAAGAAACAGTAACTGCTGCAAATTCTGGTTCTGAAACACTTTCTAAATCTGATGCCTATACATTTGATCTGCCTGAAGCATTGTTTGGTCCATCTTCATTAATCGGAAAATTATTTTTTCCTGGAGGTGTTAAAGAGGGGAATCTTCAGGGTGGTACTACCCAAAACTTCACGGGTTCAGGAACAGCAGCACAAGCTAACAGCTTGACTGGGACAATCTCTGTCACAATTGTTAGAGTTTATCCAAATGGTAATCTTGAAGTAAAAGGTCAAAGAAAATTAAAATATAATAGTGGTACTGAATACTTAAGACTAGCAGGAGTAATAAGACCTGACGATATTTCGTCCTCTAATACAGTTTCGTCTAAAAAAGTAGCAGATGCACAAATATCTTATACAGGTGTTGGTGATATGAATGACAGTGTTACAAAAGGTTGGTTAAGTAGATATTTCGCATATGTTTCACCTTTCTAGGATAATTATGAAAAAATTTTTATTAATAATTACATCTTTCATTATTTTTACAACCCAGTCAGTTTTAGCTGATAGAATCAAGGACATGGCCTCATTTGCTGGGGTTAGGTCCAATCAGTTAGTTGGTTACGGTTTAGTAATTGGTCTGGCTAAAACTGGTGATGGTAGTGTTAATTTAACTAAACAAAGTATAGCGGCAATGATATCTCAATTCGGAGTTATTGCCAACACAGCTGATATAGATGCGACTAACTCAGCAAATGTAATGGTAACAGCTAATCTTCCACCGTTTGCTAAACCAGGACAGACAATAGATGTGACAGTTTCAACAATTGGAAAGGCAAAATCTCTAAAGGGAGGAACACTCTTAATGACTGCATTAAAAGGAGCAGACGGAGAAGTATATGCAATTTCTCAAGGTAATTTAGTAGTTGGAGGGTTAGGCGTTGAAGGGGCAGATGGCTCAACAACTATTCAAGGTACTCCAACAGTCGGCAGAATTCCTGGTGGAGCAACAGTTGAAAGGTTAGTAGAAAATACATTTTTGGAGAGAGATAATGTTGTTCTTAATCTGCATCAAGCAGATTTTTCTCAAGCCAACAGAATTGCAAATACAATTAATGAAACATTTGGGCCTGAAGTTGCAATTCCAATGGATTCAACTTCAATAAAAGTAAGAACACCACAAAATCCATCTCAAAAGGTTTCATTTATTGGCTTACTGGAAAATATTAACTTTGAGCCTGTAACTCCAAAAGCAAAAGTTGTTGTTAATTCTAGAACAGGAACTGTTGTTATAGGTGGTGATGTAAGAATATCACCTGCAGCAGTCGCTCATGGAAGTTTATCTGTGAAAATACAAGAAGATACAAAATTACTATCCGAAGGTACAGGGACAGTAGTCGGAACATCTGCAACTGTATCCGGCACAGCAGCAACAACGGCAGCTGATACTCAAATAGAGGTTGATGAAGCGCCGGCAAGAGCATTTGTTTTTGACCCTGGAATAGAATTGCAAACTCTTGTAGATGCATTGAATGAAACAGGGACAACAGCAACAGATATGGTTGCAATTTTGGAAGCTCTTCGAGAGGCTGGTTCATTGAGAGCTGAACTTATAATAATTTAATTAATTGGATGCATTTATGGACAATAATCCAATCTCAAAAATCAAACCTAATATAAGTCATCAATTAACATCTTCTAAACTTGATAGTATTGATGAAAAATCCGAACTTTCGGCAGTGGCCCAGGAATTTGAATCATTATTTGTTTATCAAATGTTGAAGAGCGCCAGAAAAGCAAAATTAGCTGAAAGTCTATTTTCTAACCAAGGAAGCGAGACATATCAACCTTTATTAGATCAGGAATATGCCAAAACAATTGCCGAAAATCATAGTTTTGGAATTGCTGATGCACTAGTAAGACAGTTCGGAGGAAAAACCAAATAAATGCCTAGTTTATTTGACATAGGAAAAAGTGGCCTTCAAGCTTACAGACAATCATTGGCCGTTACTGGACAAAATATTGCCAACGTTAATACTGATGGCTATAAAAAAAGAGATGTAGCTTTAGAAGAAGTTTCAGGTGCTGGCGGTGGGGTTACAGAAATCTCTGATCAGACAGGTTTAGGTGTCAGAGTTGAACAAATCCGAAGAGCTTTTGATGAGTTTTTAATTGATAAAGCTCGCCAAGCTTCCTCAAGTTTTAAAAGTGCAGATACTTTTTCAGATGAGGTTAGAGACTTAGAAAATTTGTTGCTTCCAACAGATACCAATCTTAGTTCTTCAATTGGTGACTTTTTTAATTCACTGCAAGATATTGCAGCCTATCCAGATGATCAGGCTTCTAGAATTGTTGCAATTGAAAAAGGAAAAGATCTTGCATCCCAATTTAACATGTATTCAGACAGGATAGATAATTTAAAAAAACAGGTAATTGATAAAACTAAGAATGCTGTAACTTCAGTTAATCTTATATCTACTCAAATTTCAAATATTAACGCTAAAATACTTGCATCAGGTGTAGCAACAGGAGGATCAAATGCTTTGCTTGACCAAAGAGATCTTTTGCTCGATCAATTAGCTGAATTAACTCAGATTACTGTAAGATATGGAAGCAAGGGACAAGCTGAAGTTAGGTTAGGAAATACTGGTTCAGGACCCATAATAATATCTGATACAGATAATCCAACAAAAGGACAAAATAGTACAACAATTGTTGAAGTTTTGGAGCAAGGAGGAAGGTTACAACCTGTTGTTGGTATCAGTCAAGTTGCTACAAATCAGATTCAGGCAGGACTAATAAATGGAATGGTAAATTCATATGCTCTTGCAGAGGACACACTCAAAGAAATTGATGCTCTAGCAACTCTTCTTTCACAAAAATTTAATGAAGTGAATCAAGCTGGGCTTGATTTAGATGGACAAAATGGTAAACAGATGTTTACTGTTTCTAGTCTTCAAGCAGTGGAAAATCCCACGAATAGATCTAGTGTTGGAGTTGCTGTTTTTGTAACTAATCCTCTTGAAATAAAGAGCGCTGAATATAAAGTTATCTATCATGAAAATGAAGATTTGTGGAAATTATCATCCAATTCACTTGATAAGGTTATTTCAGGAAGACAAACAATAAATGGTCAGGGTTTTAAAATTTCATTTTTTGGTGAACCACTTGATGGTGATGAGTTCTCAATAGTCCCAAGCAGTGCTTCCAAAGGAATGAGTTTTTTGTTAGAAAGACCTCAAGATTTTGCAGCAGGATCAAAAACACTTATTAGTTCAAGTTCGTCAAATACAGGGTCAGCTAACTTAGAAGAAATTTCTCCAATAAAATTTGAAGACAAAACTACAATAAAAAATATTGATAATGTTTTTTCTAATGGATTGAGTCCAGTTACCTCTTCAAAATTTTCAACTGATGGTGGAGCCGCTATTATTAAAGCTGGTACTTCTTTTGTAAATTTAAGCTCGTATAAAGCTCAACCTGAAATACAATTTGGTATATCATCGTCTGACTTAAATTCTATAACATCAATAACAGTTACTATGGCAGACTCTAGTTCTGTAACCGTCGATCTTACTGGAATTAAAACTCTTGAAGAATTAGCTGATGTACTTAATAGAAGTAGAGATGTTCAAGGCAACGCACATAGCTTTAGATCTATGGGTCTTTTTGCATCAGGAGGAGGCTCAAGTTTAACAATTGCTAGTAATAATAAACAGTTTTCATCTGGAGCAATATCAGCATCTTCGACTATAAATGCTAACGTAGTTAACCCAACTGTTACCGAGGCAAGTAAATTGCAAATCTTTACAAGAGAGGGCAGGCATATTGCAGGTAATGTTCTTTCAGATTCGGAAATAGCACAGTTTTTAACAGAAGAAAATGGATTTAATAGATTTGCTGAATATAGAGCAGATTATCTAAATGGAACTGATAGTGAGAAATATAGAGAAATCGAAGTATCCCGATCAACTTCTGATGGCAATTATGTAATAAGTTATGGAGCTAATGGATCCGCGGCAAGTGCGCAAAGACATGCAACAACGGTTCCTGCGAGCCATGTGGCAGCTGCTTATACTTTAACGGTTAACTCAACTTCAACTGGGAAGTCAAAAAATATTTCAGTTCCAATAGAATCTTCAGCTGGTTTTGTTGCTGGATTAATTAACGCTGAGGCAAAAACTCTTGGTGTTGAAGCTGTTGCATCAACAAAGGTAAAAATTTCTGCTCCTTCCTCTGACGGAACGATTTCATTCAATCTTTTAAGTAAAGCGGGTGCAGGAAATGATGCAGATATAACAGCTTCAATTTTATCAACAGATTTAACAAATCTTGCTAATTCAATAAACAACTTTTCAGGAAGAACTGGAGTTATTGCAAACCTCTCTTCTGATAAAAAACATATAATTATGGAAAACGCAGATGGTGATGATATTCAAATATCTGCTTTTTCTTCACCGAATACAGTAGAAATGGAAGTTCTAAAAAATGATTTTTCCTCATTTAGTTCACCAGTTACAGTCACTTTAGATAACACAAATTTCAAAGCAGCCAGGTTCAGTGGAGAACTTGAAATTTCTTCAGCCTCTGCAATTAGCACATCAAACGATGGAGGTTCGACTACTGTCACAGGCACACAGAGCGCNCTCAGAGATGGGTTTTTAAATATAACTTCATCGAGNACAGGAGAAATTAAAACAATAAAACCTATTCTATTACAAGGTGATTTTTCAAATGGTCATCCTGATGGTTTAAGTGCAGCAAGTTCTATATTATCCTATGGGTTAAAAATTCCAGCAGATGGGAATGGTGCAGAATTCTCTACAACAGTTGATCTTTCTGGTTTTGAAACTTTACAGGCTTCAGACGTGGCCAAAAAAATTGTTGAGGGATTAAGAACTAATAGTCCTTCCACGGAAATTATCGGAACAGCTGTTGATTCCATTCCAAAAGATGGAAGTAGTTTTAGAGTAAAACATGATGGTTTGACTTATACATTAACTATGCAAAACGGTGAGGTTGTTGTTTCGGGAGGAGAAAAAGGATTGTTAACAGCTTACTTCGAAAACCCAGAACCAATTATCGTAAATACCACAGGACTAGGAGGTGTAGATACTATTTCGTCAACAGAACATAATCTTAAAACTGGTGATGCAATTACCTATAATGCTGCTNAAAAGGTAATTATTGATACAACAAACTTTAGTTCTACAAATACTATATCTGTAGCAAATAGTTTTACTAATAACGATCCTATTGTATATAAAAAAGGGGGAAGTCTTCCAATTTCAGGATTAGTTGATGGCACAACTTATTTTGTTAAAAATAGAACTGCAAATAGTTTTCAACTTTCTGCAACTTCTGGAGGAAGTGTTTTAACGATTTCCGGTGGAACTGGAGGGAGTGTTAATGATTCATTTGCTAGTCCAAGGGGCGGATTGGTAGATGGACAAACTTATTTCGTGGTCAAAGTTGATGATCATCGTTTTAAATTAGCAAATAATTACACATTAGCAACCAATAGTACACCATCAGTAATAACTATTGGAGCAAGTGGTGTAGGAGGTAATTCTAATGATACATTTGATCCAAAAAAAAACCTTTATATTTCAGCAGGTAAATCTATATCAGCTTCCCAATTCTCATTCCCAGTTGATTCTGTAAATGATGAAAATGCAAAATTATTTGGGATGCAAAGCACTAACATCAACACCACAATTACAGGAAAGTCAATCACTACTCCTGCTGCAAGTAATTCAACTCACTTTCATATGAAAATAAAAGATAACTCTTCAGTAATCGGAGTGTTTGTAAAATCTAATTCTAAAACAATCAATACATCAGGTGTAGGGGGTAGCTCTTCAACATTGACCTCAAGTGGTCATGGTTTTAAAACTGGAGATAAAATTCTGTATACTGCTGGCGGAACGGCATTAAATGGTTTAACAAATGGAACATCGTACTTTGCCAAAGTTGTTGACGCTAATACATTTAGTTTAGCATCATCATTTTCTAATGCCACGTCTAGCACACCAACTCTTCTATCTTTCGGTGGAGGGAATGGTCATTCAGGTGACACTTTTGCAACAGTTTACGCAACCGCTTTATTGAACGACAATTCTTCAACGCCAGCGTCTGCTGTTGGCATAACTGCCCAAATTAATCAAATTAGTGATACCAATGCTCAAATTTCAATAATTAAGGAAGCAGATAAAAAACAAATTATTATAGATAGAATTACTTTTAGTGACGCTTCAACTGCTGAAGCTTATGGTTTTAAAACAAGTCAACTTAATCTAAATGTGCTAGAAGATGAAATAAGAGTTCAATCATTTTCTTCAGATATAAGTGGATCTCATGCTGTTGACATAGATGTTCCCTCTAGCAGCATAAAATCTTTGATAGGAAATAATTTGTCTATTTCTAATGTTCCTTCGGAGGACCTAATAATTCTTATGACAGGTAATGGTTCTAAAAACATTTCTTCGAGCTATGGAGAGGTGATTCCAAATACCAAAGACGAGGAATTTAAAATAACAGTAGATTCAACAAATAACAAAAAGATAGAGGTTCTTGATAGTGTAACTGGTCACACAATTGCAACAAGACTTATACCAGATGATGGCATTATAAGTGCTGTTGAAAAAACTCTTAGGATTAATGGTGATGCTAAAGTAAAAGATTCTTTTACAATACTGAATAATAATGATGGGATTGGAGATAACCGAAATATACTTAAAATGATTGATCTTCAAAATTCAGATGTGAACGGTTTAAATTCAGGAAGTTTTCAAGATATATTTAATAAAACAGCAACTGATATTGGAGCAACTGTGAGAAGTAGTCAAATGGAAGCTCAAGATGCAAAGGCGAGTAAAGACGAAGCAATTGCACTTGAAGATGAGAGATCAGGTGTGTCATTAGATGACGAAGCTTCCTCTTTGATTCAGTTTCAACAAGCATTCTCAGCTAATGCAAGAATTATTCAAACAGCAAGAGAACTTTTTGATTCATTGATGAGGGTTGTCTCTAGATAATTGAAGTTGATAGGCATGGAAATTGCTAGGTTCACTATATGAAAATAAGTAACAAACTTTTTAATGACCAACAACTTGGTCAATTTTCCAAAAATATGGAAAAGATTCAAAAAATTCAAGATAAAATTTCATCTGGAAAAAATATAATTTTTGCATCTGATGACCCGGTCGGAGCAGTTCAGTTATCAGGAATGAAAGATAACCTAAGTAGGGTAGGACGTTTTATTGAAAACTCTAATATTGCACTGGACAGACTTCATCTTATGGATGCAACTATGGAAGCAATTAATACTGTTTTTATAAGAGCGAAAGAACTTGCTGTTCAGGCCTCAAATGACATTTATGGTGTTATGGATAGAGAGGCAATAGCAATAGAATTTGATGAAATGAAAAAAGAGTTGATGACATTGGCTAATACCCAAGATTCAACTGGTACATTTATTTATGCAGGTTTTAAAACAAAAACTAGTCCTTTTAAAATAAATGCAGACGGAGCTGTTGAGTATAAGGGTGACAGGGGTGTTCTGAATCTACAGGTAACTGAATCTAGACTCATAGAAACTTCAATCGATGGCAGCACTGTATTTCAGGATATAGTTACGTCTGAGGGCGTGTCCACAGATTTATTTGCTTCATTAGATAACATTAGTAGATCCATAAGGACAGCAGCAGGTGGAGTTGAAGAAGCAAAAGCTAATGGAATTGCTAAGTTGTCATTGACTAACGCAAATCCAGGCACATATTCCTTTACAATTAATTCTGGAGATAAATCCTCAGATTTTTCTTTAAATATAACAGGGGATGATCTAACTGATGTTGCAAGTGCAATTAATGGAGCAAACCTTGATATTACTGCAACTTTAGAGGATTCAAATAAAACGTTAAANTTAGTAAATACTTTAGGTAAAGACATTGATTTTGGAAACTTNNAAATAACTGGAATTGATAAAGCACAAGTNACTCCAACNTCTTTCTTTTCTTTTAAGGCNGTTGATGCTGCAGGAAACAATTTATCAAATGAACAAACNATTTATGACAAAGACCAGACAATTGCNAGTAGATTAGATGAAATTGTAACAATTCAAAGTCATGTATCTAATCAAAGAGCAAAAGTTGGTGCACGTATGAATAGTTCTGAAAGAATTAGAGATATCTTGGAAGAGAGACAAATTCTGATCAATCAAGATGTAAGTGAGCTTCAAGATGCTGATCTAGCTACACTTGTAACAAGTCTTCAATCTCAGTTAACTAGTCAAGAAGCTTCCCAAAAAGCCTTCATAAATATTTCAAAGTTAAATTTATTTGATTTTTTAGGTTAGTTATATAAAATCGTCAATACTTGGTTCCTTTTTTACAATCTCGCCTAGCTCTTGAAGGTCCTCTTCTTTTGCAATGTCCCAGCCTGCAGGAGCCTTTTCAAAATGTCCTGATCTCAAAGAAAACGAATAAGCTTTAAAATTTTTAACAGATTTATTGCTATTGTACTGTCGTTCCTTGTCACCTTTCAATGAATTCTTGAAAATACCCTTAATTTTTCTCTCACTTCTTCCATCATATTTAAATTTCCAAAAAACATAATTCATGGCTAATTCATGTGCTTCAAACATTGGGTTCTTTCTTTCTGATATGAATCTAAGTATCTCTTCAGATGGGGATGCTATTTCTACTTCTTCAACATTTTTGTAATAATTTGATATTGCATCAGCATAATTCTTGGAAACCATATCTAATGACAGTTGTTTTACAAGAAAATCCTTAACAGTAAGGCCTATGCAAATATCGTAGATAAACTCCGGACAGAATAATTTTTCACTCATATCAAAAATTTCTTATTTAAAGGTAATTATATTATAAAATCTCATAATTCAATTAAAAACTAAATTATTCCAAAAAAACTTAACAAATTTGACTGATGTCGTTGTTATTGTAACTAAAATTTATAAAGGTTAATGGAAACCAAAGGAGTATAAATAATGCCATCACTATCAACATATACAAACGGAGCCGTTTATGCAGTTAACGCCTCTGCACAAGCTAGAAGGTCATTAACGGCGTCGATGGGACGCTTGTCAACTGGAATAAGAACACTAAATGGTAATGATCCAGCCGGCCAAGCGGTCGCAAGTAACATCACAACACAAGCCAGAAGTGCAAATGTTGCCGCTAGAAATGCTGAGGACGGCATTTCTGTTCTTCAGGCTGCTGAAGGTGTTTTATTAGAATTAGCAACATTAAATACAAGATTAAGAGAGTTAGCAGTACAAAAGTTAAATTCAGGTTTTTTAAGTGCTGCTCAAGAAAATGCAATAACAACAGAAGAGAATCAAATTGTTACTGCTGCTGAAAAAATAAGCGAATCAACACTTAATGATAGAGAATTATTATCACCGTTTTTGCTTGCCATTAATAATCGAGGCACACTTACACAAATGGGACCAGTTAAAAAACCAGTCTTACAAAGTGGTGTAGGAAACGTCGACACTCAAATGGCAAACATATCCACAGCTTTGGGGCAAGTTGCTGCGGGAATAAATGCGTTAAAAGGGCATCAAAGTAATATGTATTCATTCACTGCCAACGCACGCGCTGCTGCTTCAAGAATTCAGGATACTGATTTTGCTAAGGAGTCTGCCACTTTAGCACAAAGTAGTATTCTTAACCAATCTGCTCTAGCAATGGTGGCGCAAGCTAACAACGCTATGGCTAATATATTAACATTACTACAATAACATTAATTAAGGAGAAAATAATATGACATCTGTAAGTAACGCTGCCGTTGGTGCTTTTCTAGCTGGGAACGCTGCGGCGAAAGCAAGACACGGCATGAACGAAGCAATAGCTCGTCTGTCAACTGGTGTTAGATCTATGTACGGTGGTGACGCGGCTGGTGCATCTGTTGCTCATACTTTGAGAGCTGATGGACGAAGTGCGTTAATGGCTGCTCGTAACGTTGAGGATGGTATTTCATTCTTACAAGCGGGTGAGNCTGCGCTGTTAGAAATAGCTGCTCTTAACACAAGATTAAGAGAACTTGCTGTTCAAGATCTAAACGCTGCATTCTTAGATGCTAACCAAGAAGCTGCTATCACTGCTGAAGAGGCTGCGATAGTTGCTGCTGGTAATGCAATCGATACTGCAACACTAAATAACGTAGCTCTTTTGACTGCTGGAATTGGTTTTACAACTGATATGGACGGCACACTAACGACATTAGGAGCTGCTGCTGGTTTAACTTTAGCGTCTGGTGTATCTAACGTTGATACTCAAATGGGTAAGATATCAAAAGCCTTGGGTTCTATGGCTGCTGGTATTGCTGCTCTAAAGGGTCATCAAGGTACATTGTATGCTTTATCTGCTAATGCAGAAGCTGCTGCTGCGCGTATTCAGGATACTGATTTTGCAAGATCATCTGCGAACTTAGCAAAATTTTCTATCTTGAACCAATCAGCAATGGCAATGGTATCACAAGCTAACCAAGCTAACGCTGCTGTTTTAGCAGTACTAAACTAATCTGTTTTAGTTNTACTATAATATAACAAACAGGTACTCTTAAACAGCTTAAAAGGAGACTAAATTAAGATTAGTCTCCTTTTTTTTAATGAATTTTTATTTAAAATATTAATCCTAACTTTAAATAGTCAAAATTATAACACTAAATATCGTACTTTTTCTTTAAATTTTACTACATACAGTATATTTTATGTTTTTTCTTAAAACACATTATTTGGCATTCTAATTGCACAACACTTACGTGAAAAAATTAAGGAGAAATATAAATGGTTAGCGTAAGCACAGTAAATACTCACGCATCATTAAAGCATATNATAAAGACTGAAAGAGAAATGCTTCANGCTATGGAAAGAATCTCTTCAGGTAAGAGAATTAATAATGCTGGTGATGATGCAGCCGGTGCAGCAATTAGTGATAGAATGTTAGCGACGGTTAGAGCTTTAGATATGTCAATCAGAAATGCATCTGATGTATTGTCTATGGCCCAGGTTGCAGAAAGTGCGATCAATGAACATTCACAAGCTTTACAAAGAATTAGAGAATTATCAATNCAAGCAGCTACTGATATTTTAAATGCAGAACAAAGAATTTATCTACAAACTGAAGCTAACCAATTAATTCAAGAGATGGATAGAGTTGCAAGAGACACCACTTTTAACGAAATTGCTGTGCTAGATGGTACTTTTGCTGATAGACGTTTTCAAATCGGTTCCCATGAAAGAGAAAAAGCGGTTATCTCCGTCGCNAATATGAGAGTTGATAAGATTGGAGCATATCAAAGTTCAACAAGTATGGATGAGGCTGGTACNGCTANNAANCTAGCATCTGAGGGTGCTGTAGGCGCTAATGCCTCTGTTACAAGTAGAGTGGTAGATGGCGATGATCTAACAATTACTGGATTAGTTGGACAAACAACTATTGACGTGAAAGCTGGGCACTCAGCCAAAGAGATAGTTGAATTAGTTAATGCAAAATTTGATAGCACTGGTGTAAGTGCAACTGCAACTACTACCGTTAAAATGCAAGTAAATAGTTCTGATGCTGCAACAGATCATGTAGTATCTTTTAATTTATACGGTAAAAATACAACTGCTCAGGCAATCTCTGCAACAATTAATGTTGCGGCAGCAGTCGGAGCTTCAGATATGACAAACCTTCGTGATGCAATTAATGCCTATACTGCTAATACAGGAGTTAGAGCAACATTAAGTGCAGATAAATCTAATATTATATTAGTCCAAGATGAAGGTGAGGATTTAATTATTGAAACTATTGATTTTGCAACTGTTTCAAATGCAAATACAAAATTTACATTTACAGCTATGTCTCAAGATCAAACTGATTCTGCAGCTACGCAAATAACAACAGCTGTAGATACTAACCACAATAGTGGTAACACCGATTCGGTTAGATTCACGGGACAAATCACATTTCATTCATCACAAACTTTTACCGTTGCTGGTAACGCTGGTGGTGGCCTATACGAAGCTGCACCAGGTACAGCTACTTTAAACCAAGTTGGTTCAATTGACATTAGAACTGTGGCAGGTGCTGTTGATGCTTTAAAAGTAATTGATAGAGCACTTGATAGGGTTCATATGGAACGCGCAAAGTTTGGTGCAATTATGAGTAGGATGAATGTTGTTATTGACAATTTAACAAATGTGTCAACAAACCAACAAACCTCAAGATCAAGAATTACAGATGCAAATTTTGCAGCAGAATCAGCTCGACTTGCAAAATCACAAATTCTTCAACAATCTGGAATGAATATGATTTCTCAAGCATCTCGAACAATGCAAAATGTTTTAATTTTATTCCAATAAACTAATGCTTTTCTAGGACGTTAATATAACATGACCTCGGTAAACAACAGACCTGAAATTCTTACAAAGTTAGGCGTCGGATCTGGACTTGATACCACTTCCCTTATTGAGGCTTTGGTTAATGCAGAGACCGAAGGAGTAAAAGAATCTTTAGATAACAAAGAAACTGAGTACAAGGCTCAAATATCAGCGTTTTCAACAATCAAAAACAACCTAAAAGTTTTCAATGATAATTTAGAAATTATTCAACAAAACAATTCCCTTGGTTATGCTGGATCTTCTTCAGACAAAACCGTTGCAACTTTTACTGTAAATGGAAATCAAGCATCACAATCAGTAAACTCCTCTTTAACTGTTAGTTCATTGGCAGCTGCTCATACGCTAACAGGACCAGCTTTATCTTCTCCAGGTACAACTGTTGGAGCAAGACAAATTAGCATTTCGTTTGGAACATGGACTGCTGATCCAACTCAAGGAGGTGGGCAAAGTCATAGCTCTAATGGAATGTCTACGATAACAGTAAACCCTACTTCCACAACTACATTAACGCAATTAAGAGATATGATAAATTCTGCTGCAACAGACTCAAACAGTGACGGTGAACAAGATGTAATGGCTACAATTTTATATGATGGTTCAAATTATATGTTGTCTTTAAAAAGTCAATTTGGCGTAGCTAATGAAATGAAAGTAACTGATAATCATGCATCTTCTCCCGTTTATGCTTACGACACATCCGATGGAGCACAATTAACTCAAAGAGTGGCAGGAACAAATGCAAGTTTTTCAGTAGATGGGATAAGTATGACAAGACCATCAAATAGTATTGATGATTTATATGCAGGTATGACACTTGATTTACTATCAACATCCGACTCTGCAGTAACTATTAAAAGTGAAGTTGATTTAGCATCTGCTAGAACGGCGATAACAGATTTTGTTACAACGTATAACGATGTTATGAAGTCTTTGCAAAGCTATAGAGAGTCTGACCCTACAGATGATGAAAGGAATGGCTTGCTAGCAGGGGATTCGTTATTGAGAAGCATTATGAACGAAATGAGATTGAGTAGTGCTACACCAATCAATGGATACGAGGGTGGCCCCTACTATTTATCAAATTTAGGCGTAAAAACTATGAGAGATGGTAGTCTTAGTTTTGCAGATCCTGATATGCTAGACAGACAATTTAAAAATAATGCTGAATCACTGAGAAGTTTCTTTAAAGATCAGATTATTAGTGATAGTACAGATATTATCCCACTAAGATATAGTATAGCAGATACTAAACCAGGATCCTACGCTGTTTCAGTTAGCTCTGGTACGGCAACGGTCGGAGGGGTTTCAACGACCGCATCAGGTTCAACATACACTGTTGCTTCGGGGGACCCAAATGGTATAGCGCTTACAATTAACTCAAGCAATACATCTGGTACAATTCATTATGGAAGGAGTTTTATAACCTTACTTCAAGAAAAACTTGATACATTTTTGAAATTCAATGGATTAATTTACAGTAAAGTAGAAAGTGCTAACCAACGTTTATCAGAATTGGCGCAAAAGCAAGAAAATCTTGATGATAGAATTGCTGCATTGTACAGCAGATACGAAACACAATATTCCGCTATGGAATCTGCGATTGCTGGTCTTAATGAAACATCAAGTTTGCTAGAAAACGCATTTAAAAGAAATGATTAAAAACTAAATTATTTTATTCTTTTGTCGTTACAGTTTATATAACTTTTTATAGGAGCAGTAATGTCAAATGGAGAAAAACTCGATAGTCTCTTTCTAGTGGATAATAAGGAAGCTACAGTAGGTGCAATTAATAATATAAAAAAAATAATAAAATTAACACTGGATCAGATCGAACAATTAAAATCTGAAAAAGTTCATAACTCAAAATCAATTGAATTATGTCAAAACACCATAAAAAATCTTTATATGTTAATTAATACAATTGACAAGGAGAGAAACACAACAATATCCAAAGATCTGGATTATCTTTACAAGCATTGTCTTTTTGCTGTAGTCAGAGTGAGAGATCATAAAGATTTCGATTTTTTGGATGGTTGTATACAAATTTTAAGTGATATTACAGAGGGTTGGGATAGAGTAGGTTCTGCTGTGAAGAAAGCTCCTGCTTTTGGTTAATCCTTTATGTCATTAGCAATTTATCCGGCTATAAAACTTGGAGAAAACCAAGAAAAGATTAGAAGATCAATATCCAGGCTAACAACTGGATTAAATATTTTAGCCGGCGGAACATCAGGTGATTTTGCAGAGGGTCTTTCATTAAATGCAGAAGGAAAATCAAATCAAAAAGTAATTTCGACTACAAAAGTTGGTTTGGATTTGTTAAAGACTGCAGAATCAGCCCTCATAGAATTGGCTTCTCTTGCAACCCGTTTACGAGAAATAGGTATTGCCGATACTGACACATCAAACAGTGCATCAGATACTGCAGCGTTGAATGCAGAGGCTATTGCTGTGAGTGACAGTATTGACGATATTGTGTCTACAGCCAAGTTTCATAATTTAGCACTTTTATCTACTAGTGCGAGAACACTTGCCACAGTAAAAGATGCAGACGGTAATACAACTACTATTAAAACAACTGCGGGTATAACAGCTACAAATATTTCCGATGCGACTAATTCTAACACTACAGCCGACACCGCAATTGGAGAAATTCAAACCTCATTAGGCCATGTTGCGGGTCATATTAATTCATTAGATGCTTATCAAAATACAGCAAATGCACTAGCTTCAATTCAATTAGAGTCTGCAGCAAAATTAATGGATACGAATTTTGCACTCGAGACTGCAAAATTAATGAAAAAAACTTTGATTCAAAAATATGCAACATCTATGGTTTCTAAAGCTAACGAGATAGAAGAAAACAAAAAATTACTAATTCTCTAAACTTTTAATTTTTTAGTCGTTTATTATTAAAAAGGAGTTATGGAAATGAAAAACAAACAAACGATAAAAAAAGAAAGCTACAAAGAAACTAATAACAAGCCAAGTGCCCAAGAGCAATACAGCATAATTTTAAAACTTTACAAGGGGCTACATGAAAATCTCGAGGAACTGTATAAAAAATCTAAAGATAAAAAATCATCAACAAAAACAAGTCAATTAGCCTATAAAGTAGATAGAATTGCATCTGGTCTTCATTTAACACTTAACTTTGAAGATGAAAAGACTCTAAAGATTAGTGAGAATTTTAGAGAATTGTACAGACATGTAAGATTTGCTATGAAAATGATTTATGAAAAACAAGAATTTAAGTTTTTAGATTCAGCAAGAGATGTTGCTAAAACTTTATACGAATCTTGGGCAAAAATAAAACCGTCTATTTAATATTTGTTATTTTTTCTTAATGCCATAGAATGAATTCTAATGGTAGGAAGAATTATTTCAGTAATTCTAACTGGACTAGTAGTAGGTTCATCTGTAGCTGTATTAGTCCAGGTTTTTCTTTTTCTAGTAAATTATTTTTCTAATTTATTAAGAACTGACTATAATATTCTTCTTAATCAGCATCACTTTAGTATAAATGAATTAGTAATTAAAATTATTTTTTTCTTTTTAATTGTTCCTTTTTTAGTAGGTCTTCTTGTAGGAATAATAAGAAATTTTAATCAGGGAAAAAGATGGCATGGTCCGCCAGATGTTATCTTATCAGTACACAAAGATGATGAAGAGCTGAATATCAAATCAGGTTTTTTAACCTCCATAGCCTCAATTCTGTCAATATCTTGTGGTAGTTCAGTTGGTCAATATGGGCCTTTAGTTCATTTTGGTGGAACTATTGGAGCTGAAATTAAAAAATTATTTTCTTACGCACCAGATTACAAAATTTTAGTCAGCTCTGGAGTGGCGGCAGCTATTTCTGCAGGTTTTGGTGCTCCGCTTGCCGGTCTAATTTATGCGAGAGAGGTGGTTCTTAGACATCAATCTCTGGCAAGTTTCTCTCCAATTTTATTATCATCAATAATATCTTATTTTTTTACTGTAGAAATTTTTAATTATGAACCTACTTTTGATATACCCCTTGTAACAGGAAATAGCCCAATAAATATAATATTTATTATAATTGGAGGAATACTAGCAGGACTTATGGCAAGTCTATATTCATACCTTTTGACAAATAAAAGTTTTAATTTTCTAAATAATTTTGGTTCGAGAAATTATCTTACCCCAGCTTATGCCGGACTAATATGTGGAGTAGTAGCAATAAAGTTTCCTGAGGTAACAGGAGTTGGTTCTCAAACTATTAATGATTTGTTGAATAATAGAGTTGGGTTAAGTTTAGCTATGATTTTTCTAATTTTAAAGTTATTCTTGACAACAATTTGCATTAGAATGGGCTTGGTAGGGGGTATATTTGCTCCGGCTTTATTTTTAGGTGCGAGTTTGGGAGTTGTAACAGCTGGTCTTGCGTCAATCATTTCGGAGGATATCAATCCTTTTTTAGTAATTTTATCATCAATGTCTGCATTAGGAAGTTGTATTATTGGTGGTCCAATTGCTAATGTTTTGATTATCTTTGAATTAACATCCAATTATCAAGCGGCACTTTCCGCAGGTGTTTGTATTGTGGTTGCAACCATAGTCTCCTCCCAACTAATTGGGCAATCTACATTTGATCAACTTCTGAATAATAGAAAAATTGATATAACAGTAGGNAGAGATATTCTTTTCTTACAAAGAAAAAAAATAAAAGAAATTGTAGACAAAAGNTTTNTAAAATTCNATNGCGACCTTTTAGTCAAAGACGCGATTGAAAAGTTTAAAGAATGGCAATGCGCTGANGGATATCATATNGGAAATAANAATANACTTCTTGGGAAAATTTCACTNCCCATNTTATTGTCTTATAAAAAAGATCAGAAAATTAAAGATGTGAAAAAACATAAATTTTTAAAAATTAATCATGAAGAGGACCTATCAGAGACTATNCAAAAATGTAAGGATTTTGTCGGTGAGTCAATCCCGGTGGTTGATGATAAAGGAAAAATNATAGGAATATTCAGTGAAAATGATTTGTTTATTAGTTATTTNGAAGCGGAGGAATTTAGAGCAGATGTAGAGACTAAATCGTAAAGTCAATNCTATTCTTCTGTTGATTNGCAGTTATTTTAAGTTGCGAAATCATTAGATATCTGGAAACGATTTCATTATGAAAATANGTTGGNCCAAATAGTTCCCTAGATTTTAANAANGCTTCTGTGCTAANACCATTACTAGGCGCTANCTTGGGGCTATATATTTTTTTTTTTAGTAGATCAGAATTTTCTCTATTATATGGATTCAANTTCTTNCTATCNTCGGTCTCNGTAATAATATTTCTCGTAAGCGTAGGTTGTGGCACACCTTTTGCTACATTATCAGTGAATTTATTAGAAATTGGATCTACGTAATTGTAATTAGGATTNATCATCTAAAAATNNTATATTATGAAACTCAATCAAGCAAAGAAATTTTATAAAAAAAGTCAAAACGATGGTCTTGAAAANCAGAATTCTTTTGAAATTTTCAAGAAAATTAACTANGAATTAGTAAGAGCTCTAAGAGTTGTTTCTGATAAAATCGAAAATAAAGAAATTGATGANATAAGNCAGAAGAATTTTACAAAAGCTTTNACAATTATATATACACTTCAAACTAGCCTTAATTTTGAGAAAGAATTAAAATTATGTGCAGANTTATTCAAACTTTANGAATATTGTCGAAAAAAATTAATAGAGGGCATTACCAGTCTTAANAGTAAAGAAATTTTAAACTCAGCCGTTAATTTAGATAAGNTGTTTAGTTTTAANTATATACAAACAAATGGATATAANAATGNTATCTGATAGATTCGTTAAAGAAGAAANGTTNGAAAANTCTCATTTNTCTGCAAAGATAACTNGACTTGANGTGCTTAGCATATCNATGACAGATTTGATAAATAGTGGTAATTCACAAAAAATAAGNCATCTNGAAAAGTTAAGACAAAAAATATTAAAGGATATAATAAAGAAAAATGAACCTATTGATGAAAATTTACAACCTAAGATATCAAATATATTCNANTTNAATAATAAAATGATAGAAAAAGTCAAAAAAGAAAAAGTAAAAAGTTTAAAGTTTATCAAACAAAAAATTAAGTGTTATAANACCTATGGNGAAATTTAATTTACTTNAAATTTGAATCAAAAANTTATTAAATAATAAACAAAAGTAATNCATCAAGAAATAGTGAGTTTNAGATTCNTTATAATTTCANTTGAGATTAAATTTANTCANAATCAAGCCACTAACAAATAAACTTTATTTTTGAAAAATANNNGCTTTCNNTCACTTTCCATCATAANTACTTTGATCATGTTTTTGTAAACTTTTANTATTTTCTTTGGATTCAAANTTAAAAANAATNAAAAATTTTTAAATAATTAATACATTNATAAATTNCTTNTTTTTGAGAAGTAGAGATGCATAGTATTTATANAAAAAAAATGTTAAGAGTTTATCAGGANTAATTTTCTTCAAAAATCAATGTGNAAAAATTTAGCTTAATACTTTTTATTTTTTTTTTTTTAATATTAAGTTATTTTTTNAAGGATTTTTTTGTTGAACTAAAAATTTCAATTCCTTATTTNCTAGGCTTNGTNATGTTTGGTATGGGGACNACACTCAAACTAGATCAAATCAAGGAGATTTTTCACAAACCCCTTTGGATATTCCTNACGCTAANACTTCAATACTCAATAATGCCTATTTTAGCATTTNTGATAGTAATTATTTTCAAATTTCCAAGTGAAATAGCATTAGGGTTCATTATACTAGGNTCATGTCCTGGAGGAACTGCCTCCAATGTTATCGCTTATATATGTAGGGCTAATTTACCTCTATCAATCTGCTGCACNTTTGTATCAACNGGCCTAGCTGTTTTTTTTACACCTGCTTTAATTTATCTTTTTGCGGANGAAAGTATTAANATTGATNTTTTNAGTTTGATTAAATCAACATTTTTTATTGTTTTTCTTCCAGTANTTATGGGAATATTTTTTAAGTTTTTTTTAAAAGAAAAAGATTCTAGTTATTTAAAATTTTTNCCTTTATTCTCTGAAATATCAATTGCTTTAATCATTGCNATAATATTTTCTATTAATTTTNATAGCTTNAATGATGTNTCTTTANNANTAATTCTTGGNGTGGTTCTTCATAATNTTTTAGGGTTNGTACTGGCAATGTTTNTTTCAAATTTGTTAAAGTTTCCTGAGGACGTGAAGAAAACAATTGCAATAGAAGTGGCAATGCAAAANTCTGGATTAGGTATGACNTTAGCACTTATGCATTACACAAAGNTTGTAGCACTTCCTTCNGCGATATTCAGTCTTTGGCACAATATTTCTGCATCAGGTCTTGTTTATTTGTGGAAAAAAAAATAAATTTAATATTNAAANCATTTTACGAAAGGAATTCANATGCGTATTAGNGCCAAAAATCAAATCGAAGGAAAAGTAACCTCNGTAATTCATGGATCAAGTTATTCCAGAGTGTCAGTAGAACAAACAGACGCTGATGGCAANGCAACCGGAAGTTTTGTTCACGCAGCAGTACCAGTTGATATTGCNAAAGACATGGAACTTNATAAAGGTAATCGTGTAACTTGTATTTTTCCTGCTGCTGCTGTTATTATTGGTAAACATNAATAAANTTAAGTGAGTATTTTTGCTGATTCATTTAAACTCATATTATCNTTAGANCCAGATTTATTTGAGATTATTTGGTTATCTCTAAAAGTTTCTGTATCNGCTTTGTTTATTTCCTGNCTTTTGGGATTACCGATTGCTGGCATACTTTCATCGAAAAACTTTCATGGTAAAAAAACAATTTTAATGTTTTTTAATGCTATGATGGCATTACCTCCTGTNTTCGTTGGTCTANTTCTATATATTGCTTTTTCTCANACTGGNGTTTTAGGNTTNTTAAACATTCTTTACACGCCTGTAATAATGACATTGGCTCAAATTATAATNATAATTCCAATAATAATTTCTGTAAGNGCAGAAATTCTAGAACAAATATTTAAAGAATATGAAGATATCTTTGATACATTTGAGGTTGATTTAATTAGTAGAATTAAAACTACAGTTTNTGATGCCAGAATTGCTCTTCTAACATGTATCTTNACAGGGCTAGGTAGAGCTTTGTCTGAAGTAGGAGCAATAATAATTGTTGGTGGAAATATTGTTCATTATACAAGAGTTATGACTACTACAATTGCACTAGAAACGTCAAAAGGGAACCTTTCGATGGCAATGTCTCTAGGAATTGTTTTAATTTTCATTTCAATTTCAATTAATGNCGCTGTTATGATAATGAAAACAATTGCAAAAAAGTATTCNTATGATTAACCATATCTCTATTAACAATATCANTTATAAAATTAANAAATCTTTTTTTTTTNATAATTTATCAATCAATTTTATACCCAAAGGGATAACCATAATTCTTGGGCCAAATGGAGCAGGAAAATCACTTTTAACNAAGGTTNTAAAGGGAATAGTGATNCCCGATAAAGGAGATCTNTCAATAGTTTTTAACGACCAAAAACCTAACATTGGTTATTTATCACAAAANATTGTCTTTCTTAGAAGAAATGTCTANAGCAATTTAGANTATCCNATGAAAATTAAAGGATGTTCAAAAAANGAAATATCAAAAAGGTTNAAATATTTGCTNGATATTTTTGGNTTTGAAAAAAGTAAATATGCCTCTGCAAGAAATTTATCAAAAGGTAATAAACAATATTTATCNTTTATAAGAACATTAGTTAATGATCCTTCTTTTCTTATATTAGACGAACCGACTTCCAATNTAGATATGAATTACACTAAAAAAATTGAATCNTACCTTTTAAAAAAAAAAAAAAACCTCAAAGATCATCATGGTTACTCATGANCTNTTTCAAGCAAAAAGGTTGGCAGATGAAATAGTATTTATGAATAATGGAAGATTAATTGAAATCTCAAAGACCGAAGATTTTTTGAGATCATCNAATAAAACTGTAAAAAAGTTTTTAAGTGGAAGTTTATTTTAAAAAGTGAGAGTTTTAAAAACTTTCAATTATTTGTTGAGTAAAACGTGTAAAAAAATATGTNCANTTNAAAGTTATNATAAACATTACAAAAANTCTAAAGGTTTTATCTAGTTGCTCACCAATCCANTTTATAAACCTAGTTGATTGNGATATTTTAATGCAAACTTCGAAAATTAATAAGAAAGAGAATATGAAGTTTAATATTTGGACATATCTTACATCATAAAAAGTTAGTATTAGCAGGGTTAAAAAAATAAAAATGACAGAAAAGATTATAATGAACTTAAAACAATTTTTTTTATTTCTGAGAATATTTACAATAAATTTACCTTTTAAATCAAAGATATCTGATATCATAACTAATGCTAAAATTAATAAGACATGAATTCCTAAAAGAATTAACAAGAAAAAGATTAAGTTATTTATTTTTGTTATCCTTTTTTGAGAAGTCTTTTGTTGACAATTGAAAAAGTAAAGCAACAAACAATATTGTAACAACATAAAATATTACAAAACCTACCGAATTATCTTGCATAGATTTATGCAGATCGTCTTGAGAGCATAAAATATCTTCTTTTATCGTTTTGAACTCTTTATTACAAAACTCAAATGTATTCTTTTTCTCTTTATTTAATTTTTCTTCCAATTTAAATTTCTATTTCAATTTCGCCATCTATTGTTTTTTCAAGCCCTAATTCTTTAGAGGTTATTTTAGCTTCAATGGTTATTTTTTTTGAATTATTTATAAGCCCGGATTTTACTTTTTCTCGGATATGTTCTTCAATATTTCGTTGAGATGAAATGCCGACGTTTTTTAGAAATTTTCTAATTGAAATGTTAAGTTTTTCTTCGTTCATATCATTACAATAATTTTAAAAAAGAAATTGTAAAGAATAAGATCTATTTTTTTTTAAAACAAACAAGGTGATCTATATTAATCGGTGTTTTAATTCCAAATTCTTCATTCTTTTCGTGAAAATGTTGGTGATGAGATTCAACAAGTACAGGGATAGATTCTTTTTTTTGAGTTTTAAGTGTATAAATAAAGTTCGTACCTCTAAATTTTCTATCTATGATTTTTAGTTTTAATTGACTTTTATCATCATGTTGTAAATCCTCAGGTTGAACAAGTAATTTGACAATATCTCCAACACTAAACGGATTTAAATTAGAACAACCAAATTTCCCATTGATTATTCCAAGATGGTGGTGTTCGAGTTTAGTTTTAGATAGTATTTTAACATTAATTAATGTTCCCCTTTTTAAGAAATCTACAACCTCAATAGTCTTTGGGAAGTGATAAACATTATAAGGTGTGTCAAATTGTTGCAGGCTTTGATTTATAATAATTCCACATTTATCTCCCATGTAAAAGGCTTCATTTGGGTCATGAGTTACAATAATTGCTGAGGTTTTAGTTTTTTTGAGGAGATCTTTTATAATTCTTTGTAATTCTTCTTTTAAAATTTGATCTATATTTGAAAACGGCTCATCTAACAACAAAAGATCAGGTGATGACAAAAGTGATCTCATTAATGACACTCTTTGTGCTTCACCAGAGCTAATCTCATGTGGAAATTTATGTTTAATTTTTTCTAATTTGAAGATTTTTAAAAGATCTAGAGGTGAATATAAAAATTTCTTTGTATTTTCTTTTGGCATACC
The DNA here is from genome assembly GCA_002167215.1 of Pelagibacteraceae bacterium TMED65. The sequence continues at coordinate 72,468 of NHDS01000011.1, forward strand.
AATTATGGCATTATCAATCACATTTTTGTGGGGGAATAAACAGTTGTCTTGAAAAGATAAAGCAATTTTTCTTTTTTCTGGACTTACAGATGAATTAATTGAAGATAATAATTTACCCTCCATCCAAATCTCACCACTTTTAAGTTTTTCCAAACCTGCAATTGTTCTAAGTATAGTTGTTTTTCCTACACCAGAAGGTCCTAGTAAACACGAAATTTCTCCTTTTTTTGAGAGATTAAAGTTAATTCCTTCGAGTTTATGTTCTTTATTTGATGAGAAGGTTGCCCCTTGAACTTCAAAAAAATTTTTCATTATTTTTATAGTTTATTTTGTACATCAAAAAAGTATTTATGTGAAATAAGAATTAATAAACTAGCCCAAAATATAACAAATAGGCAAGGAACTGATGCTGCCTCTATTAAATCTTGAGATGCAAATTGATATGCTTTTGATGAAAAAGTATCAAAATTAAAAGGCCGAAGAATGAGTGTAATCGGAAGTTCCTTAATTATTTCAATGGCTATTAAGATAAAAATAAAATATACATTTTTTTTCATAATTGGCCAGTGTACCTTTGAACAGGTTTTATATTTATTAAAACCCAAGAGATATGCAGACTCATCTATAGAGTAATTAATCTTGAAGTAATTTGATTTTATGCTGTTGTATGAAATCGAATAAAATCTTAAGAAATAACCCACTATAAGGCCAAAAAAGGTCCCAATAAACATTGATTTAAGATTTATATTTAGTAGATCACTTAACGAAGCAAAAAAACTTATTACTGAAACAGCAATAATAATACCAGGAATTGCATAACCTGAGATTGAGAGACTAGTAATAATATTTAAAAACTTACTTTTCAAAACACGATTACCAAAATTAACTAAATAAGAGAAAAAAATAATAAGTAATGATGTAAAAAAAATTAAAAAGAAGGTGTTTAAACTCAATTCAATTAAATTTAAATTTTTTGCATACTCAGGAAATTTATAGGACCAGAAAATCATTTGAGAAAAAGGAAAGATGAAGCTTATGAAAAATAACATAAAACAGAAAAGAAAAGCTGAAAGGGCATAAAAACCGTGCAATTTATTTTTTTTATTATTACCATCATTTTTTAATTTATGAAATTTAGAATTTTTTCTTGATAAACTTTCTAAAAGAAAAAAAATTAAAACAATGATCAACAAAAATAATGATAATAAATTTGACGTCTTCAAATCATCAAAAATAAACCAAGAATTATAAATTCCAGTTGTAAAAGTTGAAACTCCAAAATACGAAGCAGTTCCAAAATCAGCTAAGGTCTCCATAGCTACTAAACTAATTCCAACAAAAATTGCAGGTCTTGCTGATGGTATTATTATATTTGTTAATCTTCTAAAAGGGCTGAACCCCAAATTTCTACCTAAATCAATTAAGTTTTCAGACTGATTAGAAAACGCGGATTTAGATAATAAAAATACATACCCATAAAGTGTAAAAGACAATGAAAAAACACAATTTGTTATTGAAGAAAAATTTGGTAATAAATGATTTGCATCATTTACCTCAAATAAATTATTTAAAACCGTGTAGCCTATTCCATAGTTTTCAAAAAAAGCTGAAAGGGAATATCCAAAAATATATGGCGGTACCGCAAATGAGAGAATTAGTGAATATGAAAAAAAACTTGCACCCGGAAAATCATAAAACGTGACTAAATATGCTGATATGATTCCAAATATCGATGTAAAAATTATTACAAAAAAAAGAATAGTAAGCGAATTTATTAAATATTCAAAAAACCAATTATGTTGTGAAAATAAAAAACTGAAGTTTAGTGTGGTTGAATTAGAAATTATTGAAATAAGAGGTATTATTGTTATAAGAGAAATAATCAATACTAAGGAATAAAGTGTCCTATTAGTTCCATGATAATTATTTGAACCCTTCAACTTCTTTTATTTCCAACCTGCTTCGAGCATTAATTTGAAAGCCTCTTTTTGCCATTTTCCGTATGCTGATACATTTGTTGAGTTGTCTTGCTTAAAATCCAAGCCCATATTCTCAACCAATTCTGATGGCTTAATTGATGTTATAATTGGATATTCGTAGGGATTGTCCACAATATGCTTTTGTGATTTTTGTGTAAGAAGAAACTCAATAAACTGTATTGAATTCTTTTTATTAGGAGAGTTTTTTAAGATACCTATCCCAGAAATATTCATATGTGTTCCTCGGTTAAGCTGATTAGGAAATAGGGGTTTAACCTTTTTACTTGCTTCTTGTTGATTCTTTCCCTTTTGGCCTGAGGCCATTAGTGCAAAGTAATACGTATTAGCAATGGCAAGTAAAGATTCTCCTGCCGCAACTGAAAGAATTTGAGCTCTGTCATTACCACTTGGTTCTCGAGAAAAATTTTTAACAAATTGTTTCAACCATTTTTTTGTGAATTCAATTCCGTTATTTTCTATTATAGAAGCTACAAGAGATTGATTATAAACATTATTTGATTGTCGTATGGCTATTGAGTTTAAATATTTTTTATCAGACAAATTCTCATAACTTAAGTTTTTCAAATCATCGAATTCTATTTCGTTAGGGTTGTAGTATATGATTCGAGCTCTTTTTGTTATTCCTATCCAATATGGTGATCTGAATTCTTTTGGGATTTTTTTTTCAATTGATTTTGAATTAATTTTTTGAAAAAGGCCTTTTTCTGTGGCTGAAGCTAATCTGCCAGCATCAGCTAGAAAAAATAAATCACCTATACATGATGCTCCTTCTTCTGTAATTCTTTTTTCAAGAGCTTTAGATTTACCCGAAACAACGTTTACTTTTATTCCGGTTTCTTTTTTAAATTGTTCAAATAACTGAAGGTCTGAATTGTAGTGTCGAGTTGTAAATAAATTTATTTCTTTAGCATAAACATTTTGAGAATATAAAAAAATTAAGATGAAGATAAGTTTAAACATTAATTTATGATAATGATTATTATTATTGAATATCTTTTTTAGGATATTTTGTCAATAATTGAGATAAACAGGGAGGTTTTTCTCCCTGTTTATTAATTAATTTATAAATTATCTATTTAATGTTAATGAGCTTGGGCTTTTTGTGATCTGGAACAATTTTTTCTAATTTTATCCTTAACATTCCATCCTTTAGCTCTGCTGAATTCACGTGTATCTCATCAGATAGAGTAAAACTTCGCTCAAATGATCTTTGAGATATACCTTGGTGAATCAAGTTTGTTGAATTTTGACTTATTTTTTCATTAATTAAGGATCTCACGCTAAGTTTACTGTCGGCATGTTCCACTTCTATTTGGTTTCTACTAAAACCAGCCAGTGCCATCTCAATAGTGTAGTTATAATCATCGTTTTTAACAATATTATAAGGGGGATAGCTAGAAGAATTCAAATCCATCTCAAATAAGCGATCAAATAGGTCATCAAAACCTACAGAAAATGGCATGAATTTAGTTTTATCAATAGTTGAAATATTATTTTGCATTTTTTATCTCCTTTAAAAGCAAGATTATTATTAATTATGCCCCATTAAGGCAGCATATGTAAATAATATAATGACATATTGTCACATTGTCAATATGTCATTCGCATAAATTATAACGCTACGCTTTACTTATATAAATTCAAATTATACTTCTTCTGGTAAACCCTCAAATTTGAGAGTACTTTCTTAACATAAAATCTAGTTTCTGAAATTGGAATTGATTCGATCCAGTTCTCATAACTAATTTTCTTTTTTCTAGGGTCTCCGTATCTTTTTATCCAAATTTTAACTCGACTCGGTCCTGCGTTATATGCAGCTAGAGCTAATGGTAAAGATTTATCAAATTTAATTAACATTTCATTAATATAAGTAGTACCCAAAAGGATATTATATTGAGGATTTTTAGTTAATTTATTTTTGTAATATTTAATTTTAAGATCTCTAGCTACCTTTTTTGCAGTGAATGGCATTAGTTGCATTAACCCTCTTGCACCTGCAGAACTATATGCATTAATTGAAAAATTACTTTCTTGATGAACTATTGCGTGGATAAGAGCTATTGTCGATTTTGAATTAATAAATTTTTTTGGAACATATTCTTTTATTTCTGGATAAGAATATTTAAAAGATGGATAGTTAAGGCTTTTTGATAATTTACCAACAATACTTTTGTCCAAAAGCTTATTGGCTTCATTTAGAACAAAAAACTTTTCATCATCTGTTGACGCCATATCAAAAATTTTTTTGAAAAAAGGATAACTCTTTTTTATTTTTTGATTTGACTCGATTATAATTTTTATAACGTTAATTAAGTCATCAAATTTAGTTGGTTTTACAAGGATATATGACTTTTCTTTAATGTTAAAAGAACCTAATTTTAAAGATGCATTTTGTCCATAAAAGGAGTATTTATTTTTTGAAGATTCTTTCAACCATTTATTAATTATTGACTTTTTAGATTTTTTTTTTAAGTTCACTAATGCTAGCCAATATGACGATTTAGCTCTAAAATTATTATCAGAATTATTAAATACATTTTCAAAATGTTGAATGGCTTTGTCATTCATTTTTAAATGATGAAAAGCAACCCAACCAGCTAACCACTCTGCTTCTAATCCAGATTTAGTGTTTAGTGGTAAATTATGTTTTTGAAGTATTTTATAAGCATTCAAAAATTCTTTTTTATTCAGAAGTCGCCTAACAATAATTCTAGAATTGATCCACCAATTTCTTACATTTTGAATTTTTTCAGGAGGATTAAATAATAAATCCGCTGCGGTATTTAGTTTGGCCTTTCTTCTCCATCTCATCCTTTCATATATTAATCCAGGATCGTTCTTTAAATTCGTAGGCACATTTTTGATTAAAGACGAAATATTTCCTGATCTTCTGCTTAAACCTAATCTTGCTTCTCCTAATTTTCTTAAGTCTCCATTTATCCTATTTAATGTTCTTCTTGCTGAAATATTCTTGCCTTCATAAATTAATCTTTCAAATCTTTTCCAATTATCACTTTGATTCCAAAATTTACTGTAATTTCTTATGAAATACTTTTGTTGTTTGAATGTTAAATCTGAGTTAATCCAGATATTTGATATAATATTTTTTTTATTAATTTTTATACCAGACTTGATGCGTGCTTCTAAATAGTTAATCTTGCCTTTTGAGGTTGTAGGTGGATTTGACTCAAACCAACTTAAAACCCTAGAAGTTTTGATTGAGTTGTTTATTGAAGATTCTATTTTTTCAAGGATTATTTTTGAATTTGGCCAATTTCTGTGGGTTTCATAAAAACTTGTTAGATAATTAAAGGAATGATTACTACCTGGCCTGGTTATATCTAACCACCTTATGTAAGATGCTAAATTTTTATTTTGATAATCCTCAGCAAGTGTAATGGCCATAGTCCACTTTTGTTTTTTTATTTGATCAAAAACATCCTGATATAAAGTTAGCTTTACCTCGGGCCTTGCTTTTGGTTTTGGAGGTTCAAGGGCAAATGTGAAATTGGAAATTAATAAGATAAAAAAAAATATCTTGATTCTTTGAAAATTTCTTATCATAAATGCTTATTATTATTTCCTGGAAAATATTAAACAATAAGAATATTATAATAATTTTATTGTCTAACTGAGAGCAAAATGATATTTAGTGGATCAATTCCAGCTGTTATAACACCATTTACAAAAAACTTTGAAATAGACTTTGATAAGTTAGAAGATCATATAAATTTTTTAATCCTTGAAGGTTCGCATGGCCTAGTTTCCTGTGGAACAACAGGAGAATCTCCTACATTAAATCATGAAGAACATAAAAAAGTTACAGAATTTATAATTAAAAAAAGTAATTCAAGAGTCCCTGTAATGGCAGGATGCGGGTCAAATTCAACTGAAGAAACAATAGAGTTAGTTAAACATGCCCAAAAGGCTAAAGCTGATGCAACTTTATTAGTAACTCCTTACTACAACAAACCATCTGATGATGGGTTATATAAACATTATAAGAAAATATCTGACTGTTCAAAAAATATGCCTATATATTTATATGATATACCTGGAAGGTCAGTTGTAAAAATTTCCAATGAATTGATTAAAAAATTATCAAAGATCCCAAATATAGTTGGTGTAAAAGATGCAACTTCAGATTTATCCTCGCCAATGGAAGTGAGGATGAATTGTGGTAAAAACTTTCATCAATTATCTGGTGAAGATTCAACCTTTCTGGCTTTTTTAGCAAATGGTGGGATTGGCTGTATTTCTGTTACGGCCAATATTGTTCCAAATTTATGTGCTGAAATTTATAATAATTGGATAATAGGAAATATAAAAGAATCAATGAAATTAAACCAGTTGTTATATCCGCTGAACAAAGTCTTATTTTTGGAATCAAGTCCATGTCCAGTGAAATACGCTTTAAGCAAATTAAATAAATGTGAAAATATTCTTAGATTGCCTTTAACATCCGTTAATAATAATACAAAAAAAAAGATTGATGAAGTGCTCAAAAAACTTCATTTAACAAAATAATTGGTGAACAAATCAAGCCTCATAATTGCTCAAAACAGAAAAGCAAAGTTTAATTATCAAATTACCGAAAAAATAGAGGTTGGGATAGTTTTAAAAGGATCGGAAGTAAAATCTATTAGAAGTGGGAATGTAGCAATAGAAAATTCTTATGCTGTAGATAAAAACGGTGAGTTTTGGGTGATGAATTTATTTGTAGATCTTAAAGAACATCAGAAAAAAATAGATAATATTGATAATCTAAGACCAAAAAAGCTTTTACTAAACAAGACTGAGATAAATAAGATTAATATCCAAATAAAACAAAATGGTTTCACCATGGTTCCTCTTAATCTTCATTATAATAAAAAAGGTTTCATAAAAGTACTTTTGGGAATTTCAAAAGGGAGAAAAAAAAGTGACTTAAGGGAATATAAAAAACAACAGGATTGGAAAAGAGAAAAGGCAAGATTAGAGAAACAATGATATTAGTAGCAATTGGGTCAAATTTAGATTCTAAAATGTATGGTAGTCCTTATGAAAATTGTCAGCAAGCTCTGAAGTTTTTAGAGGAAAGTTTTTCAATAAAAAAGATTTCAGAATTTTATAAAACTGAACCAATTCCAAAATCAAAACATCCTTGGTTTGTAAATGGAGTTATAAATATTTCTACAAGATCATCTCCTTTAGAAACTTTAAATATCTTAATGAATATTGAAAAAAAATTTTTAAGAATTAGAAATCTTAAAAATGCACCAAGAGTAATTGATTTGGATTTATTAGAATATGATGGCAAAATTTTGAATGATCCAAAACTAATCCTTCCTCATCCTAGAATGCATTTAAGAAAATTTGTAATAAAACCCATATGTGACATTGACAAAAATTGGATTCACCCGATTTTAAATCTCAGAGCTCATAAAATTTTAAAATCCCTTGCAATGCAAAAAATTTTTAATATAAATGTTAGTAATTATGGCTAGAGTTACCACAGAAGATTGTATAACATCAATACCAAACAGGTTTCAGTTGGTTATATATGCTTGTAACAGAGCAAGAGATTTAACCTCAGGTACACAAGCAGGAGTTTCTGCAGATAATGATAAGAATACAGTAATTGCACTTAGAGAAATAGCAGAAAAAAAAATAGACCTTATTAAAACTTGGGAAGCGATTGTAAATGCATCACAAAAATATCAACCAGTTGAAGAAACTGATATAGATGATGATCAAACGATACCAATGAATGAAAATGCTTCTCAAGTTTCCTTTGATAATTTTGAGAAAGAAAATGCTTCAGAAAAGAAGAGAAAAAAAATATACATGACGCAAAATGAGATTCAAAAGCTAATTTCACAAAAGAAAAATAATAGTGATGAAAGCGAGTCAACTGAAGTGGAAGATTCACCAAATCTCAAAGAAGAAATAGAATAAAAAAAATTCGTATTTGAAAATTATTAATTTTGTCCTAATATTTTGTTGTGTTAAGACAAGTTGAACTGATTGAAAAAGTCAAATCATATGACCCAAATGTTGAGGAAGAGCTATTAAATAAAGCTTATGTCTTTTCAATGAGGGCTCATGGAAGTCAAAAGAGAGCATCAGGAGATCCATATTTTTCTCATCCATTGGAAGTTGCTGGGATATTGGCTGATCATAAATTTGACTCCAAAACCATCATAACTGCACTTTTACATGATGTTGTAGAAGACACAACCTTTAATCTTTTAGATATTAAAACAAATTTTGGAAATGAAATCTCTTGTTTGGTTGATGGTGTAACAAAGTTGTCAAATTTTGAAGGAAGATCAGATAAATTTAATCAAGCTGAAAATTTTAGAAAGTTATTATTAGCTACATCAAGGGATATTCGAGTCCTTTTTGTAAAGCTTGCAGATAGACTTCACAATATGAGAACATTAAGATTTATAAAGGATAAAAATAAAAGAAAAAGAATATCTTTTGAAACTCTTGAGATCTACTCACCTCTAGCTGAGAGATTGGGAATGGATGAGATAAGAAAAGAACTTGATGATTTGAGTTTTCAAACAACTGAACCAGAGTTGAGAGGCTCTATAATACAAAGGTTATCTTTATTAAGGCAACAAGATGAAGATGTTTTAGATAAAATTGTTAAAAATATTGAAGACTTCCTCATAAAACAGAATATAAATTTTAAAGTATTTGGAAGAGAAAAAACTCCTTATTCAATCTGGAAAAAAATGAAAGTAAAATCCGTAAACTTTTCGCAATTATCGGATATAATGGCATTCACAATTTTAGTTGATGATACCAAAATATGCTATGCAGTTTTGGGTTTGCTACATCAATTTTACTCATATGTTCCAGGTAGATTTAAAGACTATATTTCAACCCCAAAACCCAATGGATATCAATCTATTCACACTACACTTATTGGACCATTAAATCAAAGAATCGAAATACAAATTAGAACATTTGAAATGAATGAAAAGGCAGAGTTTGGTATAGCAGCACACTGGATTTATAAAGACAAAATCAATATTAATGATGGCAAGCAATACAGATGGATGAGACAAATACTAGATATAATAGATCAATCTAATGAACCAGAGGAGTTTCTGGAACATACAAAAATGCAAATGCATGCTGATCAAGTTTTTGTTTTCACTCCAAAAGGTGATTTGGTTGCATTACCAAATGGTGCAATGCCACTTGATTTTGCATTTTCAGTTCATTCAGATATTGGTTCATCATGCATAGGTGTAAAAATAAATAATTCAATTAAACAGCTTAACACAAAATTGAAGAATGGCGATCAAGTAGAAATAATTTGTGGGGAGCAAAACACTCTTTCAACAAAATGGTTGGATTTATCTATTACTGGAAAGGCAAGAGCTTATATAAAAAAATTTTTACAAATTAAAGAGGATGAGGATTTTAAAAAATTAGGAAAAGAAATTCTAGTTAATCAGTTCAAAATTCAAAAAATGAGATATTCAGAGAGGAATATAAAAACAGTTTTAGATAAACTAAAAATTAAAAATTTGGATGACTTGTATAAAGCAATCGGCAATGGAAAAATTCCTTCTGAGAAAATTATTTCTTCAATGTTTCCTGAAAAAAAATTACTGAGGAAGGATGATAAAATTATTTTATTTAATAAATTAAGAGATCAAAAAGAAAATAATAGACCTGTAATTCTAAAAGGTTTAACCCCAGGAATGAGTATTCATTTTGCAAATTGTTGCAATCCTATACCTGGTGACGATGCTATAGCATTTATAATGGAAGGAAAGGGATTGTTAATTCATCAATTTTCATGTGAAGAATTGAAGAAAAGTGAATCTGATAGTATAGAAAAAATCAAAGTATCATGGGAGAATCTTCTTTATAAGAAAAATGAATTTGTTGGTAAAATTAATGTCACAATTAAAAATAAGATTGGATCTTTGGGTGTTTTGTCATCGATTATTGCAAAATCTCTTAGCAATATAAGAAATCTGAAAATCACAGAAAGAAATAATGACTTCTACAAGATTAATATTGATATAGATGTAAAAAATAAAAATCATTTAAGTAAGGTGATTGTATCTCTGAGGGCGTCTGAGTTTATTGACAACGTTTCTAGAGTATAATTAATAATTATTATGAACATGTCTAGATTCATTAGACTATTAAAAATGAAAATCTATAGAATAAGAGACTTTCCGGAATCAGTCGCAATTGGTTTGGCATGGGGAGTAGCAATTTCTTTTACACCACTATTGGGTTTTCATTTGATAATCTGTTATTTAGGAACGGTTTTGATGAGAGGAAATTTGATTGCTGCAACAGTTGGATCAGTAGTCGGAAACCCATGGACATTTCCTATATTTTTTTACTATGCCCATAAAATAGGTTTATTCTTTTTTTTTACTCCACTTCCAAATTATGAATTTACAATAAGTTTCTTATTAGAAAATTTTGGAGAGTTATTTTTTCCAACACTTATAGGTAGCCTCCCCATTGCAATTATTATATGGTTTATTACCTATAAAGTGGGTAAATTTTATTTAGAAAAAAGGTATTATGAAAAAAAAAATAAGGTTGGGGGTAAACATTGACCATGTTGCTACTCTTAGAAATGCAAGAAATGAGGATTTCCCCAATCTTCTGGAAGTAGCTAGTATCTTAAAAAAAATTAATGTTGATTTAATTACTGTTCATCTAAGGGAAGATAGAAGACACATTAAAGATCAAGATGTTAAAGATCTGATGAAAAGTAAACTTTTACCCCTTAATTTAGAAATGGCAGCTACTGAGGAAATGAAAGATATATGTTTAGAAACAAAACCATTTTCATGTTGTATTGTTCCAGAAAGAAGGGAGGAACTAACAACTGAAGGAGGGTTGAATGTCAAAGATCAAAAAGATTATTTAAGTAAATTTGTATCTCAAATTCAAGAATCAGGGACGAAATTATCATTATTTGTTGATCCAGATTTAGACCAAATCAAATCAGTGTCTGAATTAGGAGTCAAAGTAGTTGAAATTCATACTGGAAAATATTCAAGATCTTTTGACAAACAAGATTTTTCAAAAGAACTTAAAAGAATTAAAGATGCGGCTTCGTTTTGCAAAAAGCTAGATATTGATTGTCATGCAGGACATGGCCTAAACTTTAACAATGTAAAAAAAATTTCAGAAATTGACAACGTGATTGAATTGAATGTTGGTCATTTTCTAATATCCAACTCTATCTTTGATGGTTTAGAGAAAACAATTACAAATTTCATGAAAATTATAAATCACACTAGTATTTAAGATTTTTTGTAATAAAATTCTAAAATGAAAAATACTTTTTTTAAAGAGAACAAAAACTCTAATAAACTCAGAAAAAATATAATCTCATTTACATACGCTATAATAGCAGCTCTTCTTATAAGAAGTTTTATATTTGAGCCTTTCAGCATACCGTCTGGTTCTATGTACCCTAACCTTAAGGTTGGAGATTATCTTTTTGTTTCGAAGTACTCATATGGTTTCTCAAGACATTCTTTGCCATTTAGTTTGCCCTTAATAAAAGGTAGAATATTTTCTAAAGAACCAAAAAGGGGCGAGATTGCTGTTTTTAAAACACCGGAAGATAATAGAACTGATTATATAAAAAGAATAATTGGACTTCCTGGCGATACAATAGAAATAAAAAATAATCTAATAATTTTAAATGGAACAGTTATAAAAACCAATAAAATTTCTGAAGAAAAATATAAGTCTTTTGAAGTCACTAGAATCAAAGAAAACCTTCCTAATAAAAATAAATATGATGTTTATGAATTCAAGCAAACTATTTTAGGGCTAAATACAAATAACTTTAGAGAGATAAAAATACCAGAAAACAAATTCTTTGTGCTTGGGGATAATAGAGACAATTCTCAGGATAGTAGATTTATAGGACTAATCCCAAGAGAAAACCTTGTTGGTCGTGCTGAAATAGTGTTGGTTTCATTTGATACAGAAATTGGAAGTTTTTTTAAGTTTTGGACTTGGTTTTCAGCATTAAGAAAAGATAGATTGATAGTTAGTCTACTGCCTGAAAGAGAAAATGAGTAGATTGATAGAATTGATAAAGAAAATTAAATACGAATTTAAAGATGAGGGTTTGTTAATAAGGGCGTTAACTCACTCAAGCTATAAAAAAAAAGTGCAAAATTATGAGAAACTTGAGTTTCTTGGTGATAGGGTGCTTGGACTAATAATCTCAAAAAAAATCTTTTTAACTTTTCAAAATGATTCAGAAGGAAACCTAGCAAAAAAATTGTCATTATTAGTTTGTAAGGATACATTAGTAAAAATTTCAGATAAAGTTAATTTAAAAGACCATTTGAAAACATCTAAAGAAATTAGTAATAGTTCTTTAAAATCTATAAAAGCGAATTCAATGGAAGCTTTGATTGGTGCCATTTTTTTAGATTCTGACCTACACGCTGTTGAAAAAGTAATATTAAGACTATGGAAAGATGAAATTGAGAAAATTGATTTATCAAATCATGATCCGAAATCAAGGTTACAAGAATGGTGTTTGAGAAAAAGAAAAAAACTTCCAATATATAGGTGCATTAGTAAAAAAGGACCTGAGCATGATCCAGAGTTTACTTTTAGTGTAGCTTTTGATGAAGAGTTTTTCGCTACTGGCAAAGGAAAAAACAAACAAGATGCAGAAATCAATGCTGCAAGTATACTTTTAAAACAAATTGAAAAATAAAAACAAATATTGTGGAACAGTACTTTTTGTTGGACTTCCGAATGCAGGAAAATCTACTTTATTAAACTCTATAATTAAACAAAAAATATCAATTGTAAGTCCAAAGGTCCAAACAACAAAAGATCAAATTTCAGGAGTATTTAATAAAGATAAAACACAAATAATTTTTACAGATACTCCGGGAATTATTGAAAAAAGAAAATTTTACAATAAACATTATGCAAGAATGACTTTTAATAAAGATATTGATGTAGATTTAAATTGTATAATTGTAGACCTTCAAAAAGATATTAATGATAAAAATATTGAAAGTTTAAATTCTTTTTCCAAAAAATTTAAAAAAAATTTTTTGGTTCTAAATAAAATTGATTTGGTTTCAAACAAAAAAATGTTAGAGGTTTCAAGTCTGTTAAATTCAAAATTAAATTTCTTAGAAACTTTTTTTATTTCAGCAAAAAAGAATAAAGGGATTGAATATTTTATTGATAGAGTTGCAAAATATATTCCACAAAGAGAATGGCTTTATGAGAATGATATTCTTACCGATAAAGGCATAAAATACCAAATTTCTGAAATAACAAGAGAGAAGATATTTAATCTTTTGAACAAAGAGATTCCATATACTACAGAAATTAATACAATGATTGAAGATAAAAAAGAGATTTGCACCATTTACCAAGATATTTTAGTCCTTAAGGAGTCTCAGAAATCTATTATTATTGGAAAAAATGGAGAAAAAATTAAAATGATAGGATCTAGAGCAAGGTTAGATATAGAGAAACTTTTAAAAAAAAAGATTTTTTTGAATTTGATTGTAAAAAAAAAATAACTTTAATTGTATTATGAAAATTATTGACGAAGGTTTTTTTTTATATTCATCAAGATTTGGAGAAAGTTCGAAAATTCTTTATATTTTTTCAAAAGAAAATGGTTTAGTAAAAGGTTTAACTAAAATAACAAAAAAAAATTGTATTAATTTTATGAATCTTGATAAGGTTTTATTTTCATGGAGCTCCAGAGATAAAAATGGTTTAGGTTATTTGAAATGTGAACAAAAGAATTCAACGTTTCTTGATCATTATTTGTTTTCAATTGTAAAAGCATCCGCTTCTGAATTATGTTTGAGATTTTTACCCTTATGGGAAAAAAATGCCGATATTTACGAAGACGTTGTAAAATTATCATCACTGAACAATAGGGATAGTAGTTTCTTGATAGGAAGATATCTAAACTGGGAAATAAATTTATTAAAACATTTAGGCTATGGTTTTAATTTAGAATATTGCTATGTGTCCGGAGAAAAAAATAATACTCATTTCATTTCTCCAAAAACCGGAAATGCTGTTAGTTATGAGGTGGGTAAAAAACTTGCTCATAAATTATTTAAAATTCCATTATGTATGAAAGAAGGTTTTAAAAAAAACCATTATGAAGATTATTTAGATGCAATGAAGATAAATCTTTTCTTTTTAAAAAAGATTTTGGATAATAAAAATTTGAGGTTTATTTATAGAGACCAAATAACTAAATTTTATAATAATTTATCAAATTGAGGGAGACCAATTACCTTCCTTGAAATATTCAATATTATTAAAAGATGATTTATAATTCATATTCTCAGATTCTTTAACCCAATAACCAATATATAGGTAATTTCCTTGGTTATGTTTCATATTTTCGATTGTTTTTAAAATTAAGTTTTTTCCTAATCCTCTTTTATTTAAATCTGGATTAAAAAAACTATAAACTGCAGAGTATCCGTCATTTAAAATATCGAGAAGTATTGAGCCATAAAGCTTTTCATCTTTATCAATTAAGTCGAAAATTTTTGTTTCATTTGTTGATTTATGAAAAAAACCTATAAATTCATTTTCAGTCATGCTTTTCATCCCTCCGTTAGTGTGTCGAACCCTGCAATAGTATTTAAATAAATTAAATCTTTTTTCATTGTAATCTTTGTTTACAACTAATGATAAATCATTATTAATCTTTAGGTTTCTTTTGTTACTTTTTGAAAAAATAAATTGTTTTATATTAATTCTTGATGAAATACATGAATTACAATCTTTACAAGATGGTATATACATGTGGTTATAGTTTCTTCGAAAGCCTCTCTTTGTTAACTCTGAGACTATATCGGCGCAATCTGGAACTGAAATACTTACATAAAATCTTCTTTCTTGGTTGCCTTTGATATATGAGCAAGGAAACTCAATAGAACTTCTAAAAAGCAAATCATTTAATTTTACAGTACCCATATTTATTCAAGCATTATAATTTGTAAATCAGCGACATTTGTATTTGTTCCATTAATTATTACAAGGGAATTAATTTTTTTCAATACCTCATATGAGTTATTATTATTCAATTCTTTTTCAAGCTCAAAATTAGTAATATCATTTATTTTTGTTAAGCTATCTTGATCAACTATCGCACCTGCTGCATCAGTTGGGCCATCTCTTCCGTCAGTCCCAATGGANAGTAAAGTGAATTTGTAATTAGGTATAACTTTGTCTGCATATTTAATAAATTGAAGTGCAAATTCTTGATTTCTTCCACCTTTTCCATTTCCTCTTAATTTTACCGTACTTTCTCCTCCTGAAATTAATATTATGGGTTTATTAAATTTTTTTTTTTTTATATCGNNAACAAATCTTTTNGCAAGGTCTTNGACATCACCTTCGACNTCACNTTTCCAAATANTTGAATTAATTTTTTTTGATTTNCATAAATTNTGAATTGTTTGCAAGCATTGGAAATTACTTCCAACAANAGTATTTTTTACATTTTTAAATAAAAGANTATTTTTTTTGGGAGTCTCAAATTCTTTATTAGAAATTCCTNTATTGACATGATCTTTTATACTAAANGATAANTTATTCCATAAATTATAATTTTGTAATATTTTTTTCACATCATTGAATGATGTNNTGTCAGGAACGGTAGGNCCNCTAGCTATAGAACTTAAATCATCNCCTATTACGTCNGAAAGTATAAAAGTGTGAACTTTTGCCGGNTGGGACATCTTTAAAAAATTACCCCCTTTAATTTTTGAAAGATGTTTTCTAACTGTATTTATTTCCTTGATATTGGCACCACAGCTTAATAATNGTTCATTAATTTTAATTTTGTCATTTAAAGATATATTTGAAGAAGGGTAGGGTAAAAGTGCTGAACCACCACCTGAAAGNAAAAATAACACTAAACAGTCATTATCAAGANCTTCTAATTTTTTTTCTAAAAATCTTGCTGCAAGTAATCCATCCTTATTTGGTATAGGGTGACCAGACCTAAAACATTTAAATCCCTGAACTTCTTGAAAATTTTCATTATTAACAATAATTATTCCTTCCAGAATNTTTTTTTTTANTTTTTTTAGTAATGATAGNGATGTTTTGNCCATGTCAACAGAAGCTTTTCCTACGCATATTGGNATTACATTTTTAAAATTAGAATATTCCTTNCAAGATTTNCCATCTCTCACAATTATTTTATCNTTATAAATATTGAGAAATTTTTTTAAAAAGTTGTCAGGCTTAACTGATGAAATACCTTNATTGAATAATTCNAGTAAAGTTTTGTTGTGGTTATTAAAAACTCTATGTGAGTTCTTAGACAATNAAACAACTCTGTCTGCNGGTTCTTTGCCATCAAAGAATGAGGTTATATTTGANAGNACTCTCATTCCCATTGCNTCTCTAGTTTCTTCTGTAGCACTTCCTAAATGAGGTAACAGAAAGACATTCTTTAGATTTAATAATTTAGGGTTNACTTTGGGTTCTTCTTCATAAACATCNAGACCTGCTCCTTTAATCATATTTTCTTCNAATGCNTTTACCAAATCGTCTTCAACAACTATATCACCCCTTGCTGTATTNATAAGAAAGCTTGATTTTTTCATTTTAGATAATAAATCAAGATCAATTAGTCCTTTTGTTTCTTTTGTTGANGGACAGTGTAGTGAAACAAAATCAGATGCTTTCAACANNTCNTCAATACTNTTACATGATTCAGCTGCNNATTTTTTTGCAACANNGATGTCCTTGAAATANGGNTCGTAATAAATAATTTTCATATTAAAACCAAAATGTGCTTTATGAGCAACAGCTTGCGCTATTCTTCCCATACCTATTAAACCTAAAACCTTTCCAGTGATTTTCGACCCCATCATGTGAGTTGGTCGCCAACCAGTCCATTCTTTTTTCCTNACATGNAATTCACCCTCCGATGCTCTTCTGCCTGCACCTAATAAAAGTAGCATTGCTATATCGGCTGTNCAATCNGTGAGTACTTCAGGNGTATTAGTAACTACAACTTCATNTTTTTTTGCNGAATCTATATCGATATTATTAAANCCNACTCCAAAATTNCCTATAATNTTGACNCTTCTATTACTTGAAGAGATTATCTTATCATTTATTGAGTCAGTGACGGTGGGCANCAAAGCATCAAAANTATTNATTGCATCGAACAACTCATTTTCGGTTANAGGTTTGTCCGATTCATTTAGAGTTACATCAAATGAATCTCTAAGTTTTGATTCNACACTGTTAGGCCACTTCCTTGTTACCAATACTCTGTATTTTTGAGTCATTATCTAAGGCCTTTCTCCAATATTCAGANGCAGCTGCAATCCCGCTACCTGGTTTTACATTAATACCTGAATCAATCATTGCCATTTCAGCACCATTTATAAAGGCTGAGGCCTGTAGTTCATTTAAATCACCAAGATGACCTATTCTGAATACTTTTCCGGCTACTTCAGTTAACCCAGCACCAAGTGATAAATGATATTTACTAAAGGCTGTGGAAAGTACTTTTTTTGCATCTTTATCTTCAGGAACTACAATTGCCGATACTGTGTCAGAGTACCAATAACGGTCTTTGGCACAGAGTCTTAATTCCCAACCCTCTAATATTGCTTTTCTTACACCTTCAGCTATTCTATGATGTCTTTTGAAAACATTTTCAAGACCTTCCTCAAATATCATGTTACACGATTCTTTTAAGGCTCTGAGCATAGGAATTTGAGGGGTGTAGGGAAAGTATCCATCCTTGTTAGTTGCAATTTGATCTTCCCAAGAATAATAACATCTTTTAAGTTGGGCAGTTTTATGAGCCTGCAAAGCTTTTTGGCTTACACACATAATTGCCATTCCAGATGGTAACATAAAACCCTTTTGAGATCCGGATATTGCGCAGTCTACTTTCCATTCATCCATTCTGAAATCAATTGAGGCAATTGAACTTACTCCATCAACAAATAATAACGCTGGATGATTGGCAGCATCCATCGCTTTTCTTATATCGCCAACGTTTGAGGTAACGCCTGTGGCTGTTTCATTTTGCGTCACACAAACAACTTTTATCTTGTGGTCAACATCATCTTTTAATGTTTTTTCTACTTCTTCAGGTGGAGTCCCTGTTCCCCATTCTCTTTCTACAATATCAACATCTAACCCAAGCCTTTTAAACATATCAGCCCACAAGTGACTAAATTGACCGTATCTATAAATCAAAACTTTTTCATTGGGTGACATAGTGTTAATAATTGCTGACTCCCATGCTCCTGTTCCAGAACCGGGAAAGAGAAAAACCTGTCCATCGGTAGATTTAAATACTTTTTTTACATCCTTATACAAAGGTATCGTCAATTCAGGAATTTCTGGATTTCTTTGATCCTCTGATGATATGTGCATAGCATTTAATATTCTTTCAGGTATATTTGTTGGACCTGGAATTGCTATATGAAATCTTCCGGGATGTTTTCTATTCATTTAATATCTCCTTTTTCTGTTTTTTAAATTATTAATCTGATAATGAACAAAAATCAAGTCTATAAATTAAGATTATTTATTTAGCCACTTAGCAACTTCCATGGAAAAATAAGAAAAGATCAAATCTGCTCCCGAACGTTTAATACAATTTAAGCTCTCTAAAACACAGTCTCTTAAGTTAATTAATTTTCTTTCTGCTGCACTTTTAATTAGACAATATTCACCACTAACTTGAAAAGCTGCTACTGGAATTAAACAACTGTCTCTAACTTCTCTTATAATGTCTAAGTAATAGCCTGCTGGTTTAATCATAATTATATCTGCACCTTCATTTATATCCTCCAATGATTCCTTTAGAGCTTCTTTTCTATTTCTAAAATTTATTTGATATGAATGTTTTTTTGAATCTCCCAAATTAACTGAACTTCCAATGGCGTCACGAAAAGGAGTATAAAAATTTGAACAAAACTTTGAACTGTATGAAAGTATTATTGTTTCTTTGAAACCTAATGATTCTAAGTTTTCTCTAATTGATTTTATTCGACCATCCATCATATCACTTGGAGCAATNATTTCACATCCTGATGATACCAGAGAAATTGACATTTTTGTAAGGGCCTCGACNGTTTTATCATTGTCAACCTCACCATAAGAATTNACCACTCCATCGTGNCCTGTTGANGTGTAAGCATCAAGCGCTACATCNCANATAATAATAAGNTTGGGAAATTTCTTTGTTAATATTCTTAAACTTCTACAAATTAAGTTTTTTTCATTATAACTTTCTTCGGCTTTTGTNGNTTTTTTATTGTCTTTAACTTTNGGGAANATTGCAATAGCTTTAATTCCAANATCCACTATTTTTTCTAATTCAATACAAAGTTCCTTTATTGTAAATCTTTTTAAATCATAAAGATTTTTTGTNTTNGTNTTNTCATCATCTTCTTTCAAAAAAAAGGGCATAACTAAATCATCTGTTGTTAGGNTNGTTTCTGAAACTAAATCCCTNANATNTTGTGATCTNCTTAACCTTCTNCCTCTGTGATAAGGAAANCCATTTCCTNGGATGTANTTCATTTANACTTTATTGAGAGCTTGGTCAAGATCCTCAAGAATATCATCAATATGTTCAATACCAATTGAGAGTCTNACATAACCTGGTGTGACACCAGATGACAGTTGTTCATCGGCTGATAATTGAGAATGGGTAGTTGAGGCAGGGTGAATGGCTAATGATCGTGCATCACCAATATTAGCAACATGATAGAATAATTTTAAATTATCTATAAACTTTTTTCCTGCTTCTTCTCCACCTTTTAATTCAAATCCTAACAAAGCACCTAATCCTCCAGACATATATTTGTTGGCTCTCTCTTTATGAACACCATCCATGAGATTGGGGTAGATTACTTTTTGTATTTTACTATTTTTAGATAGAAACTCCGATACACTATGAGCATTTTCGCAGTGTCTTTGCATCCTTAGAGGAAGAGTTTCTAAACCTTGTATGAAAGTGAAAGCATTAAATGGACTCATTGACGAACCATAGTCTCTGAGTAAAATTACTCTTGCCCTTAAAATATATGCAATCGGCCCTAATGCTTTTGCTGCTTGAGACCAAACAGCTCCATGGTAACTTGGGTCAGGCGAATTAAGCATTGGAAACCTATCACCTGCAGCTTCCCAGTCAAAATTACCACCATCAACAATCAAACCTCCAATTGAGAGTCCATGCCCACCAATATATTTTGTTGTCGAATACACAACAATATTTGCTCCATGAGAAATAGGTTTGCAAATATACGGAGCTGCGGTGTTATCCATTATGAGTGGTACCTTATTCTTTTTACCAATTTGTGCAACTTCACTAATAGGGAAAACATTAAGTTTTGGGTTGGGAAGAGTTTCAGCATAAATACACCTTGTTTTATCGTCAATCGCATTTTCAAATTGTTCTGGTTTTGTCGGATCGACAAATCTGCATTCAATGCCAATTTCTTTCAAAGTATTTGAAAATAGATTCCATGTTCCACCGTATAGATCAGTAGAACTTATAAAATTATCTCCAGAATGACAAATATTTTGTATAGAGAAGGCTGATGCTGCCTGCCCCGAACTTACAGCCATTGCAGCTGCACCTCCATCAAGTTTTGTTATTCTCTCCTCTAAAACTGCACACGTTGGGTTCATTATCCTTGTGTAAATATTTCCCAGTTCCTGCAAAGAAAATAACTTTGCGGCATGTTCTGTGTTGTTGAATTGGTATGATGTGGTTTGATATATTGGAACTGCAACAGATGTTGTTGTTTCATCTCTTCGATGCCCAGCATGTAAAACTATGGTTTCTTCTTTCATGTATACTCTTTAATGGTTATGTTATAATAGTATAATAAACCGTGACAAAATTTATTTCAAATAATAAAAATCTATTTCGAGAGTTAGAAAATTTTGATCATAGCAAAAAAGATTCTTATGATACAGAGGGTCGTATCATATATAAGGGTAGATCCCTAGTTAATCTTGCAAGTAATGATTATTTAGGGTTATCCAAAGATAACGAAGTTATAAATACATCACTAAGTTGGCTCAAAAAATATGGAACAAGTTTGTCCTCATCAAGATTAATAACTGGAAATTTAAATAAGATCTCTATAATAGAGAAGCTAATAAGCAAAAATATAAAGCATGAAAAATCTATAATTGTTGGCAATGGTTTTTTATTAAACTCTACCTTAATTCCTGCATTGACAGGAAATAATCTTGGAAGCAGAAAAAAATGTTATATTTTTTCTGATAAATACAATCATGCTAGTATTAATTTTGGATGTATTTTTTCTAGACAAAAATTGTTTAGATATAGGCATTTGGATTATAATCATCTTGAAAGTTTATTAAAAAAAGTACCAATTGACTCAAGAAAAATTATAATTTCAGAAACCTTATTTAGTATGGATGGTGATTTTTTGGATGTTAAAATTGCAAGGTTTTTATCAAAAAAATATAATGCTTTACTCTACTTGGATGAAGCTCACGCTTTTGGCGTATTTGGTGAAAATGGTTCTGGTTTATCTGGAGGAACAATTAGGTCAGAGAATGAAATAGTTGTTGGAACATTTAGNAAAGCTATGGGGAGTTATGGATCGTTTGTTTCTTGTTCAAATTACTTTCATAAAATTATAGTAAATTATTGTAGTGGTTTGATATATTCAACTGTTTTACCGCCTTCAAATTTGGGTTCTATATATGCAGCAGTAAAAAAAAATCCTAAAGTTAAAAACTTAAGAAAGAAAATTAAAAATAATTTTGAATACGTTTTAAAAAACTTGAAAACTTTATCATTTAATACTTCAAGTTCGAATTCTCATATAATACCTATCGTACTTAATAACTCTTTTAAGTGTCAGAATTTAGTAAAATATTTGTTTAAAAATGGTTTTTTTGTTAAATATGTCAGACCCCCAACAGTACCTATTAATCAAGAAAGGATAAGGTTGTCAATAACTTCAACTTTAAAAAAAAGCACACTTGAAAAATTTATTAATATCTTGCTAACTTTTAAAAGAAATGAAATATAATTTTTACTTTGTTCACGGTTGGTCTTTTGAGCAATCATTTTGGGATCCAGTTAAAAAAATGATCAAAGAGAACAATTTGTCAAAAAATTTAATTAGTGTTGACCTTCACTATTTCTCAAAGAATGTTGAAAATTACTACAATTTTACATCTGAGAAAAAAAATATTTTTATAGTTCATTCATATGGACTTAATTGGTTTCTAAAAAAAAAAATAAGATGCAAAGCCTTGATAAACTTTTTTGGTTCGCCCGACTTTATTAACCTTCAATTAAATCCTTTAAAAGCAACCATGAAAATAGATAGAATGATTGAAACCATTGATTTGAAACCAGAAGATGTGATTAAAAAATTTTATAAACTTTGTAATATTAGTTATGAAAAAAAAAAAATATTCAATATAAAAAACCTAAAAAAATCATTGATAGATTTAAGATCTGAAAACCTTTTGACTCCGTTTCTTAATTCAAAAAACAAAGTTTTATCAATCTATTCTCTAAATGACAAAGTATTTTGTTTTAAGAAAGAGAAAGTATTAAAGTTTAAAAACGAAAATCATCAGGTTAAAATTTTCAAAAATTATGATCATGGCTTCCCTCTAAATAACCCAAGTGTTTGTTTTAAAATTATTAAGAAATTTATAAGTGAAATTTAATGAAGTTATTCAAAAAGCAAGTTGAATTATCATTTGATAAAAGTTCAAAAATTTATGACAATCATAATGCTCTGCAAAAAGAAGTGTCAGAAAAGCTATTAAATCTTTTTTTTGATTTAAAAGAAAATAAAAGAGATGATTTATTTCTTCTTGATCTGGGTTGTGGAACAGGTGAAACAAGTAAAAAATTATTAGAAAAAATTAAAATTAAAAAAATTCATATGGTAGATATATCAAAAAAAATGTTACAAGTTTCCAAAAAAAAAATTAGCCATGATAATATTTATTTTTATCAAAAAGACTTTGATAATTTCAATGATTTTAAAAAGTATAATATAATAATGTCTAATATGTCAGTTCATTGGTCTAAAAATTTTTTTCATTTGATAAAGAAAATTTTAAATTCGATAAAAAAAGATACAATCATACTTTTATCGCTACCTAACTCCAAAAGTTTTAGTGATCTAAAAAAAAAACATAGAAAATTATTAAATGATTTTCCCAATATTAGTAAATTTGAAAAAGAATTTGAATCTAAAAAGTTTTATTTTAAGCATAAAGAAATTGAACACTATCAAAGCTTTAAAAACATTTTAGATTTTTTAAAAAATTTAAAAAAAACAGGAACACACGTAAATTCTGCAAGTAAAACTAAACAAAAAGACCTTTTTAAGTTAAGAGTAGATTCAGATAATATTATAGTAAACTTCAAAATTAGTTACTTACTTTTTAAGAAAATAGAAAAATAATGCATGAAGGTTTTTTTATCACTGGTACAGACACTAATGTTGGTAAGACAATAGTCTCTGCTATTTTGGTAAACAAATTAGATGCCGTATATCATAAGCCAATTCAATGCGGGTTAAATAAAAATGGAATGAAAGACTCAGACATCATATTCGAAATATGTAAAAAAAAGACCATAATCAAAGAAACTTATTTTTTCAAGAAACCATTGAGTCCTAATATTGCCTCGGTGGATGAAAATGTAATAATAGACATTAAAAAATTAAAACAAATACAAAAAGTTAAAACTGATAAGAAAATAATAGTTGAAGGTGCGGGCGGATTACATGTGCCAATTAATAAGAATTTGTATTTGTACGATTTTGCAAATATTTTTAAACTTCCAGTTATTTTGGTTTGTAGAACTGGGTTGGGTACAATAAATCACACTCTTTTGTCAATTAAATGTATCAAAGAAAAAAATATTAACTTGTTTGGTCTTGTATTTGTAGGTGAAGAGGAACCCGAGACTATTGAAACAATTTTATATCATGGTAAAAAAATTTATGGAAAAGGGCTGAAGATCCTAGCACGGATACCTATAAAAAAAACAATCAATAAAGTTGTAATTGATAATTTAAAAAAACTTTTCATCAATATATGAAAATGAAAAAAAATATAATTAATAAAGACAAAAAATATTTATGGCATCCCTTTACACAAATTCAGGGTTCTAATGACCCAATAATCATTGAGAATGCTAAAGGTGAAAAACTATATGATATTGATGGAAATGAATATTTAGATCTCATATCTTCTTGGTGGATAAATACTCATGGTCATTGTAGAAAAGAAATAATTGAATCTGTATTTAATCAATCAAAAAAATTAGAACAAGTTCTTTTTGCTGGTTTTACTCATCAACCAGCAGTTGATTTAGCAGAAAAATTAGTAAACTTTTTACCTAAAAGCTTATCAAGAGTATTTTATTCTGATAACGGATCCACTGCCGTTGAAATAGCAATGAAGGTTGCAGTTCAATATTGGTATAACAAAGGAAAAAAGAAAAACAAATTTGTAGCTTTTAGAGGAGGTTATCACGGAGATACTTTCGGTGCCATGTCAGTTGGTCAAACCTCTGGTTTCTATGAACCTTTTAGAGAGATTTTAAATCCAGTTGATTTCATAAATTTTCCAGAAGACTGGCGAGGAAATAATGAATTAAAAAAAAATGAAAATGAGGCTTTATTACAAATCTCAAAATTACTAAAAAAAGAAAAAAATGAGATTGCAGCCGTAATAATGGAGCCCTTAATTCAAGGTGCAGGTGGAATGAGAATATGTAGAAAAGAATTTTTATCAAAATTTGTAAAAATATGCAGAGAATCCGGAATAATTGTAATTTTTGATGAAGTAATGACAGGCTTTGGAAGGACTGGAAAAATGTTTGCTTGTAATCATCTTGATATTTACCCTGATATAATTTGTCTTGCAAAATCTCTTACTGGAGGTTTTATACCTTTAGCAGCTACGATTTTTGATGAAAATATTCATAAAGAATTTGTTGATGCAAATTTCGAGAAAACTTTCTTACATGGTCATACTTTTTCTGCAAACCCTGTAGCATGTTCGGCAGCATTAAGTTCGCTAGAACTATTTCAAAAAGATAATACTTTTGAAAAAATCAAAAAAATCTCGGATATACATCAAAATTATCTTGATGAACTTTCTACAAAAAAAAATATAAGCAAAGTTAGAATGTTAGGAACTATTGCTGCCTTTGATTATAATGGTATATCAAGTAAGTATGGTTCAGAGGAAAGTAGATCTTTAAAAAACACATTCATGAAGCACGGACTACTTCTTAGGCCATTAGGTAATACAATCTATCTCATGCCTCCTTTTTGTATTTCTCCTCAAAATTTAGTAAGTTCATATGAAAAATTAATTGAAATTTTGCAGTAATTATTTTTTAGTTTAAACTCAAATAATGTTTGATAATTTAGATTATAAGATTGAGTCATTATTAAAGCCAACCTCAGACTTAATCACAAATATTATATTTGGTAGCTTCACCTTTTTTGAAACTCAAGTTCCTTACATTGTTTTGTGGTTAGTATTTGCTAGCTTATACTTTTCCTTCTATTTTAATTTTGTCAATATTATATATTTCAAAAGAGCTTTAAAAGTTGCCTTTGGAAAATACGATGATCCGAATCATCCTGGAGAAATAACACATTTTCAATCATTCACTGCAGCAATGTCTGGTACAATAGGTCTCGGAAATATTGCTGGTGTTGCCGTGGCAATATCTATTGGTGGACCAGGAGCAATGTTGTGGATGATAATTACAGCTTTTTTTGGTATGACACTAAAATTTGTTGAGGTAAGCCTAGGACATAAATATAGAGTTATCCATAAAGATGGAACTGTTTCTGGAGGTGCAATCAGATATCTTTCAGATGGCTTGGGAAATCTTGGTTATGTCAAAACTGGAAAGTTTCTAGCAGTTTTTTTTGCTATTTGTTGTATTGGTGGATCTTTCGGTGGGGGTAATATGTTTCAGGCAAATCAAGCATTTCAACAAATTGTTGAAGCAACCGGCTCACAAGATAGTCCTTTTTATGATAAAGGATGGTTAGGGGGGCTAATTTTTGCTTTGATAGTTGGCTTTATCATTATTGGTGGAATAAAATCAATAGGAAGAGTGACAGAAAAGTTAGTACCTTTTATGGCATTTGTTTATGTGATTTCTTGCTTATATATAATTTTCTCTAATATAAATTTACTTCCAGAATCTTTGGCTAGGATTTTTGAAAACGCTTTTAGTATTGATGCGTCAGTAGGAGGGCTGATCGGATCATTGATAGCCGGTGTCAAACGAGCTGTTTTTTCAAATGAATCTGGGATAGGTTCTGCTCCTATAGCTTATGCTCCAGCAAAGAGTGATAATCACTTAAACACTGGTTTTATGTCGTTATTATCTCCTGTGGTAGATACTATAATTGTTTGTTCTATGACAGCTCTTGTGATAATTATAACCGGCGTTTATGAAAACAACACCGGAATTCAAGGGGTTGAATTAACTTCGAGAGCATTTGAATCAGTTTTCAGTTGGTTCCCAATGATACTAGCTGTAGCTATAACTTTATTTGCAATTTCTACTCTTATTACTTGGTCATATTATGGTTTAAGATGTTGGACTTATTTGTTTGTGATAGGAAACTTTAGCAAATATTCTTTTAAATTTATTTTCTTAAGTTTCACCATTGTGGGTTCATCAATGAACTTAGAGAGTGTTATTAACTTTTCAGATTCCATGATTTTTGCTATGTCAGTCCCAAATATAATTGGATTATATTTTTTATCATCTGAACTTAAGAAAGATATTAAAAAAATGGAGAATAGTTAAAAGTGGGGGAGATACTAATAGCATCTGATCATGCAGGATTTGAGCTAAAAAAGAATTTAATCATGAATTCTAAAATTAACAAAGTATTTAAAGATTTGGGTGCATTCTCAAGCAATTCTGTTGATTACCCTGATTATGCAAATAAATTATCCCTTTTAATTCACAATAAAAAATTTGAAAAGGGTGTGTTAATTTGTGGTTCTGGAATAGGGATGTCAATGGTTGCAAATAGATACAGTCAAGTTAGGGCAGCATTGTGTATGAATTCTGAGATGTCCAAGCTTGCAAGGCAACACAATAATGCAAACATATTAGTTTTAGGTTCAAGGTTGATTTCTTTAGAAGATGCTATTAAATGTTTATTAACATTTATAAATACAAATTATGAAGGTGGACGTCATCAGGCTAGACTTGATAAATTTAATTTAGTAAGATAATAATTTAATTGGAGACAAAATGACAGCACAAGTTTTTTTCGAAAGCAGTCTTACACAAACAGACCCAGCAGTATTAGATGCCATTAAAAATGAATATCATAGGCAAAATGATCAAATTGAATTAATTGCATCAGAAAATATCGTTTCTAAAGCAGTATTAGAGGCTCAGGGGACAATACTTACAAATAAATATGCAGAAGGGTATTCAGGTAAACGTTATTACGGTGGTTGTGAGCACGTTGATGTTGTTGAAGACATATGCATTGAAAGAATAAAAAAGCTATTTAACGCTGGTTACGCAAATGTTCAGGTTCATTCAGGGTCTCAAGCTAATCAAGCAGTGTTTCTTGCACTTCTTAAACCAGGAGACACCATAATGGGAATGTCTTTAGCTGCTGGTGGTCATCTCACACATGGAGCTCCTCCAAACGAATCTGGCAAGTGGTTTAATGCAATACAATATGGCGTGAAAAAAGACACCGCCTTAATTGATTATGATGAGGTCGAATCATTAGCAATCGAACACAAGCCTAAACTTCTGATAGCAGGTGGATCATCTTATCCGAGAATTATTGATTTCAAAAAATTTAAACAAATTGCCGATAAAGTTGGAGCACTCTTTCTGGTTGATATGGCTCATTTTGCTGGACTGGTAGCCACTGGTCTTTATCCTAATCCTTTAGAATACGCCGATGTAGTGACTTCTACAACTCATAAAACCCTAAGAGGTCCTCGTGGTGGTATAATCCTCACTAATGACGAAGGTCATGCCAAAAAAATTAATTCGGCTGTTTTTCCAGGTTTACAAGGCGGGCCTTTGATGCATGTGATTTGTGCCAAAGCAGTAGCATTTGGTGAAGCACTCCAACCGGATTTCAAAAATTACATAAAATCTGTCGTTTCAAACTCTAAAGTGTTATCAGATGTAATGCTAGATAGAGGGTTGGAAGTTGTTTCGGGTGGAACCGACACTCATTTAGTCTTGGTTGATTTGAGACCCAAAAATTTAACTGGTAAAGCCGCAGAGAAATCACTTGAGAATGCTGGAATCACCTGTAATAAAAATGGTGTCCCTTTTGACCCGCAAAGTCCTTTTGTGACATCCGGCATAAGACTTGGCACACCAGCTGGAACAAGCAGAGGGTTTGGAACAGAAGAGTTTAAAATAGTTGGTAATTTGATTGGTGATGTTTTAGATGGTTTGTCCCTCAATATGGATGACAACTCAAAAATTGAAAAGGAAGTAAAATCAAAAGTGAAATCTTTATGTGAAAAATTTCCTATATATAGCACAGCTATATGATAGGTTTTAATTAACTAAAAGTACACGGTTTTTGCTTTTATTAAGGAAGCTATTTATGAGATGTCCATTTTGTGGTCATGACGAAACTCAGGTTAAAGACTCCAGACCTTCTGAAGATAACAGTTCGATTAGAAGACGTAGACAATGCCCGGCTTGCGCAGCCAGGTTTACAACTTTTGAAAGAGTACAGCTCAGAGAATTAATGGTTATTAAAAAAGATGACTCAAGAACTATATTCGATAGAGAGAAATTAGTAAGATCAATACACATATCTTGTAGAAAAAGACCAATAAATTCAGACCAAATAGAGTTAGTAGCAAATAGCATACAAAGGAGACTTGAGAGTTCTGGAGAAACGGAGATTCCCACAAAAGTTGTAGGGGAGTTGGTAATGGACGCTTTGAAAGAATTAGATAGAGTTGCATATTTAAGATTTGCATCTGTATACAAGGAGTTTCAAGAAACAGATGATTTCAGAAAATTTATTGATAAAAACTTAAATTTGAAAAACGAATAGGTAGTGGATTTAGATACAAAATATATCAAAATCATTAATTATTTGCTAAAAAAAATACGAGGGAGCACTTTCCCAAATCCAGGAGTTTTTGCTTTAATAGTAGAATCTGACAAGAAATTTATTTCGAATAGAATTGTAAGTTTCGGATTTACACAATTTACTGGAAGACCTCATGCTGAAGCAGTTGCAATTTCTGGAGCAAGATTTTTCGCTAATAAAATTTATACCTTGTATTCGTCATTAGAACCTTGTTGCCATCAGGGTAGAGGAGAATCGTGTGTTAAAAAGATCCTCAAATCTAAGGTAAATAGAGTGGTTTTTTCAATTAAAGATCCAGATCAAAGAGTAAATGGAAAAGGCATGTCTATCTTGAAGAAAAATGGTTTGGAAGTAAAATATAATATTTTAAGTGATGAAATTAAAAAAACATATAGAGGATATATTTACAATAGAACTATCCAAAGGCCTCAAGTTACTTTAAAAGTAGGCTGTTCTATCGATAGCAAAATAGCTATGAAGAGAGGTCAACAGGATTTTATAACCAATAAATTGGTAAAAAAAATTGTACACAACTACAGAGCTGAATATGATGCAATTTTAGTCGGAGGGAATACTATAAATATAGATAATCCAAAATTGAATTGTAGAATAAAAGGACTTGAATATTTGTCACCTTATCGAATTGTTTTATCTAAATCGTTAGATTTTGATTCAAATTCAGAAATTCTAAAGAAAAGAAATCAAAAACTTACTATAATATTTACCTTGGAATCAAGTAAAAGAAAAAAAGAAAAAATTAAAGACAAATGCTTCAAATTAATTAGCTTAAATAAACAAAATTTTACATTATCTAATATACTGAATGAGTTAGCTAAATTTGGCATTTGTAATTTGTTGATCGAGGGAGGTAGCAAAATTTTTACATCATTTTTAAATGAGGACTTGGTTGACCAGATCATTATTTTTAGATCAAACTCTTTTATTGGTTCAAAAGGCCAAGATTTACTTACAAAAAACTATAAATCAAAGCAAAAATCTTTTTTTCAAAGTTCTTTTTGTATTGTTAGAGATAATACAATGGAAGTTTTAGAGAGGAAAGAATAATTATATGTTTACAGGAATTATCAAAGAAATTGGAGTGATTCGTTTAATTAATTTAGAATCAAAAGTATTAGGAATAGAATCAAATTTTAAAAAATTAGTACTTGGCGAGTCAATCTCATGCTCAGGTGTTTGCCTAACAATTTCAAAAATTGATAAAGATATTTTTTATTGTAATTTATCTGCTGAAACAATCGAGAGAACCAATTTAAAAATAAAAAACTTAGGCGATAGAATTAATCTAGAGAGATCTTTAAAAATTGGAGACGATCTTAGTGGTCATTTAGTTTTTGGTCATGTTGACGGACAAGCTACATTAGAAAAAATTATTACAGAAAAA
>NHDS01000012.1 GCA_002167215.1 Pelagibacteraceae bacterium TMED65
GTGTTAAATGAGTTTAGAAGATTTGTAGATTAACTGTAATAAGATTTACTTATAACATCTGATTTTAACTTATCTAAATCATTGTATTCATCAGATATTTTGAAATCCTTTGATCTAACAATATCCTCAGTTAACAAAATGCAGTTGTTTGCTGTAACTTCAACAATTCCTGTGTTAACTAAGAATGTTTCAATAACTTTTTTACTTTTATATATATAAACTTGCCCAATCCTTAAATAAGTAAGAAATGGCATATGATTTCTTAATACCCCAAAGTCTCCCTCAATACCTGGCATTATTACAAGATCAATCTCTTCGTTATATGCAATTTGATCCGGTGTAATGATTTCGAGTTTAAACGACATACTTAGTTTTCTAACTTTTTTGCTTTTTGTATTGCTTCTTCGATTGTACCCACCATGTAGAATGCAGCTTCTGGAATGTTATCATAATCTCCTTCAACCAAACCTTTGAATCCTTTAATTGTATCTTGCAGGCTAACGAATACACCAGGAGACCCTGTAAACACTTCAGCTACATGAAATGGTTGTGACAGAAACTTTTGTATTTTTCTAGCTCTGTCAACTACAAGCTTATCTTCTTCTGATAATTCGTCCATTCCTAGAATTGCTATTATATCTTGAAGGGACTTATATTTCTGAAGTGTTTCTTGTACTTTTCTTGCAACAGCATAATGTTCCTCTCCGATAACTCGAGGATCAAGGATTCTGGATGTTGAATCAAGAGGATCAACAGCTGGATAAATGCCTAGTTCAGCTATTTGTCTTGACAAAACTGTAGTTGCGTCTAAATGAGCAAATGAAGTTGCTGGTGCAGGGTCAGTCAAATCGTCGGCGGGAACATAAATGGCTTGAACAGACGTTATAGAACCTTTGTTAGTCGATGTGATTCTTTCTTGAAGAGCACCCATATCTGTAGATAGAGTAGGTTGATATCCTACTGCTGAAGGAATTCTTCCTAACAAAGCTGATACTTCAGATCCTGCTTGCGTAAATCTAAAAATATTATCAACAAAAAGAAGAACGTCCTGTCCTTCCTCATCCCTAAAGTATTCTGCGAGAGTTAACCCAGTAAGTGCTACTCTTGCTCTCGCGCCAGGAGGCTCATTCATTTGTCCATAGACAAGGGCTGCTTTTGACTCGTCACTGTCCAGTTTAATTACACCTGATTCTATCATCTCATAGTACAAATCATTCCCTTCTCTTGTTCTTTCTCCTACTCCAGCAAAAACTGAATATCCACCATGTCCTTTAGCTATATTATTAATTAGCTCCATAATTAAAACTGTTTTTCCAACTCCAGCTCCTCCAAATAACCCTATTTTTCCTCCTTTAGCATATGGAGCTAAAAGATCCACAACTTTGATACCTGTTACTAGAATTTCAGTTTCTGTAGATTGATCTGTAAACTCTGGAGCTTCTTTATGAATAGGCGCTTTTAATTTTGTTTTCAAGGGGCCCCTTTCATCAACAGGTTCTCCTACTACATTTAGAATCCTTCCAAGTGTTTCTGGTCCAACTGGGACTGATATTGGGTTTCCAGTATCCAACACGTTTTGCCCCCTAGTAAGTCCATCAGTAGAGTCCATTGCTATTGTTCTAACTGTATTTTCTCCAAGGTGCTGAGCGACCTCAAGAACTAGCTCTTTCCCATCATGGTTAACTAATAAAGCATCTAGAATTTGTGGTAATTTTTCTTCAAAATTAACATCAACTACAGCTCCTAAAATCTGTTTTATTTTTCCCTCATTTTTACTCATTTCATAGTCTCCTTTTATTTAAACGGCTTCTGCCCCTGATATTATTTCTATAAGTTCTTTTGTTATGAGTGCTTGCCTTGATCTATTGTAAAAAAGTGTAAGATTATCGATCATATCATTAGCGTTTCTGGTTGCATTGTCCATTGCAGTCATTCTTGACCCTTGCTCGCTAGCTAGGTTTTCTAATAGTGCAGTATGGATTTGAATGGCAATATTTTTAGGAATTATTTCATTAAGTATAACTTCTTCGTCTGGCTCGAAATCATAGGATTGTGACTGAGAAGGAGATACATCCTTCATTTGTTCTTTCAGTGGTAAAAGTTGAAGTGATTGAACATTTTGTGAAATAGCACTTTGAAATTTAGTATAAATTAAATGACATTCGTCAATTGTGTTATCTAGAAAAAGTTCTAGAATTTTATCTCTTATTTCTCCTGCTAGTTCAAATTCAATTGATGGGTTTGCAATATCTGTAAAGTTTTTAAGAATTGAGTCTTTGCACATTCTTTTTAGAGAAAAATAGGCTTTCTTTCCAACAAATATGTAATTAATTTTTAATCCTTTGTTGATAATTTCCATGGTTAGTTTTTTTGAAAACTTAATAATGGAACCATTGAACCCTCCACATAAACCTCTATCTGCTGAACATATTATTAAAAGTACGTTCTTTGTTTTTCTCTCGCCAAACTTAAATTTTTTAGATTTCTGATTTTTCACCAAGGAATTTACGATTTCGCTCATCTTTTTGGCATAGGGTCTTGTTTTTTCAGCATTATTTTGAGCTCTTTTCAATTTGGCAGCAGCAACCATTTTCATGGCAGACGTTATTTTTTTTGTTGATTTAACACTAGATATTCTGTTTCTTAGATCTTTAAGACTAGGCATTTTTCTCCTCTAAAAAATTTTTTGAAGTTTTCTCCAAAAATTTATTAATTTGATCCTCTAATTCTTTACTCAAAGATTGTTCTTTTTTTATGGTCTCAAGAATCTTTTTTCCTTCTGTTCTAACTTTATCTAAAAGGTAATTTTCAAAATCTGTAATTGCGGAAATATCTATATTGTCTAAGAACCCCTTAACACCTGAATAAATAACGATGACTTGTTCCTCTACTTTAAGCGGTAAATATTGTGGTTGTTTGAGAATTTCAGTGAGCCTTCTGCCTCTCTCCAAAAGGTTTCTTGTGGATTGATCTAAGTCTGATGCAAATTGAGAAAAGGCTTCCATCTCTCTAAATTGAGCTAGATCAAGCTTTATAGATCCTGATACTTGTTTCATAGCTTTTATTTGAGCAGCAGAACCTACCCTGCTAACGGACAAGCCAACATTTACAGCAGGTCTAATACCTTTGAAAAAAAGTTCCGTTTCTAGAAATATCTGACCATCTGTTATGGATATTACATTTGTAGGAATGTAAGCTGAAACATCTCCAGCTTGAGTTTCAATTACCGGTAAGGATGTAAGTGAACCAAGACCACTTTTTTCTCCCATTTTTGCAGCACGCTCAAGTAATCTAGAATGTATGTAGAAAACATCGCCTGGAAACGCTTCTCTACCTGGTGGTCTTCTTAACAGAAGCGACATTTGTCTGTAAGCTACAGCTTGTTTGGACAAATCATCGTAAAAAATTACTCCGTGCATACCATTATCTCTAAAGAATTCTCCCATTGCGCAACCAGTGTACGGTGCAAGAAATTGCAAGGGTGCTGGATCAGAGGCGGTTGCTGCCACAACAATTGAATATTTCATTGCATCGTTGTCTTCAAGTGTTTTTACAATTTGAGCAACTGTTGATCTTTTCTGACCAATTGAAACATAGATGCAATAAAGTTTTTTTGATTCATCATCAGAATTATTAACCTCTTTTTGATTTATGATGGTATCAATAATAACAGAGGTTTTCCCAGTTTGTCGGTCACCAATTATTAGTTCTCTTTGGCCACGCCCAATTGGTATCAGGCTATCAATAGCTTTAATTCCAGTTTGCATCGGTTCATGAACTGATTTTCTTGGAATAATTCCAGGTGCTTTTAGTTCAGCTCTTCTGTATTTAATATCTTTCAAAGGTCCTTTGCCATCTATAGGGTTGCCTAATCCATCAACCACTCTTCCAAGTAGTGATTTTCCAGTTGGCACTTCAACAATTGATTCTGTTCTTTTTACAATGTCTCCTTCTTTTATGGATTTATCGCTTCCGAATATTACAACACCAACATTATCGTTTTCCAAATTTAAAGCCATACCTTTGACTTTCCCTGGAAATTCAACCATTTCACCTGCCTGAACATTGTCTAGCCCATAAACCCTTGCAATCCCATCGCCGACGGTTAGTACCGTTCCAACTTCAGATATTTTTGGCTCATCTCCAAGATTTTTAATCTCAGTCTTGAGAATTTCAGATATTTCAGATGCATCGATTGTCATTTAATTAACCTTTCTTTAGATTTTAAAATCAACTAATTTTGATTTGATAGAATTATCTATCATTATGGAATTTATTTTTATAATAACGCCACCAATAATTTCTTTTTTCACGATTTTTTTTAGTTTAATTTTTAATTTTAGAACATTGGATAATTTTTGCTTTAGTTGTTCTTCAGTTTCTTTTTCTAAAGGTTCAGCAGTGGTTATTACAATTTCTGTTAATCCATCTCTTATATCCAAAGATTTTCTAAATTCATTGAAGATTTTTTTATAAAAAAGGATTTTACCGTGTTTAGCTAGTACTTTTATAAAACCTTGAAAGATATTATTGTAAGATAGCTTTTTACATAAATTGCTTAATAATTCTGATTTTTTTTTTGAGTTTATAAGAGGATTATTGATAAATTTTGAAAAGTCCAGAGAACTTTGTATTGTTGATGTGAAATGCTTAAAATTCTTTGAAATTTCAATTAGTTCATCTTTATCTGATGCTGAAATGATTAATGCATTAGCATAACGATGACAAATTTCGTTTGTATTTTGTGATCTGTTCGTCAAGTCTACCTCTAAATTATTCTTGTTATTAGCATAAGAAAAGTCTTATATCAATATCAGATAATTTTTATATAAAGTTAATTGGATCTACATCAATAAATAGCTTAATAGGCGGTGGTATTTTAATTTTTATTAAATAATTTTTTACTATCCCTTGTATTTCATTCTCTTTTTTCATTTTAATTAAAATTCTGTATCTATAATTTAAATTCTTTTTGTACAAAATAGCTGGAGCAGGACCAAATATTGATAAGTCTTTAAATCTATTTTGCAAAAGTTCAGAGTAACTACTAGAAAAATTTTTAACATACTTTTCTGTTTTTGATGAAAATATTATAGAAATATAAGTTACAAATGGTGGTTGCATATTTTTCTTTCTATTTCCAAGCTCAGAGTCAACAAATCTTTTGACATTCTGAAATTTGCATAATTCAATTACTGGATGTGTGGGTTGAAGTGTTTGAATAAAAACCTCCCCTTTTAAATTTTTCCTTCCTGCTCTTCCTGCCACTTGAGTAACTTGTTGAAACGTTTTCTCTGATGACCTAAAGTCGAAATCATTTAAAACATTATCAATATTTATTATTCCAACTGTTTTAAGTGATGGAAAATGATGACCTTTTGATATTAATTGAGTTCCTATGATTATATTAACTTTATTGGAAATAATTTTAGAAATAATATCTTTAAACGCTCTGGCATTTTTGACAGAATCACTTGATAATATAGTTGTACTAGCATTTGGAAATAATTCTGAAATTAATTCTGAAACTTTTTCTACACCAGTTCCTGCAAGACTCATACTATTTTTAGTTTTACAAGAGGGACATTTGTTTTCAAAAAATTCTTTGTAATTACAATGGTGGCACAACAAATAACTTTTCTCTTTATAATTATGAAGAACCAAACTTGAATGACAATTTTTACATGTTTTTGAAAAACCACAACTTTTACAAATAACAAATGATGCATATCCTCTTTTATTTATAAATAAAAGTGTTTGGTAGTTTTCTTTTAAGTTATTTTGAATGCTCTCCTTAAGTTCTTTAGAAATTATTTCTTTTTCTTTTTTCATATCAATAATTTTTATTTCCGGAAGATCTGAGTTATTCACTCTCTTATTGAGTTTAAAATGCCAAAATTTTTTTAAATTAACATTATAATATGATTCAAGAGACGGGGTTGCAGAGCTCAAAATAACCATGCAATTTGAATTTTTTGCTCTCACGATGGAAAAGTCTCTGGCATTGATAATAATTTGCTCTTCTTGTTTGTAGGAGCTGTCGTGTTCCTCGTCTACAACTAACAAACCCAGATTTACAAAGGGTAAAAACAGTGCTGATCGTGTACCAACAATAAGCTTGAGCTTATTTTTGTTGATTGAGGACCAAATATTCTCTCTTTGACTTTTTTTTATTGAAGAATGATAAATAACAGGATTAAGTCCAAAGTCTTTTTTTATTTCATTTACCCATTGATTAGTAAGAATTATTTCTGGTACCAAAATTAAGCATTGAAAACCTCTGTCAACGACCTCTTTTACTTTTGTCATGTAGACTCTGGTTTTGCCTGAACCTGTTATTCCTTCTAAAAGGATGACATTAAATTTCTGAAAATTAATATTTGAGATATTATTGATAACGTCTTTTTGACCGGAATTCAGATTTAGGTTTGCTGATTTGTAGGATTTTGTTAACAAATATTCTTTATTAAAATTATTTCTTTTTGGTAAATTTGAAAGAAATAATTTTAGTATCATTGCAGCATTATTGCAGCTATACCTTGAAATGAATTTCAAACTCTCTAAAACTTCTTTTTGAAAAATAAAATATTCAATTATTCTTATAATTTTTTTTAATGGTTGTTGAATTTTCTTTTCTGTGGTGTTGATGATGAGACCTACAATTTTTTTGTTTTTAAAATCTACCTCAACGAGTTTACCTAAATAATTATTATTTTGATCATTTGAGGTATCAGGTCCCTCGTAATAAAATGTTTTACGAATAGGAAGTGGTAATAATATCTCGTAAATCATTAGCAAATTATAACAAATAAATTTATGAAAACATTGTTTAATATCTTTTATGAAATATTATAATTTTGATGATAAAAAAAAAAATAAAAAAAAATCAAATACTAGATTTCCTTGAGCAAAATCCTAATTTTTTTATTGAAAATCAAGACATACTTTCAAAAATAAATTTCCCATTAGTACAAAGAAAGAATAATGAAAGTCATAAAGTTATATCTTTCAAAGATTGGATTATCTTCAATCTTAAAAAAGTTCAAAGAAAAATTATTGAAAATGCCAAATATAACTTTGTAACACAGACAAAGGTTCACCGTATTGTACTGGAAATTATAAAAAAAAAAAATTTTTCTAAATTAATAACTCTTTTAATTAAAGAATTACCAAAAACATTTGAATTAGAGATTGTAAGTATTGTAACCAGTGATTTGAAAATTTCTGAAAAGTTTAATCTAATTTATAAAACAAAAGAATCAATTGATAAAATTTACGGAGATAAAAATAGACTGGTCATGGATGCTGTTGAAAATGAGACAAACATATTTGAAACTAAAAATAAAATATACTCAAATGCTATTTTTTCTCTAGATAAAGAAATTTTCAAATCAGAATCGTTGCTTGTTTATGGAAGTAAAGATAAGCATTTTATAGATAATTCAGCCTACGATCTAATTTATTTCCTATCTAAGGTTTTACAAGAAAAATTAATACAACTTTCAAATGAAAAATAATTTAAATAATAAAATTTCAGAATGGATTTTATGGATTGAGAGTGAAAAAAGATTAAGTTTAAATACCATAATTTCCTATGAATCTGATCTGAAATCATTTTTGTATTTTCTTAAAAATCATTTTAACAATAAAGTTGATGAGAAACTTCTAGCCTCAATAGACGAAGATGACTTGTCAGGATGGTTTTATGAGAGAATACAGCATGGAACAAGTCATAGATCAAATGCAAGAGCACTCTCTTCATTGAAAAGTTTTTTTTCATTTTTAGTAAAAAAAAAAATGATTAATGGCTCCAAAATTTTAAATTTAAAAGGACCAAAGTTTCTGGAATCTTTGCCTAGACCTCTATCAAAAAAACAAATAATGCAAATAATAGATGAAATAAAAAATGAGAAGGTGAAATGGATTATGATGAGAGATTTATCTATTATATTAATGATGTGGGGCTATGGATTAAGAATAAGTGAAGTTTTAAATATTAAATTAAAAGATACTTTTAAAGATGAAATTAGAGTTACAGGTAAAGGAAGTAAAGTTAGAATTATTCCAGTTGCGAATCAAATCATGGTTTTCTTAAAAAAAATGGTTAATGAGAGTCCCTACTTATTCAATCCAGAAAGTTTTATTTTTATTGGAAAGAGGGGTGATCAATTAAAACCAGCAATAATTCAGAGAAAAATTAGAAATATACGAAAAAAATTTATCTTACCAGAAAATACAACACCACATTCTTTGAGACACACTTTTGCTACCGAACTTCTTCAAAATTTTGTTGACCTTCGTTCGATTCAGGAACTTTTAGGTCATTCATCCTTATCAACCACTCAAAAATATACATCTGTTAATAATGATTATTTAAAAAAAATATTAGAGGAAAAACACCCTCTTTCAGATTAGCTATGAAGTTTCGTATCTAAATGTAAGCTTCATTTCTCCAGCTACTTTTACCATTTGCGATAAACATTCTGGAGCATTTTCGTCCCTAATCGAGATAGCAAATCTACATATGTACTGAGTTTTATTAGAAAACCTAATTTTTTCTGTGTTCATTCTCACTATCAATGCGTTATTATCATTAAGTGTTTTAATGATTTTGTTTAATAGACCACTTTGATCCTCTCCAGATAGGACGATTCTGTGTGTAATTTTGGAAGTTGGGCCTTCATCATTATATGTTTCGAGAGGCTTGACTTGAAATTCACCATTTTTAGATGCCTCTAGTGCTTCTAATCCTTTTTTAATTTCATTAAAATCTTTTTCGTCAGTTTTTTGGTAAACCATTGTTAGCTCACAGACTCTTCCAAGTGTAGCAAATGTGACTCCAGAAAATTGTCCCTTCATATCTGTTAAGTAGGAAGTGATTTGAGAAATGAGGTTTGGTTTGTTTTCCCCTAAATATGATATGATTGCATTTTTACTCATAATATATTCATGGCCTTTCTCATAGCGTCACCAATTGTTGTGATTGTGTCAGCTACAGTAACACCTGCTGATCTTAGAGAATCTTTTTTAGCATCAGCAGTTTCTGCTCCGCTGTTAACAATTGCTCCCGCATGACCAAGCTTTCTACCTTTTGGTGCAGCTGCACCGGCAACGAATGCGGCTACAGGTTTGTTGTGTTTTCCTTTCCAAGTTCTGATGAATTCAGCACCGTCAATTTCAGCAGTTCCACCAATTTCCCCAATCAAAACAATGCCGTCTGTGTCTGTGTCATCTAAAAATAACTCAAGGGCATCCACAAAGTTTGTGCCATTTACTGGGTCTCCACCAATTCCAATTATTGTAGATTGTCCTAATTCCGCTGTTTGCACCGCTGATTCATAAGAAAGAGTTCCAGATCTTGATACAACTCCAATTCTGCCAGGTTTACATATATGACCAGGAATAATACCAATTTTACCAATACCAGGTGTAAGAACACCGGGACAATTTGGCCCAACTAATCTGGTTTTAGCCCCTTTCATTTCTCTTCTTACTCTTTGCATGTCGCTTGTGGGAATTCCGTCTGTGATACAAACTACTAGATCAAGTTCGGCTTCTACGGCCTCTAGTATTGCATCAGCTGCGAAAGGGGGGGGAACAAAAACTCCACTTGCATTGCACCCAGTTTCTTTTTTTGCTTCTGCTACTGTATTAAACACAGGGACATTTAAATGCTTTGTCCCACCTTTCTCTGGTGTTACCCCACCAACTATCTTTGTATTATACTCAATTGCTCTTTCAGAGTGAAATGTGCCTTGTGCACCTGTAAAACCCTGACAAATGATTTTAGATTCTTTGGTAAGTAACACGGCCACTATTTTTTTTCCTTTACCATGGAAACAACATCTTTAGCTGCCTGTTCCATTGTATCAACTGGTTTTATTGGAAAACCAGAGTTTTTTAGTATATCCATTCCAATGTCAACATTAGTGCCTTCTAACCTTACTACCAGTGGTTTGTCCAAACCAACTTCTTTGGATGCATTAACTAGACCTGTCGCAATATCATTACATCTCATCATTCCACCAAATATATTAATTAGAATTCCTTTAACATCAGGATCCTTATAAATTAATTTAAATGCTGCAGCAACTCTTTCTGGGGTTGCAGCTCCTGCAACATCCATAAAATTTGCAGCTTCACCTCCATAGTATTTGATAATATCCATGGTTGCCATTGATAACCCTGCTCCATTAACCATCAAGCCAATATTTCCATCGAGTTTTACATAATTTAAGTCATGTCTGGCAGCCTCTAATTCAAGAGGATCATATTCATTTTCATCCTTCATTTCTGCCACACCTCTTTGCCTGTAAAGAGCGTTGTCATCAAACGAGGCTTTGCAGTCAATAATAACTACTTCTCCTTCTTTTGTAACAGCCAAAGGGTTTATTTCAATCATTGCGGCATCAAGCTCAACAAAGGCTTTATAAATTGCACGGAGATTTTTTTGTGCTTTTTTAGCTATTGATCCTGTAAGACCTAGATTATAAACAATTGTTCTTGCATGGTGTGTAAGTAGATTTGAACCTGGAGAAATTTTGATGTTATAAATTTCTTCTGGGTTTTTCTCTGAAACATCCTCAATGTCTACACCACCACTTTTAGAATAAATTATAGTATTACCCCCTGTCTCTCTATCAATTGTAATACACAAATAAAGTTCGTTTTGAATATTATAACCTTTTTCAAGATA
Source organism: Pelagibacteraceae bacterium TMED65 (assembly GCA_002167215.1). Next base: position 10,697 of record NHDS01000012.1, read on the forward strand.
TACTCTTCTTACTATTTTTCCAGTTTCTGAGGTCTGTGGCGTCACTATTTTCATTCCAATCATTTTATCAACGGTCTGAATAACTTCTGCATCATTTTTACATATTTTTACACCACCAGCTTTTCCTCGACCACCAGCATGAACTTGTGCTTTGACTACTATTCTGTCTTCATTAAGCCATGTAACAATATTTTCTGCTTCATGGGTTTGATACACAACCTCTCCAGGAGGTATTGAAACTCCAAATTTTGATAAAAGTTGTTTGGCTTGATACTCGTGAATATCCATTGAAAATTCCTAAAAATTACACTACGTAGGTTACCTTAAAAAACATGAACGACAATATATAAACGATAATCTAAGTTTAGACTAGTAGTTTTTTACATTTTTTTACTAAATCATTCACGGAGTTAACCGAATCATCGAATTGTTTTTTTGATTCTTTTGAAAGATTAAGTTCAATGATTTCTTCAACACCATTTTTTCCTATTATTACAGGAACCCCAACAAATATATCATTATATCCATATTCTCCATTTAAAAAAGCAGAACAAGGAAGGATTTTTCTCTGATCTAAAAGAAATGATTCAAGCATTTCAATTGCACTACATGCTGGTGAGTAGAATGCAGAACTGTTTTTCATTAATGCGACAATTTCTCCTCCACCTGCTCTTGTTCTCTTAACAATATTATCAATTGTTTGCCTTTCTATTTTGTTTTCATCTATAAAATTATTTAGTGGGATGCCAGAAACTGATGTGTAGTCAAGGAGTGGAACCATGCTGTCACCGTGTCCACCCAAAACCATAGTTTGAATGCTTTCAACCGATATTCTTAATTCTTGTGATAAAAAAAATCTAAATCTTGCTGAATCTAGTATTCCTGCCATCCCTGTGATCATATTATGTTTTATCCCACTCACATTTTTAAGTGACCAGACCATCGCATCTAAAGGGTTCGTTACACATATCACAAATGCATTGGGAGAATATTGTTTAATTGCCTCTCCAATATCTTTCATAATAGCAAAATTTGTTTCTATCAAATCATCTCGGCTCATCCCTGGTTTTCTAGCAATACCTGCAGTAATAATAATTGCTGAACTGTTTTGAATTTTTGATATATCTGAGAATCCTTCAATTTTTAAGTTTAAGTTTTCAACAGGAAAACTTTGGGCAAGATCTAGACATTTTCCCTCTGCAAGACCTTCAACAATGTCCACCATTGTGATTTGGCCAATTTGTTTTCTTGATAAATTGTAAGCTAAAATAGTTCCAATATTACCAGCACCTATGAGACTAATTTTTTTCATTTAACTCTTGAATAATACTAACTCTATATTATGTCTAGCCCAATATCCACAGAATAAGAAGAATTTGTAATCTTGCTTGTAGATATAAATTCTACATTAAGTTTTGAATATTTGGNTATNTTATCTATNGTTATTCCACCTGTTATTTCAAAAATAGTTTTTTTATTTTTTATTGAAATACANTTCTTTACTTCAGAAACACTCATNTTATCAAGAAGAATATATTTTGCTCCCATATCAATAGATAGCTTAACTTGATAGAATTTATCACATTCAATCTTATAATTATCGATTTTTTTTTGTCTTAATCTTTCTAATGTTTTTTCAATTCCACCTATAATTTGTATGTGATTATCTTTGATCAAAATACCGTCATATAGACCCATTCTATGATTTTTTGCTCCACCGATCATGGTAGCATATTTCTCAATTTTTCTTAAACCAATAACTGTTTTTCTGGTATCAAGCAGTGTGGTCTTTGATTTTCCCATTTTAGTTACAAATTTTTTTGTAATTGTAGAAATACCGCAAAGATGTTGTAAAAAGTTTAGGATAGTTCTCTCAAAAACCATAATCATCCTAGCATTTCCCTCTATTACAAATAATTTAGAATCTTTTTCAATTTTATCACCGTCATTGTAAAAACATTTAAATTTTATCTTGGGAAATGATCTTTTTAAAAAACTGACTACAAATATTGATCCACTTAAAACTATACACTCTCTATTTGAGACAACACATTTAACGTTTTGAGATTTATGTAATAATTTTTGTGAGGTTATATCATTAGCTAACCTTTTTCCTCCGAGATCTTCACTTAGCTCTGAGATGAGTTTTTTTTGTGATATATCAATTAAATCTTTAATATCCACTTTTTCTTTAACTAAGTTTTAACATAGTATTCAAGGGTTTCTTAGCTTTTAACAAAAGCTGATTTGGGATATTGATTTCTGGAGATAGGTTTAAAAGACAATCTCTTAACTTTTCCATTGTATTTAACTCCATGTATGGGCAATTTGAGCATGAGCAACTTCCGTCATTACCAGGTGCTACAAGAAATTTTTTTGACGGTTCATTTTTTTTCATTTGATGAATTATATGTGGCTCGGTTGCAACAATAAATTGTTCTGATTTATCATCAGAAATGAACTTTAAGAGAGCTGAGGTAGACCCTATAAAGTCTGCGTGTTTTAAAATATTTTCAGGACATTCTGGATGCGCTATTATTTTTGCTGCTGATGACCTTACTTTCATTTTAACAAGTTCTCTTTCTGAAAAAGTTTCGTGAACAATACATACGCCATCCCAAAGTTTCATTTCTCTTCCTGTTACTTTGTTTAGGTATCCACCTAGATGTCTATCAGGTGCAAATATTATTTTTTGATCTTTAGGAATGCTGTTTAAAATTTTAGCAGCATTTGATGATGTTACTATAATATCAGATTCCGCTTTTATTTCTGCAGAACAATTGATGTAAGATAAAACAATATGGTCAGGATTACTTTTTTTAAATTCTCTGAATTCAGATACTTGGCACGATTCTTCCAGAGAACAACCGGCTCTAATATCCGGTATTATAACTTTCTTACTAGGACTTAAAATTTTCGCAACTTCTGCCATGAATTTTACACCACAAAAAACAATAATATCTGCATCATTTTTTTGAGCCTTTTTTGAAAGGTCTAGTGAGTCTCCAATAAAATCTGCAATATCTTGTATGTTTTCGTCTTGATAAAAATGCGCTAGAATTATTGCATTCTTTTCTTTTTTTAAATAATCAATTTCATCTTCGATATGCTTAAAGTTTTTATGTAAAGGTTTCATATGATTAAAAATTACTTATTAAGATTGATATTTATATATGTTTTTGATCCCATTTCTTTAAGCCTGGATGTTGTTCTTCTAAATTCATAAGAGTTAGTCTTCCCTATATATAGTTGATCTAATTCTACATTTGAAGATACAGAAAGTACATTTTTATTCTCGTATACCACGTCTATGAAAGAAATAAACCTTGTTAAAAGATTTTTTGAATTTTCATCCATTTGCTCAATATTTCGTACAATAAATATTTTAATTTTTTTGGCAATGATTTCATAATCCTGAAATACTANATTTTTTGAAAANAATTCGTTGAACTCAAAATCAATTAAGTTTCCATATGTTTTGTTTAAAATAAAATTATTACCCTTTCTCTCAAATTTCATTTCATTTGATTCAGAAAACTCAGAAAGATTTTTTATAATGAGATTTTGTTTAGAGTTAAATTTAGTGGTTCCTAGNAAAAAAAAATTATTACTTACTTTNTTCNTAACACGATAGTCGATTCTAGATTTTACTAAAGCTGAAAGAAAAAAAGTTTCTAACTCTTTCCTAATTCTTTTACACAAATCGNGATTTACAGGATCATCATAAATCATTGATAATTTTTTATTACCACTCATAATNANTGGAATNTTTGCTTTTTTAATATCTTGAAGAAATTTTTCAAAAAGAATAAGACTGGTTATATTATTTATAAAAAATTCATCTATAATTATNAATTTTTTTTTTTTTGCGCTTTTTNCAAAGTCTGAACNTNCTTTGCTTTTTGATTGAAGATTAAAAATTAGATCATTAAAGTGTAAAATAATAGAATGNGGATGAACNGCATCTAGTGCTTTTAGCAATGTTGACTTACCAACACCTACGTTTCCATATATGTAAACTCCTTGTTTAAATTTGCTTCTTAATCTTAATAAATTAAATTTTGTTGACTGTATCAAAGTTTCCTCAATTATTGACATAACTTTCAATTGGCATGAATTGGGATTCAAACAATCATTTTTTTTAAGGTAAGAGAGTAGATTCGATTTTAAATTTTTCAAACTTAAGATGAAATCTGTAATTTCTTTATTTCAGAAATTGCTTTAGCAGGGTTTAAGTTTTTTGGACAAGTTTTGGTACAATTCATTATGGTGTGGCATCGGTATAATTTAAATTTATCTTTAAGCATTTCCAAACGTTCTTTTTTATTATTATCTCTGCTNTCAACTATGAACCTATATGCTTGAAGGAGTATAGCAGGTCCTAAAAACTTATCACCATTCCACCAGTAACTTGGGCAAGACGTAGAGCAACAAGCACAAAGTACGCACTCGTATAGGCCATCAAGTTTTTTCCGATCTTCTGGAGATTGTAAATTTTCTTTATTTGATTTTTTCTTATTTTTAATCCAAGGTTTAATCGAACTATATTGTTTATAGAAATCACTCATATCGGGTATTAAATCTTTCAAAACCCTCATGTGAGGAAGTGGATATATGTTTATNNCCTCAGTNTCAATTGGCTTTAAACAAGCCAATGTGTTAGTGCCGTTTACATTCATTGAGCAAGAGCCACAAATGCCCTCTCTGCATGATCTTCTAAAAGTAAGTGACGGATCCATTTGATTTTTTATAAACATCAAAGCATCAAGGACCATAGGTCCGAGCTTCGATTTATCGATGTAAAAGCGGTCTAGCCTTGGGTTTTCCTTAGACTCTCTATTCCATCTATATACATTAAAGGTTATTGTATTTTTAGCTTTTTTTCCGAATGTGTTACCTTCAGAAACTTGAGAACCTTTTGGAAGTGTCAACTGTACCATAATATTAAATTAGTAAACTCTTGCTTTGGGTTCAATAGTTTTTATTTCTTTTGAATTTGTTTTTAAATTTACTTTTCTATAGGTAGTCGAAGCTTTGCCTTTATTATTAATTGATATCATAGAATGCTTCATCCATTTTTTATCATCCCTGATTTTGTAATCAATTCTCGAATGAGCACCTCTACTTTCTTTTCTGTTTAAAGCACTTTCGATACTTACAATTGATTGTAATAACAAGTTTTTTAGNTCTAGNGCTTCGATAACTTCAGTATTCCATATCAAACTTTTATCTGAGATGTTTATTTCTTCAAAATCAAGCAGGAGTGATAAGAGTTTAGACCTTCCTTCTTTCATTTTTTTCTCTGATCTGTAAACTGGACAAAAATTCTGCATGGTGTGTTGCATTTCAAGACGAATTGCTGCAACACTTTTTTTACCATTTGAGTTTCTCACTTTTTCAAATTCATGTATTATTCTCTCGACAGAATNTTTATTAATCTTTGGATTTTTTGATTTTTTCTTTATTATTTGTGAGCATCTGTCTGCCGCAGATTTTCCAAAAACTACTAAATCTAGTAGTGAATTTGAACCAAGTCTGTTTGCCCCATGAACTGATACACATGCTGCTTCACCAATTGACATCAAACCAGGAATAACCTTATCTTCTCCTGCTGTATTAGTAAATAAAACTTCACCATGAATATTCGTAGGTATACCTCCCATATTGTAGTGAACGGTAGGTTGAACTGGAATTGGTTTCTTTCTAACATCAACTCCTGCAAAAATCTTCGCAGACTCCGTAATGCCAGGAAGTTTCTCTTGCAAAACTTTAGGATCAAGATGGTGTAAGTTAAGATGAATATGATCTTTTCTAGGCCCACATCCCCTACCTTCCATTATTTCAGTAGTCATGGATCTTGAAACAACGTCTCTGCTTGCTAAATCTTTTGCATTCGGTGCGTACCTTTCCATAAATCGTTCGCCTTTAGAATTTGTAAGATAACCTCCTTCACCTCTAGCCCCTTCGGTGATCAGCACTCCCACACCATAAATACCGGTAGGATGGAATTGAGTAAATTCCATGTCTTGCAGAGGAAGTCCTGCACGTAAAACCATTCCTCCTCCGTCACCGGTGCAAGTGTGTGCTGAGGTACATGAAAAATATGCTCTACCGTAGCCACCAGTTGCTAATATAACCATTTTAGCTGAAAAAATATAAAATTTTCCATCATGAAGGTTAAAGGNTAGGACCCCATTGCATTCATTTTTTTCGTTCATGATTAAGTCTATTGCAAAGTATTCAATAAAAAAGTCAGCATTATTTGATAATGATTGTTGATAAAGTGTATGAAGCATGGCATGTCCGGTTCGGTCAGCAGCAGCACAGGTTCTTTGAGCAATCCCTTCACCAAAATGTGTTGTCATGCCACCAAAGGGTCTTTGATAAATTTTACCTTTTTCAGTCCTAGAAAATGGAACTCCAAAATGCTCNAGTTCAATTACAGCTTTTGGTGCTTCTTTACACATAAACGCGATTGCATCTTGATCTCCTAGCCAATCNGANCCTTTTACGGTATCATACATATGCCATTTCCAGTCGTCTTCTCCCATGTTTCCGAGTGCAGCGCTTATTCCACCTTGCGCAGCAACTGTGTGACTTCTAGTTGGAAATACTTTGGATATACAAGCTGTTTTTAGTCCCGAAGATGCGCAGCCCATCACAGCCCTAAGCCCAGAACCACCGGCACCGACAACTACTACGTCAAAATCTAATGTTTCAATATCCTTCATAACAATAATAATTTGATTAAACTAAATATTGTTATAAAGAATAGAACTGCAAAGAAAAAGTTTTTTATTAGTAAAATTTTATCCTTAACCTTCTGGTCATGAAAGTAATCATCAATAATTGAACTTAAACCTATGTTGGAATGCAAAAAGATAGTAACAAATAAAATTAACACAGCTAGTGCGTTAACGTAATCATTAAACCAAAGAACAACAACTTCGTAATTATTGAACTCTAAATCAATTGCTGAATAAAGGGTGTATAAAGAAGAAATTAAGAACATAATTGCAAAAATTTTTTGGAGTAACCATTTTGATGTATAATCAATTTTCATGAGAAAAGACCAATCAGTATTGAAAAACTTACACTTGATATCAAAGAAAAAATAATAACAACGTATCCAAATATGGCAGAGGATCTGTTTTCTAAAAAAAATCCAAAATCCCAAAAAATATGCCGTATCCCATTCAGTAAATGGTATGAAAAACCAAGCAATGTTAAAAAAAGGATAATTTTTAAAGGTATAGTATTTAATATTTCAATAAACAACAAAAAGTATACCTCCCCCAATGTAATGCAAAGAAGACCTGAAACTAAGATAATTAAAGAAAAATTTAGAGCAAAACCTGTAACTCTGTGAGATATAGACAAAAGTGAGGTGATCTGAGGTTTATATATTTGAAGATGGGGTGAAATTGGTAAGTCTTCTTTTTTCATTTTTTTATGTCAGGTATTAATACAGAATATTCTAAGTCAAGAACAATGTTATCTGTTAGGTTGTTTTTATCGGGAAAAGTCATGTCTGAATTATTTTTGGAAGCAAGAGTTCTGATCATCATGCTACCAAAGGAATCAGTTAATTTTTCTTTTTTAATAATTTTTGACCAAGCGTAAATTGTATCACCTGAGAAAGTTGGAGATGAATGTTTGCCATTATGTATTGCTGAAACTTTAAATGTATTTGCAAAACCATTACAACTTATAGCTCTTGCTAAAGAGATAATATACCCTCCATAAATTATTCTTTTACCAAATCTTCCATTTTTCTCGATATGATGATTGAAATGTACTCTTGCATTATTTTGATATAAACGCGTTGCGAGCTGATGTTCAGCCTCCTCAATTGTTTGACCATCAAGATGATGAATTTCTTCTCCTTCTTCAAAGTCTCTAAAATAAAATGGACTCCCAGATATTTCTGATGACCAGTTTTCTAAATTAAGGTTCTGAGGCACAACAAATTCTGACGTTTCAACTTTTTTTGGTAAATTGGGAATGATATTTTCAAAAGATTTTATCATTCCCTCTTTCCTTTTTCTCATCATTAACCATCTAAAATAAGTCAAAACAACTTCTCCATTTTGATTAGTTCCAACTGATTTAACGTATACCGTCCCTGTCTTTGCATTTGAATTTTCTTTAAGACCAATAATTTTTGAGCTAGCGCTTATAGTGTCACCAACATATGCAGGTTTGTTAAAAACAACTCCAGCGTAACCAAGGTTAGCAATAGCATTTAAAGATAAATCTGGAACAGTTCGTCCAAAAACAAGGTGAAATAATAAAATATCATCTACAGGCATCTTTACAAAACCAATTTCTTTAGAAAACTTTATTGAATAGTTTAATGGAAATCTACTTCCTGTTGTTGACAGGTATATAGAAACGTCTCCCTCAGTTATTGTTCTTGGAACACTATGTTCTATCTCTTCATTTACGTTGTAGTCTTCAAAGTATCGACTCTTAAAATTTTTGTTCATATAATTTTTTTTCTCAATAGTAATTCTGCAATTTGCACAGTATTTAAGGCAGCACCTTTTCTAAGATTGTCAGCAACAACCCATAACCCAAGTGATTTTTTATTAATTCCAGCTCTCATTCGACTAACAAATACATCATCTTCGCCAGCTGATTCATCTGGTGTTACGTAGCCACCATTCATTCTTTTGTCTACTAAAGACAAACCAGACATTTTTTTAATTTTAGTTGTAAGTTTTTTTAGATCAACTATTTTTTCTGTTTCTACATAAATTGATTCTCCATGACCTACAAACACTGGAACTCTTACACATGTAGAAAATATTTCAATATTTGAGTTAATAATTTTTCTAGTCTCTTCGATCATTTTATTTTCTTCTTTTGTATTTCCGTCATCTAAGAAATCATCGATATGAGGTATAAGATTAAATGCAATTCTTTTGGTAAATTCCTTTGGAATTAATGGTTTATTTTTGTAAACGTCCAGTGTTTGGTGAAAAAGTTCATCCATGGCAGATTTACCTGCACCAGAGGTGGATTGATAAGTTGAAACAATTATTTTTTTTATCTTAAAAAGATCGTGAATTGGTTTAAGAGCAACTAACATTTGAATGGTTGAACAATTTGGATTTGCAATAATTTTTTTTTTTGCATTGCAAATTTCCTCAGGGTTTACTTCTGGTACAATTAAAGGAACATCCTTTTTCATTCTGAAGTGAGATGTGTTGTCAATAACAAATGCACCACTCTTTGTTGCCTTTGGGACAAATTTTTCTGAAATTTTTGAACCTGGTGATGAAAGAACGATATTAATATCATTAAATTTAAATTTATCTAAAGATTGGACAATGACTTCCTTACTTTCTCCAAAGTATATTTTTGTTCCCTTTGATTTATCAGAAGCTAAAGCATAAATTTTATTGTAAGGAAATTTTCTTGAATCAAGTATGTTAAGAATTTCCCTGCCAACGTTTCCAGTAGCGCCAACAACAGCGATATTATATTTTTTCATTTTCTAATTCCTTTATTACTTCATCACCCATTTGACTTGTTGATATTTCCCTGGATCCATTACTTGAAATATCTTTTGTCCTAAAATTTTTAGATAAAACTGAACTAACTGCTTTATTGATCAGTTCATACAAAATTTGGTTATTAAAAGAATATTTAAACATCATGCCTACACTCAAGATCATAGCCAATGGATTGCATATACCTTTACCTGCGATATCAGGAGCTGATCCGTGAACCGGCTCATACATAGCTTTTTTTTCACCACTCTTTGTAAATCCAATAGAGGCAGAAGGAAGCATGCCTAATGAACCTGTAAGCATTGATGCACAATCAGATAAAATATCACCAAACATATTAGTCGTAACGATCACATCAAACTGCTTTGGATTTCTGACTAATTGCATAGCTGCATTATCAACGTACATGTGTGAAAGATCAACATCTGGAAATTTTCTTGAAGTTTTAGTCACCACATCTCGCCAAAGCTCTGTAGACTCAAGAACATTAGCCTTGTCAATCGAACACAATTTTTTTGATCTATTCATTGCCGTTTCAAAAGCAACTTCGGCAATGCGTTCAATCTCATATGAAGTGTATGATAGTGTGTTAAAACCTCTTAAATTGTTTTTATCTATTTTTTCAACCCCTCGGGGTTCACCAAAATAAATTCCACCAGTCAACTCTCTTATTATCAAAATATCTAAACCCTTGATTATCTCGGGCTTAAGACTTGAAGCATTTATTAATGAGTCAAAAACTATAGCAGGCCTAAAATTTGCAAATAAATCTAACTCTTTTCTTATTTTAAGAAGTCCTCTTTCTGGTCTATTCTCGAATTTCATCTTTTCCCATTTTGGTCCTCCAACAGCTCCTAAAATTATTGCATCAGACTTTTGAAGACGATTTAATGTTTCATCGGTAAGTGGTAAACCAAATTTGTCTATTGATTCTCCTCCAACATGTTCAGTTGTGAGTTCAATGTTAAGCTTGAATTGTTGGGTAATCCAGTTAATTACCTTAATTGCTTCTTCTGATATTTCTTGTCCTATTCCATCACCAGGAAGTATGGAGATATTTGATTTTTTTTTCATTATATTTCTGAATGTATTAAAAAGCTGGTTAAAGAGTTAACCATGATTTTGATTTGATAACTTTTTCTTCATAAATATCTATTTTTTTAGAATTTTTCATTGTCAAAGCAATATCATCTAGACCCTCTAAAAGACATTTCTTCCTGAATGAATCTACATCAAAATTTATTATCGTTTTATTCTCGGTTGTAATTTTTTGCTCTTTTAGGTCAACAGAAATCAATTTTTTATCTTTTGCTTCTGTCAATAAATAATCTGTATACCTTTTCTCTAACTTTATAGGAAGGATTCCGTTTTTAAAACAGTTATTATAAAAAATATCTGCAAAACTCGGGGCGATAATGCATCTAAAACCAAAATCAAGCAAAGACCATGGAGCATGCTCTCTGCTACTCCCGCAACCAAAGTTTTCACCTGCAATTAAAATTTTTGAATCTTTATAATATTCCCAGTTTAAAACGAAATCATTTTTCATATTTCCATTTAAATCGTATCTTAATTCGTGAAAAAGATTTTTACCTAATCCAGATCTTTTGATGGTTTTTAAAAACTGTTTTGGTATGATCATATCCGTATCTACGTTTATCATTGGAAGTGGTGCTGCTTTTCCTTTAAGGAAGTCGAATTTTTGCATTAGATGTCTTCCACTAGACTGAGTTTTCCTTTAATTGCTGTAGCAGCAGCTACAGCTGGGCTTACAAGATGTGTTCTTCCTTCTCTGCCTTGTCTTCCTTCAAAATTTCTATTTGAAGTTGATGCACACCTTTCCTTAGGCTTTAATTGATCAGGATTCATTGCTAGACACATTGAACATCCTGGCTCTCTCCAGTCAAATCCTGCATTTATTAAAATCTTATCTATTCCCTCTTTTTCGGCTTGTTGTTTTACTAATCCAGACCCTGGAACTATCATAGAGTTTACAGTGACCTTTTTCCCTTTTACAACCTTCGCTACTTCTCGTAAATCTTCAATTCTTCCGTTGGTGCAAGAACCAATAAAAACTCTGTCAATTTTTATGTCTTTAATTTTCTGCTTAGGTTTAAGTCCCATGTATTCTAATGACCGTTTAATAGCATTTCTTCTATTCAGATCTTTAACATCTTTAGGGTCAGGAATTTTTCCATTTATAGGTGCTATATCCTGAGGACTGGTTCCCCATGTAACTTGGGGTTCGATTGAACTAGCTTTGATTTCAACTTCTTTATCGTATCTTGACTCTTGGTCAGATGGTAATGTTTTCCAATAAGATATTGCCTCATTCCATTTTTCTCCTTTAGGTGCATAAGGCCTTCCTTTGATATAATCAAAAGTTTTCTGATCAGGCGCAATAAGACCTGCCCTTGCACCACCTTCAATACTCATATTACAAATTGTCATTCTTCCCTCCATTGAGAGATTTCTTATCGCTTCCCCGGAATATTCTATTACATAGCCAGTCCCACCGGCTGTTCCAATTTTCCCTATAATTTTCAAAATAACATCCTTTGATGTGACACTTGGACTCAAATTTCCTTTAACGTTTATTCTCATATTTTTAGCAGGGTTTTGAATTAATGTCTGGGTTGCCAAGACATGTTCAACTTCACTTGTGCCAATTCCAAATGCGAGAGCACCAAAGGCTCCGTGGGTAGCTGTATGACTGTCGCCACAAACAATTGTCATACCAGGTTGAGTGATTCCTTGTTCTGGTCCAACGATATGAACAATACCTTGTCTTTTGTCAAGAAGAGGGAAAAGGTTGACTTTAAATTCTTTGCAATTATTTTCTAATGTTTCTACTTGAATTCTACTTTCTCTGTTTTTAATACCATTTGACCTGTCGCTAGTAGGGACATTATGGTCTGCAACAGCAAAAGTTTGTTTAGGTCTTCGAACAATTCTTTTACTGTTTCTTAAACCTTCAAAGGCTTGCGGGCTGGTAACTTCATGAACGAGATGCCTGTCTATATATATTAAACAAGTACCATTTTCCTGCTCATCAATTAAATGGCTATTCCAAATTTTATCAAATAAAGTTTTAGGTTCCATATAGTAAATATATAACCGAAAGAAAATCTAAAAAGTATTATTTTTTTTCAATAGCGACATCTTCTTTATCACCTAAATTTTTAGACTCGTTTATAACCCCTTCGGACGCAACTAAATTTTTTTGGATAGGGTTACTTTTATTGCCTTTAAGATCTTGATTTTTTAATTGATCATTTGTAACAGTTTTTTCTGCTATTCTAGCTGATTTCCCACTTCTTTGTCTAAGGTAATAAAGTTTTGATCTTCTTACAGCTCCGATCTTTACAACCTCAATTTTATTTATTTGGGGAGAGAATAACGGCAAGACTCTCTCAATTCCTTCGCCGTACGAGATTTTTCTTACTGTAAATGAGGAATTTAATCCCGCATTTTTTTTTGCTATACACACCCCCTCAAATATTTGGATTCTCTCTTTTTCACCCTCTTTGACTTTTAGGTGAACCTTAAGAGTGTCACCTGAGCTAAAAGCAGGAAGTTTTTTATTCGATTGGAGTTCATTTAGATGATTTCTTTCAAATTTTTCTAGAGTGTTCATTTTTCCTCCTTTTTTTTACTCTCATGTTTCTTTAATAAATCTGGTCTAACTTTTTTAGTTTTTTCAATTGACTTTTTCAATCTCCATTCTGAAATCTCTTTATGATTGCCATTTAAAAGAACATTTGGAACCTTCATACCATCCCAATCTAATGGTTTGGTATATTGAGGGTATTCTAATAAATCATCATGAAAACTTTCAGATTTTAAACTATTTTTATTACCTAATACTTCAGGAATCAATCTTACGCAAGTATCAATTAAAATAAATGATGCCAATTCGCCACCTGACAGAATATAATCTCCAATGGAAATTTCCTCAATGTTGTTTTTTTCTATAAATCTCTGATCAATTCCTTCGTATTTTCCACAAATTAAAACCAATTCTTTGAAGTTTTTTAAACTATTAGCAATCTTAGAATTTAATGGTTTACCTCCAGGCGACAAATATACAATTTTACTCTTACTTCCTAAGCTTGTTTTTGCATGATCTAATGCTTTTTGCATAACATTGGCTTTGATTATCATGCCAGCACCTCCCCCATACGGTGTGTCATCAACAGATTTTGATTTTTTATCAGAAAAGTCTCGAATATTTATTACTTCAATTGTAAATTTCCCCTCTTGAAATGCTTTGCCTATTAACGAGTGATTGAGAGGACCAGGAAAAATTTGTGGAAATAAGGTAAGAATTTTAAATTTCATAATATTTTGGGTTAAGTATAATTTTTCTTTTTATATCGATATTTAAAATATGATCATTGTTGATAGGAATTAGAATTTCATTTTTTCCTTTAAAAACTTCAAGGTAATCTCCTGCTCCATGATTCTTCACATCAGCTACCTTTCCAAACAATACACCAGAAACAAATACTTCAAGTCCAATAAAGTCATTAAAATAGTATTGGTCTTTTATTAGTTTAGGAAGGTTATTTTTTTTAATAGAAATTGACTTTCCAACATATTTTTTTATTTCTTGCGGTGTTTTAAGGGCATCAATGAAACCAAGAATTTTATTTGATGACAAGGTGAATGTGATGTTTACTTCATGTAACCCTTCAACAAAAAACTTTTTGTATTTAAAGATATCTTTTTTATTTGAAAGAAAACTATGTACAAGAATATTTCCTTTTACACCGTGGACTTTACCAAATTTAGCGACTATTACTTTATCGTGTATTGATTTTATATTCCCCCCCCCTTCTAATTAGTTGCCATATTTTTTTTCAGCTTTAGTTTTAAAAGAATTTCAATCTATTTTTCTTTGATTTCAGGGTTTTTATCAGACTCTGTTTTTGGTTCAGTTTCAGCTTTCGAGGTTGCAGGTTTTTGGGGTGCATCCTGCGGTTGTTCTGCTTTGGCTTCAGGTTCTACAGATGGTGTCGTTGATGTTTGAGGTGCATCCTGCGGTTGTTCTGTTTTAGCTTCAGGTTCTACAGGTGGTGTGGTAGATGTTTGAGGTGCATCCTGCGGTTGTTCTGCTTTAGCTTCAGGTTCTACAGGTGGTGTGGTAGATGTTTGAGGTGCATCCTGCGGTTCTTCTGCTTTGGCTTCAGGTTCTACAGGTGGTGTGGTAGATGTTTGAGGTGCATCCTGCGGTTGTTCTGCTTTGGCTTCAGGTT
>NHDS01000013.1 GCA_002167215.1 Pelagibacteraceae bacterium TMED65
ATTTCTATCAACAATTTTTCTAAATGGTATACTGACTCTTATTATTTTCGATCTTAATTAATATGATACAATAATCCTACTAAAAAAAATTCATGGATTTATTCAATATATTTGAAATAGTTACCTTTAAAAATTTTCTGGGTTACTTCGCAGCTTTTTGCACTACACTTGCATTTGTTCCACAGGTAATTAAAATTTGGAAAACTAAGAGTACTAAAGATATCTCACTTTTAATGTTTGTAATTTTTACACTGGGAATAGCTTGTTGGTTGTTTTATGGGATACTCAATAATGACAAACCATTGATAATTGCAAACCTATTTACGCTTCTACTCTCTTTATACATTTTAATACAAAAGATCATAAACAAGTAAATACATTTGAATGTTAAATTAAATTCATGAATTAATTTGTACAGCATTTCTCTGTGTTTCATCAGTTTTACAAGAATTTATTTATAAATAAATAGAATTTAATGTCTTTGCAAACTATCTTAATAAAACCGAATTTTTAGATTTAAGTGCTTGGATAAGACCTTCTATATTATTGTTAGAAATAAATGAGTTGAATTCTGATTTTTTTGTCGCAATTTCACTAACTGATCCAGCTAATAATACATCGAATATTTTCCACTCATCATTATTTTTTATAAGCAAATAATCAATTTTAACATCTTCTTCTTCGAGAATTTTTAGTTTAGTTTTAACTAGATAATAATTTTTTCTTACTTCCTTACTACTTAAATTCTCAAAATCTATTTGTTTAATTTTTTTGAATCTCTTGATGTAATTTTTAATGACATATTCATTAAATACCGAGATTATTTCTTTTTGTTTCACTGCTTTTATTTGATTCCATTTTTTGCCAATTATAATTGATATCATTTTTTCCACATTGTAGGTTTGAGCTACTAAATTTTTTATTAGATTATAGTTTTTAAAATTTTCTTTATGAGATGTTCTAAGTCCATCGTGTAATAATGAAACGGTATCAGTGGGATTTCTTTTTATCAAATTTTGATTTTGTTTATTTAATTTTATTTCCTTAAGTGTTTTCTGTTTGGATACTTTATTTTTTTTTATTTTCTTATCCAATGCTAGATCATCTAAATTCTTTTCCTGTGATTTAGATTTTGTTAAAGTGACATTTTCTTTTGAAAAAGATTCAATTTTTGATTCCGCAAAGTTTGTTTTCTGAATTTTTTGTTCTTGCTCAAGATCTTTTGTTTGATTTCTAGAATTATCAGAAATTATTTTTTCAGTTATTATATTTTTTTCAAGGTCATTTTCGACATTACTCTTATCAAGATTTAGTAAGATAGTAATGAGCGCCATACAGATTAAAACAATCAATAAAATTATGATATTTTTTCTTTTATTAAATAGTGCCATTATAGTAACTATTATCTTTTAGGATATGAATCTTATTTTAAAATCAGTTTTTATTATTGTAAATATTTGTACCTAATTTAAGTAAATTTTGAAATAAATAAGTTTATTTTATTATTAATTTTGATGTTTTGCTTTCTTTTAATTAATTAATATCATTTAATTTGAATTAATAATATATTTTAAATTGAAGAGTAAAGTTATGAAAAACTTTTTAATATTATAATTCAAGCTTTCCTATTTCCTAATAAATTATGTATCGTTAATGAAACTTAAATAAAAGCACGATAGGTGTATATACAACACAATTAAATCATTTGATTTTTGTTTGTAATTCAATGTTTACGGTCTTTCTAGCAATTAACAAATAATTTAGCTATTTTTTTTTTATATTTATTTTTATTTAATAAATTAGTTTTTTCCTGGATTTCAAATTCCTTTTTAATTTCTTTACATTATTCAACTTTTTATATTCTTTAGGATAAAACATATGGTATTAATAATATTATGAAAAAAATAGCTTTAATCACTGGTGTAACAGGACAAGATGGTTCCTGCCTNTCTGAATTTTTATTAAATAANAATTATATTGTCCACGGAATAAAAAGAAGATCATCAATAATAAATACTGAAAGAATAGATCATTTATATATTGATCCACTCGAAAAAAAAACAGATTTTAGACTTCATTATGGCGATCTTACAGACGCAACAAATCTGTTAAGACTTATATCTGAAATTAGACCACACGAAATTTATAATTTAGCTGCTCAAAGTCATGTAATGGTCAGTTTTGAAACTCCAGAATATACAGCTAATGCAGATGCAATAGGAACTCTTCGTTTNTTNGAAGCTATTAAAATTTTAGGTCTTGAAAAAAAAACAAAATTTTACCAGGCATCAACTTCTGAACTTTATGGAAATTCCAAAAAAAANAGTCAAAACGAATNAACTCCATTTTCACCACAAAGTCCATATGCTGTTGCTAAACTTTACTCATATTGGATCACCAAAAATTATAGGGATGCCTATGGAATATTTGCCTCCAATGGAATTTTATTTAATCACGAAGGTCCNTCTAGAGGTGAAAATTTTGTAACNAGAAAGATTACNATGGGAATAGCTGAAATAATTTCNAAAAAAAGAAAAAAAATCTACTTAGGAAATTTAGAAGCAAAAAGAGATTGGGGACACGTTAAAGATTATGTGAATGGAATATGGAAAATATTGCAATTTAGAAGACCAGATGATTTTGTATTAGCAACTGGTAAAACGTATTCAGTACGAGATTTTGTAGAAGCTGCATTTAATGTTGTAGATATTAAAATCAAATGGATAGGAAATGGACTAAATGAAAGAGGAATTAATAGAGAAAATGGCTCAACATTAATTGAGATTGATAAACAATATTATAGACCTTTAGAAGTTCATTACCTTTGCGGAGATGCAGCAAAAGCAAAAAAATATCTTAACTGGAAATGTAATATTTCATTTAAAACCTTGGTTAAAGAAATGGTTTTAAATGACTTAAGAAAAGCTCAAGACAGATTGTGAAAAAAATTACTCCCATAATTTTGTCTGGAGGTATTGGTTCAAGGTTATGGCCTCTCTCTACCAAAAACCTTCCTAAACAATTTCTTAAACTTCCCTTCAAATCCNCACAAACCCTATTTGAACAAACATTAGTAGGAATTAAGAATAGGAAAGTTTTCAGCAAACCAATTATTATTTGTTCTGAACAACATAAATTTTTAATCCTTGAAAGCTTAAATAAATTAAAGATTAAATTCTCTGATATCATAGTAGAAAAAATATCTAAGAATACTGCACCCTCAATTCTATTAAGTATTTATCATTCATTAAATAAAGACAGGTCGAATTTATCTTTAGTTATTCCATCGGATCATTACATACCCAATCGAGATTACTCGATCCTAATACCTCCAAATGTCGAGTCATTAAATAGCCATATAATTTATGGAATAAAACCTGATTTCGAATCAACTGATTATGGTTATATAGATTTCAAAAATAATTCAGGAAAAATAAAAAAAGTAAAAAAATTTTTTGAAAAACCTAGTTTAGCCAATGTGAAAAAATATATTTCTCAAGGCTTTTATTGGAACTCTGGAATTTTTCTAATTAACAATAAAAAAGTGATAGAGGATTTTAAAAAATATAATCCTGAAATATTAAAATTATGTAAAAAGATAATTTCAAACTTATCAAAAGATTTGGAATTCCTTGAAACAAAATATGAATTTATGAATAAGTTACCTGAACTCTCTTTTGACAAAGCGATTCTTGAGAAGTGTGAATCAATATATATGTTAAAGTTTAATCAAAAATGGAGAGATATAGGTTCCTGGAAAACACTTACAGAAATATCCGATCAGAATCAGAAACTTAATTCAAATACAACTATTTATAATAATTCTACAAACTCAAATGTAATTAGTGATAAAAAAAATACAGTACTTAATGATGTTAATGATATTATTGTAATATCAAAAAATGATTCCATTTATGTAAGTTCAAAAAAAAATGTGAATAATATCAAGGATATAATAAATTATAAACATAATAAAAAAATCCTTAATTCTCAAAATATCTTTTACAAACCTTGGGGGCACTACGAAATTTTTATAAATTCTAAAAATTATCTTGTAAAAAAACTTACCGTAAAACCCGATCACAGATTATCTTTACAGTTNCACAAGCACCGATCTGAACATTGGGTTGTAGTTGAAGGAATAGCTCAAATAACAAAAGGNANAACAAAAACTATTTTAAAAAAAAATCAATCAACATATATTCCNGTTGGNNAAGTGCACTGTATNAATAATATAGGTAAAAAAAAATTAGAAATAATTGAAATTCANATTGGTGAAATATTANAAGAAACAGATATNATTAGGTTAGACGATCCTTATAAAAGGAANTGATNAATATTTTAATACATATAAAATTATTCCNATNNNTANNATTAACAAACTAAAAAAGTAAATATTTTTTTTTATGTAAACNGTCGATTCTTTTCCATACTTATNGATNAAATATGATACTAANAAAAATCTCATTCCTCTTGAGAAAAAGGACAAANTTATAAAGATTAAAAAGTTNATCCCAATAANTCCNGAGGCAAAACAAGTTATTTTATAAGGNAGTGGTGAAAACCCACCAATTAANATGATCATAACACCTAGGTNAGAATATTTNTCATTAAATTCTTGAATATTTGANGTTACTTCGGGATAACTAATCTTAATTATTGGAAGNAACTCCGTCCAAAAAAAAAANCCCAATAAATAAGCTANTGCTCCTCCTAATACNGAAAATACTGTTACTAANGAGGTTAAAAGGATAAATTTTTTATCTGCTATAATATAAGGTATTAGGAATGGATCTGTAGGTAATGGAAAGAATATAGATTCAATAAAGGAGATAAAATAAATAAGCCATTTTGAGTTTCTTTTTCTACAAAATTCTATCAGTTTATGGTAAATGTTGTAAATTTTTGAGTTCACATCCTCTTATACCATTTTTAATAAAAAAGATTTATTCTTAAATACTTTTCTATCAATTACTGAAATATTTTTATAAAGTATGAATAACTTGAATTTAAGATTTACCTAGATGAAAGAAACATTATTAAATAAAGCAACATTTTGGCAAAAAAAATATAAACAAATAGATTTTAATCCTAAACAAATTTTTGCTTATTCAAATTCTAAAAAAGACACTCTTTTTTCACTGAGTTTTTTTTTATCAATAATGTCAATAGAAACACTTTTTAATCAACCATTTAGAAAAAAAATTAAAATAGTCCATAATCAAATTTACAAGGTGTTCTTTAAAAATAAATTCAATCAATTAGAAAGAATAGAAATCAATTCTTTTGGTTTCAGCTTGTTTTTAATTTTTCAAAAGCTTTTTGAGGAACATGAACCTTCAAAACTTTATGTCAAAGATTTAATTGAATGCACGGTAAGTCATTGGTCATGCATCGACAATGCATCTTACACAGATTTTGAAAAAAGATATCAAACGTTAGTTGCACTTTGGGATCGAAATAAATCAATTGTTTTGTCAAGAACTTACGAATCAAGAATAGATCTTATTTTTTTATTATACAAAAGTTTTGAATTAGGGATTGGTGATAAAGTAATTATAAAAAAGAATCTTTCTGTCTTAATTTTTTCTGTAAGTAAAGCACTAAAAGAATTTAGGTTTGATGTGCTAAATGAACTAAAAAAAAAAAAATTATAATGATTTATCGCAAATCAATTGATGTTACTTTTATATTTCTATAAACTTTTTTTATAAAAAAATGTATATAAATAATATTTTATCTTATCTAACCATACCCCAATACAATAAACTAGCCAATCATCTAATTAGTAGATGTAATTTTACAGGTAATTATTTAGAAATAGACACTAGCTATTGCTGTATTTGCAATGCTAATAATTGTTTTTTTCCAGGTCATGTAATTTTTATAATAGTTACTTCAATTATTAAAAAAGTTAAATACACAGTTGTAATTTATTAAGATTTACTTGAACAAAATTCATAGGATAAAATTATTTTAAAAAAAATTCTTCTTATTTTTTATTTGACCTTAATTATTAGTTTCTTCTTTTGTTTTCTAATTTACAAAGATTTAATTTTAGAATTAAACTTTTCTGACTTTTATAACTATTATTTAAATTTAAAAGTTGAGATTGATAGAAACAAAATTTTTTTTATTTTTTTTTACTTTGTTTTATCGGTTTTTTGGATTTTCTTATTTGGATTTGTGTCTCCATTACTAGTTATATCAACTTTAATGTTTGGTTATTTAGGATGCTTAATATCTGTTATTTCTTTTACGTTAGGATCAACATTTTCATTTCTTGCGGCAAAGTCCTTTAAAAAGTCAATAAAAAAAATACTAAAAAAAAATGAAATAAATGAAAATTCTTTATTTCTTTTTATAATTTTTAGGCTCATACCCGGAGTTCCGTTTATTATAAAAAATTTCTCAGGTGTTTTTTTTAAGATAAATGTCTATAAATTTTTTTTAGCCACATTAATTGCAGAAACACCTCAAATTTTCTTATTTACATTTATTTTAAAAAAACTAATTAATACTTCAATTTTATTGTCGGATGATTTTAATCTTATGCTGTTATCTCAAGAACTTTTTATTCCCATTATAACTTTATTGTTATTTGCTATAACTATCTTTGGTATAAAAAAATATTTTCAAAAATATTTTTAATGAATTGATTCTTTTTTAATTTCAATTTTACTATATAATTGATTAAGGAGAATAGTATGAACACAAAAAATGAATGTGGGTGTGGGAGATCACCGACAGGTTTTTGCATTGGATGGCATTCATTGTCAG
Organism: Pelagibacteraceae bacterium TMED65; assembly: GCA_002167215.1. Next base: position 6,781 of record NHDS01000013.1, read on the forward strand.
AAGCTGACTACAAGATTAAGTTAGAAGAATATGAAAACAAAAAAAAAAAAGGATAATTAAAATTTAAACTTCTTAAGATGTTTCCAAAGTCTTTTTAGACCAGTTGGTGCATTGGTTTTCCTTCTTTTAGGCCACTTTCTGGTAGGATCAAATATTGTCTGATCCAAACCAATGTCTTCAACTGCTGGTTTTTCAATTATTACTGTATAATAACCATGTTCTTTATAGCACACTCCTATGTCCAATTCATTTTTAAATCTTTCATATCCGCCTATTAAGTTATAATCTTTCATTCTTTTGACACCTGGTCTAAAAGAAAAATATCCCCATTCCCAGCCTTCTTTACAATAAACTTTTCTGAATCCAATTCCTTTATGCTTAATTAAAGGACCATAGTTAAATATGTCTAATCTGCTTGCACTTTTCTTGCTTTCTAACCAAACTTGAATAATCTTTTGATCAAAAGTCATTATTTTTAAAGAATCCTGAATAAAATTTTTTCTTGTATAAACCCAATCATCCTCGCAATGAAAAATATATTCGGTGTTTATTAATTTATAAGCATCAACTATTGATTGGATTTGACCTTTTTTATTCTGGTTAAGGAGTAATTTTATTTTTCCAGACCACTTCTTTTCTATTTTATCATATACATCTTTATCAACTGAATCCTCTGTCAGGTAAAGGTTTTCTAAAGGAAAGTTATTGAATTTAAAAAAGCTGTTTAGGGTTCTGTCTAAAAGATCTAACCGCCCGCAGCTAGTTAGTACAAAAGACATTTTTTCTTTCATAATTAAATATATATTTGAAATTAAAATTTAAAAGTGTTTTTCAAATTTTAAATTGAAATCATAATGGCAATTGTGAGCTACCCATTAAAAACTTATCAACATTATGTGCAACTTGTCTTCCTTCTCTAATTGCCCAGACAACTAGGGATTGTCCTCTTCTCATATCACCAGATACGAAAATTTTTTTTATGTTAGTCTTATAGTCGTTATCATTAGCTTTTACGTTTCCCCTGTCATCAAGTTCTATACCTGCATCTTTAATCAGACTATCTCTTACAGGATGTACAAAACCCATGGCTAAGAGAACTAGGTCTGCTTTAATCTTAACTTCTGAGTCTTTACCAGAACTTTCCTTCATATACATTTTACCGTTTGAATCTTTATCCCAATGAATTTTTTTTAAGGTTAAGCTCTTTACATTCTCTCCATCACCTTCAAATAACTTTGTTGAAACACTCCAGTTTCTATTTGCACCTTCTTCATGAGATGAAGATGTCCTAAGTTTTAATGGCCAGTTGGGCCAAGTTAGCATTTTATCCTCTTTGACTGGAGGTTTGTCAAGTATTTCAAGTTGAGTTATTGAGTTAGCACCCTGTCTATTTGAAGTTCCAATACAATCCGAACCTGTATCCCCACCTCCAATTACAACAACATTTTTATTTTTTGCGTTGAATTCCGGGTCTAACTTAATTTTATCTCCTTCGCAAATTTTGTTCTGAAGCGTTAAGAAATCCATTGCATAATGTATACCCTTAAGCTCTCTACCAGGAATATCTAAATCTCTAGGTTGCTCAGATCCACAGGCTAAAACAATTGCATCAAAGTCTTTAAGAATTTTATTAATTGGTACGTCCTGACCTATTTTAACATTACATTGAAATTTTACCCCCTCTTGACGCATTTGGTCCATTCTTCTATCTATTAAATATTTTTCCATCTTGAAATTTGGAATACCGTATCTAAGTAACCCACCAATTCTGTCATTTTTTTCATATAAAACTACTTCATGTCCTGCTCTTGCTAACTGCTGAGAGCACGCCAGACCTGCTGGACCTGATCCAATAACTGCAACTTTCTTCTTTGTTTTGTTGTTATTAATTTCAGGAATGAGCCATCCATTTTCATAAGCCTTATCAATTATTGACCTTTCAATACTTTTTATTGTCACTGGACTATCATCGATATTTAAGGTACAGGCTGCTTCACATGGAGCTGGACAAATTCTACTTGTAAACTCAGGAAAATTATTAGTGGAGTGCAGAACATCTAATGCTATTTTCCAATCTTTTTCATATACAAGATTATTCCATTCTGGAATAACATTATTGATTGGACACGAATCATGACAATAGGGGATGCCACAATCCATGCACCTAGAGGCTTGTTCATTTAAAATTCTTTCTGGGAATGGTAAAACAAATTCTTCAAAGTTTTTAAGTCTTTTATTTGGAGATATTGAAGAACTTTCTACTCTTTCATGCTCTAAGAATCCAGTTACTTTTGCCATAAGTTTACAACCTTTAAATCTTTCTCATTTTCAATTCTTTTTGATAACACATTTTCAAAATCCATTGGTAAAATCTTAACAAAATTTTTAAGCTCTTCATCAAAATTTTCTAAAATTCTTTTTGCTATNATTGACCCAGTTGAGTTGTAATGCCTCTTCAACATCTCTTTNATTCTTAAATCATCATTGAAAAGAAAATTATACTTGTCAAANAGCTTTTCAGGAAGAATGTGTTTAGTTTTTTTAACTTTGGAAATATTTACCATAGTTANATTGCATTTNTTCTTAAAAGTATCAGNATTTTGGTAAACATATGATATCCCTCCGCTCATTCCGGCGGCGAAATTGACACCTGTATTACCAAGAACCATAATAACACCACCAGTCATATACTCGCAACAATGGTCTCCAGTTCCCTCAACAACGGCAATTGCTCCAGAATTTCTAACTCCAAACCTTTCTCCTGCCACTCCTGAAAAGTAACATTCTCCTGATATTGCTCCGTATAAGACAGTATTACCAACTATTATATTTTTATTTGATTCATATTGTGAATTTCTAAAAGGTTTAATAATAATCTTTCCACCAGAGAGCCCTTTGCCAACATAATCGTTTGCCTCTCCTGAAAGAGATATTGTTACTCCTGACGATAAGAAAGTTCCGAAACTTTGACCAGCTGTTCCTTCAAGATTTACAACTATTGAATCTTCGCGCAATCCTTGATGACCAAATTTTCTAGCAAGCCTTCCTGATAACATGGCGCCAAAACTTCTATCAGTNTTTTTAATTGATTTATATATATCTATAGTTGAGATTTGCTTTTCAATAACTGGCGTAACTTCATTAATAACCTCTTTATCCAGTATAAAATCTAAAGAATGGTNCTGAGATGANGAGTTATAAATTTCTNTTNGTTCCTTGNTATGCGGTTTNTAAAGTATTTTTGACAANTCAATATCTTTTGCTTTCCAATGATTGATAGCTTTATTTTTTTCTAAAAGTTCAGANTTNCCNATTAAATCTTGAAAATTCTTNATTCCTAATTTTGCCATNATCTCTCTAACTTCTTCAGCAACCATAAAAAAATAGTTGATAACATTNTCAGGTGTTCCTTTAAATTTTTTTCTTAGAGCTTCNTTTTGGGTAGCNACACCTACAGGNCATGTATTTANATGACATTTTCTCATCATTATNCAACCAACTGAAACTAANGGTGCTGTTGAAAAACCAAACTCGTCAGCACCTAGCAANGCTCCTATAACAACATCTCTTCCCGTTTTAAGTCCACCGTCAACTTGCAATGCTATTCTGTTTCTTAATTTATTCATTACAAGTGTTTGGTGAGTTTCTGCAAGACCTAATTCCCANGGGGTNCCAGCATTTTTAATTGANGTTAACGGTGATGCCCCAGTTCCTCCGTCATAGCCAGCTATAGTTATATGGTCTGCTTTACATTTTGTTACACCTGCNGCCACAACACCAACACCAAATTCAGAAACTAATTTCACACTTATCCTTGCATCAGGGTTTACGTTTTTGAGATCGAATATTAATTGTGCAAGATCCTCTATAGAATAAATATCATGATGCGGCGGAGGTGAGATTAGGCCTACCCCTGGTGTTGAATGTCTTACACTTGCAATCTTGTCGTCTACTTTGTGCCCTGGAAGTTGTCCGCCTTCACCAGGTTTTGCNCCTTGNCTTATTTTAATTTGAATATCCTTAGCATTAACTAAATACTCNGTAGTTACTCCAAATCTTCCAGATGCAACNTGTTTTATGGCACTTTTCATTGAGTCACCATTTTTAAGCTTAACAAATCTTTCAGCNTCTTCACCNCCTTCNCCNGTATTTGATTTTCCTCCAATTCGATTCATTGCCAGGGCNAGNGTTGTGTGNGCCTCCCTAGAAATAGAACCATATGACATTGCTCCAGTAGANAATCTTTTTACNATCTCTGATGCAGACTCTACCTTTTCTATAGGTATTTTTTTTGTTTTATTGAACTCAAATAAGCTTCTTATTGTATACATTGACTTGTTATGATCATTAATTTTTTCAGAAAATTCTCTGAAATGATCTTTGGAATTTATTCTGACTGCCTTCTGAAGGTTGGTAATAGTTGATGGTGACCAAGCATGTTTTTCTCCCCTTATCCTATATGCATATTCTCCTCCTTCCTCAAGCGAATCTCTTTTATTTTGAGTGTCGAAGCATTGAGCATATCTTTTTAAAGTTTCTTCCTGAATTTGCTTCAGGCTTAAGCCACCAATAAGGGATGAAGTACCAGGAAAAAATTCATTGACAACCTCCTCAGATATTCCAATTGCATCAAATATCTGTGCACCACAATAAGATTTGAGAGTAGAAATTCCCATTTTAGACATAATCTTTTGAATAGCTTTACCAGAAGCTTTAATAAAGTTTTTTTGAGAAACTTCGTAATCCTTTTTTTGAACCAGACTTGATATCGTATCAAATACTAGATAGGGATTTATGGCTTCTGCGCCATAACCAACAAGCACCGCAAAGTGATGTAACTCTCTAGCCTCACCAGTTTCTACAATAAGACTCGTTTTCATCCTTAATCCCTGTTTAATCAAATAGTGATGAACTGCTGAGACTGCTAATAAAGAGGGGATAGGAGCGTTAACTTTAGAGATATTTCTATCTGATAATATTATTATATTGAAACCATCTGATATTAATGATTTGGCTTCAAAGCAAATTCTTTCCAAGCTGTCCTTTAACTCATTTGAATTATCAGAATTTTTGAAAAGTATATCTATTGTTGCTGCCTTAATTTTTCCTCTTGTAAATTTTTCAAGCTGTTTTATTTTTTGTGTTTCATTATTAGTCAAAATTGGTTGTTTAATTTCAAGTCTTGCCTTTGTATTTTCTTCTGGTGTGTCAAAGATATTTGGTTTTTCTCCTAATGCCATATCCAGTGACATAACTAACTCCTCTCTTATTGGATCAATTGGTGGATTTGTAACCTGAGCAAAACATTGCTTAAAATAAGAAAACAGAAGTTTTGAATTGTCTGAAAGAAGAGAAATAGGTGTATCAGTACCCATTGAACCTGTTGGTTCAATACCAAGTTTTACAATTGGCTCAATGAAAAAATTAACGTCTTCTTTATTGTATCCAAAAGCTATTTGATATTTAACCAAATCTTGCTTCTCTATGCACTTAAGGTTTTGTGGTGACTTAAATTCATTTAAAAAAATTTGATTTCTATCTAATGATTTTTTGTAGTCAAATTTCTTGGATAGTTTAAGTTTGATATCGTCGTTATTAACAACTCTTTTTTCAACCAAATCTATTAAGAAGATTTTTCCAGGTTCTAACCTCCACCTTTTGACTACAGTCTTAGGGTCAATATCGAGCACACCCATTTCAGATGCTAGGAGAATCATGCCATCTTCAGTTTGGATATATCTTGAAGGCCTCAAACCGTTTCTATCCAGGATAGCGCCAATCTTCTTTCCATTAGAGAAACACATCGCAGCTGGTCCATCCCATGGCTCTATGTAGTTGGAGTAATATTCGTAGTAGTCCTTTATAGTTGAGTTTTGTTCATTCTTCTCCCACGCTTCTGGTATCAATAGCATCATCGCGTGTTCAATATCGTAGCCACCCATGATCAAGTATTCCAAGGCATTGTCAAATGCTGCAGAATCGGACAACCCGTCAAAAATTAAAGGATTAAGATTCTGGAATTCTTTGAGAAAGATTTCTGAATTTGACACACAAGCTCTGGCATTCATCCAATTAGCATTTCCTCTTAGAGTGTTTATTTCACCATTATGACATAAAAATCTGAATGGTTGTGCAAGTTCCCAGCTAGGGAAAGTATTAGTTGAAAATCTTTGATGAACAATTGCAATGGAAGAAATGAACATATCGTCTTTTAGGTCTTGATAATAGTCACTCAGACTATCCGACATTATCATACCTTTGTATATAATTGTTCTACTTGATAACGATGAAATGTAAAAATCGAAAGATTTTAATTCGATTTCAATTCTTCTTCTTGCTATAAATAACCTTTGTTCAAACTCGTTAATTTTACTAGCCTGAAATCTTTGTTTTATAAAGATCTGGACAATAGATGGTTCATTTTCTTTAATTGATTCGCCAAGAACAGAAGTATTCGTGGGAACCTCTCTAACATATAAATTTTCAAGTTTAAGTTTATTTAAATGTTTTTCTATTGTTTTGATACAATATGCCTTTTCTTCTTTATCTCTAGGTAAAAAAAGCATTCCAATTGCATAATCGTCGGGTCTGGGCAATATTATATCGTCATTCGACAACTCTTTCTGAAAGAACTGGTGAGGAATCTGAGTTAGTAGGCCAACACCATCTCCAGCCTTAGGGTCTGCGCTTACTGCGCCTCTATGGGTTAGGTTGCCAAGAATCCTGAGCCCGTTGTCAACTATAGTTCTTGATGGTATATCATAAATATTAGCGACGAATCCGATTCCGCATGAATCTTTCTCATTTTTGGGGTCATAAAGACCTGACTTAATTTTTTTAAACATTCTCATTTAATTAATCAAACCTATACATATTATATAGTTAGTTAGTCGCTTATTAACATAGTTTTTTCGTAAATAATTTTTCCCATTGTTTCAGAATCTGATTTTTCCTCTCTTTTATATTTAACCAGACCATAATCTTTAGCAAACCAACTAGTTGAAAAAACTTCAATATTTATATTGTCCAGGGGAGGACCTGGATTATAACTAGTTTTTCCATAACTAGAAATCTTTATGCAGTTCTTTATTTTTTTTCCTTTAATGCTAATTGTTTTATTAACCTCAGTAATTTTATTAGTTAGCCTAAAGGGAAGATTTGTATCGTAGATTCTATCATAACCCAGTTTCATTTGAAGTGTTGTTTTATCGTTTGTCTCCCACTCTGTTCCCATTGAAATTGGAAAAGCTATCAATAAATCTGCATTTTTTTCAGACTTTGTATTACTTACTTCCGTTGACATGAACTCATCGATACTTTTTTTTTCAATTCCATTTTTTTGAACAACGTAAAATGTTAATTCTCCGTCGTTTTTTAACACAGGAATCGCATTCTTCATTCGAGGAAAAAAGTAAAAACTTTGTCTAAAGTTACTTTTTTTTTTCTCTTTGTCTTGAAAAAAAACTTCATAAATGATTTGTTTCCCTTCTTTGTGAGGAAAATAACTTTGATTGAATTTGCAGGATGGAATAATAAAAAACAATAAGTAAAATAAAATTAATCTTTTATATTTAATTTTTTCGAAAGTTTTCATTGATTTATCTCTCCTCTTTAACCAGTGGGCAAAGGTTTAGTCGAAATTCTATGGCATTACAAAGCATTTGACCAATAAGAATATGACTTTCCTGTATTCTTGAAGTATTCATTGCATGTATAGAGATAATTTCATCAGTAATCTTTTCAATATTCTTTGTATTCTTTCCCGTAAAAATTATTGATTTCATCCCATTTTCACTTGCATATTTCAACCCATTTAACACATTTTTACTTTTTCCAGAAGTTGAAATACCAATTACCACATCTCCCTCTCTACCCAGTGCTTCTAATTGTCTTGCAAATAATTTTTCAAAGCCCAGATCATTAGCAATAGCAGTCAAGGTTGAAGTATCTGTTACAAGTGATAAAGCTGGTATTGCCTTTCTGTCTTTAGAAAATCTTACTGTCAATTCTGTAGATAAATGTTGGGCATCTGAGGCACTACCACCATTTCCAAAGAAAATGATTTTATTATCTTGTTTTATTGCATTGCAGCAAATTTCTACCAAATTTAAAAAATTATCTTGCAAGTTATTTCTCACCTTTTCGATTATTTGTTGATGTTCAAGTATCTGAGTGTGAAAAAAATCTTTTACTTCTTTATTCATATTTTTTGGTGATCTTATCTGGGTTCGAACCAGAAACTAATCCTTAGGAGGGATTTGTTATATCCAGTTTAACTATAAGACCCTCCCTTACTTTCCAATTGGTATTTGATATTTCAAGACTAAAGTTTCTGAGCCTGGGTTTTTTTTGCCACTATCAGCATTTGAGATATGGAAAATTCCCACTCCAACTCTGGCATTATTTTTAAATCTATAAAAAATATCAATTCCTATGTAAAACTCTAATGGGTTTCCAGCTTTTATTTCATTACCATCTTTATAATATCCACATGCTAGACTTGGTGTGGCAACGAAATTTTTTTTCTTACCATAATAACCATCTATCCCAAATCCACCATATGCATAATATGCATTTTCATTTGTTCCTAAAAAACCAACAAAAGGTTTGATCAAATTAAACATTTTTTTCCCACTGTGAATTTCTAAATTCATCATACCAGATTGATCATTATGAGGAGGAGAACCATCCTCCATATAATTAAATATTCCAAGACCAACTGAAAATCTAGACGAGTCTTTTGATTTTGCCTCAAAACTCGCTAAAACAAACAAAACTAAAAATATTTGGAATACTGTTTTCATAAATTTAAAATGGAATATGATATTTAAAGATTAATTGCTCAGAACCTGGATTTCTATATCCCAATCCTGCATTTGATATGTGAAAAACACCCACTCCTACTCTAACATTATTTTTAAATCTGTAAGTAATGTCAGCTCCACTTCTAAATTCTAATGTATGTCCCAGTCTAATTTGGTCACCATCCTCGTAAATTCCCGCGGCAAGACTTGGTGATAAAAGAAAGCATTTGCATTTCAAAAAGTATAAATCTGTCGAAAGGCCAAAATAACCATAATATGCATCTTCGTCTGTTCCAAGGAACCCAATAAAAGGCTTGATAAAACCGAATGCTTTTTTTCTTGAAAAATATTCAAAATTATAAGCAACTGATGATTGATTGAAATTATCGCTTCCATGTTTCATAAAATTATATATACCTCCTCCTAAAGCAATCCTATTTTTATTGTCTTTAGCCAATAAATTTCCACTTACAAAAGTCAAAGGTATAATTATACCAAAAATGCCCAAATAATTTCTCATTTATTTTTTACAATAACGTTTAAACAAACTATCATCTAATCATGAAAAATAAAATTAATTATTACTTTTTATCTGTTTGCTTTCTTGCTTCATGTCTTACACTTTACAGTTGTCAGAATAATCCAGCTACAGGAAGAAATGAAATTAATTTAATGTCAACAGAAGAAGAGGATAAAATTGGAAAAAGCGAACATCAAAAAATATTGGAACAATTTGGAGGTGAATATCAAGATTTAAAAATTAAAAACTATATTGACAGCTTAGGAAATTTTCTTGTTAGCACCTCAGAACTACCAGATAAAGAATTTAAATTTACAATACTGAATACTCCGATCATAAATGCATTTGCTCTNCCTGGGGGTTATATTTATTTAACAAGGGGATTGATATATTTGTGTCAAAATGAGGCTCAACTTGCTGGAGTGATTGCTCACGAGATTGGGCACATTACAGCAAGACATACAGCAAAAAGATACACTAAAACAGTGGGTACAAAAGTGCTTTTTCAAGTATTGAGTGTTTTGTCAAAAAATAATTTTGTAAACAATCTTTTAGGACAATCAGCACAACTTTTTCTTCTTTCATATTCAAGATCTCAGGAATACCAAGCTGATCAATTAGCAGTACGATATATGACTAGAGCTGGTTTTGACCCTAAAGAGATGGCCAACTTTCTTTCATTGATGGAAAGATACTCTATTATGCAAAGGAAAATTCTCAAAATAGATGAAAATGTNTCAGAGCTTCTAAAAACTCATCCAAATTCATCTAAAAGAGTNAATGAAGTTATTTCAAATTATAAAGGGAGAATTCCTTTGAATCCAATAGTTGGTAAGGACATCTTCCTTAAAAAAATTGATGGTATTTCTTATGGTCACAAAACTGAAGATGGATTTTTTTTAAAAAATACATTTATACACAAACCATTGAAGATAAAATTTAATTTTGATGAAGATTTTTACTTTTTAAATTACCCGAAAGCGCTTATAGGCTCTTCAAATGATAAAACAAAAATAGTATTTGATCTTGATGAAACCAAAGAANTTAATGANTCAAATTATCTNGAAAAATGGATTAGAGTCNCAAAAAAGAAGATTGAAAANGCTGAATTATTCACCAATAATCAATTTTCAGTATTTAAAGCAAAAGTAAAAAAAGATAAAAAAACTTTTATCGTTGCATTNCTTAAAAATAAAGAAAGTTTGATTTACAGGTTTTTACTTATTACCGATGACAAAGAAATTCAAAAGTATAGACGAAAATTTGATGACATTGTTTATTCTTTTTCTGGTATTGATGACACGGAGCTAGAAAGATTAAAACCTCCTATAATAAAAATCATAACTGCATCACCCAAGCCAGATTACAAAGAAGAACTGATCAACAAACTAAATATTCAATCAAAACACTCTGAGAAGATATTTAACACGATAAATAATCTTGATGAAAGGCAATTAGACACCGAGAGAAAGCTGAAAATTATCTATTGATTTAATAGTTCCTCTAATTTACCTTTAGCTTCTTTTTTCTCAAGATTCTGAACTGCTGCATATTCATTACTTAAACGGTTTAGAGCGGTTAGATAAATCTGTCTCTCTGAGTATGATTGTTGTTCTAGAGAGTCTTCTTTTTTGTGCAAATCTCTTACTACTTCTGCTATTAAAACTGGATCTCCGCTATTTATATTTTTTTCATATTCTTTTGCTCTTTTAATCCACATATCTTTTTTAATAGCNGGTTTTTCTGCAAGAACNTCTANAGCTTTTGAAAGTCTATTTTTATTACTAAGTTTTCTTAAACCAGAGCTNGANGCTTTACTTTTAGGTATTCTCAACTTCATTTTGTCTTGTTTAAAATTAATTAAAATNAAATCTTGATTAGCACCATCAATNTCATANGTATCAAAATTCTCNATTTCNCCAACACCATAAGTTGGGTACACTACTAGGTCTCCAATATCTAATTCTAGTTCTTTTTTTTTCAAANTTTCTCCAATAAAATTAATTTTGTGNANTATATATTAGATNAACAAAATTNTAAAGATAATTATTATGAACCCTTACCTGGGTTAGGACTAAANTGCTTTTCGAATTTATTCTTTACNTCTTTCCAGTTNTCTCTGTCTTCAGGTGGNGTNCCCATTTTGTTNATGTTTGGCCATTTTTCAGCATANTCTCTNTTTATNTCAAGCCATTTTTNAGCANCTTCACNTGNATCATCACTAATNGCTTCTACAGGACATTCTGGTTCACAAACACCACAATCAATNCATTCGTCAGGGTGAATAACAAGACAATTTTCGCCTTCGTAAAAGCAGTCTACGGGACATACCTCCACACAATCCATAAACTTACATTTTACACAAGCATCCTTTACAACATATGCCATAGGTCTTTATATAGAACAGATAATGAAGTTATTCAAGGTAATTAGAATACAATTTCAATTAGATAATTTTTTTTGGATTATTATAGAAAATCTTTTCAAACTCATTATTAGGATTAAACACCGATTTTTTTTTTTTAAAAAAATAAACCCGACTTGAGAGATTTTCAAAATAGCTATACTCAATAAGAAAGTTTTTCTTTTTTAGCTTGAGNGGNTAAAAGCCTAACCTTTCAAAAAATGTTATTTTGGAATANANCTTATTTCTTTCATTAAGAATAAAGATTTTTTCTTCAATAAAATTATCTAATAAATCTTTAAAATATATATTTATTAACATCTGTTTAAAAAAANTATTTCCNTTAAATTTGTTGTAAAAAAAAATTATACCAACCCTGAATCCAAGTGCTTTATATTCATTTAATTCCTTTGTTTGGAGTTGGTTGAAAAAANNGCTAATTAATTTCTTTTTACAATGTCCTAAATTTTCTATCAATGAAAAATTAATTGCTCTNGATGCATTTGTTTTTGTATTCCATTCTTTNATCTCATTTATAAAAGGCAAATCTNTTTTCATTCTATAAATNAAATAATCNTTCAATTTCTTTTNAATTTCTTCNTNGAACTTTATGAAATACTTATCAACTAAAATTTTTATTTTTGGATTGCATACTTCTTTTCCCTTAATAAATTTTCCAACAATCTGATTTTCCCAAGTAATTGAACCATCAACAGTAAAGTCGAAACCTTTGAATTTAGCCTTAATAAAATTATTTTTTATTTGAGAGCTAATAAAATTTAGATTTTCTTCTAAAATTTTATTATTAAAAATATTTTTACTATACTTAAAAGTGGAATTAATTTTAAAATTAAATCCATCTATGAATCCAATTTTTTGTTGACCAAAATATATAGTTCTTTTCTCTAATCTGACTATATTTTTTTTTTGTATTAGTTGGGTATGCTCTGTAAATTCAATACTTTTAAATTCACCAATAAATTGTGATATCAACTCTTCGTGTAATTTTTTTGAAAGATTGAATTCTAATTCTTTAACCTTATTTTGAAACTTATTTTCACTTTCTATCCAATTTCTTTTAAAAGAAATAAAAGACCAAATTCTAACCTGCGATATTTTATAATTTAATTCTGATATTTTGCTAGAATACTTTTTTATATCTTTCAGATTAATATAAACCCATTCATCAGGAATATTATTTTTCTCACTAATTAAATATGTAAAAACTTTTTTNAGAAATCTTGTATGATATTCATCAAGATTTTTTGAGTAGTCAGGNATACTACAAACNTCCCAAAGTTTTTTAAGATTATAAAATTTTGATACANTTTTTTTAANGACNTTATCCTCTAAAAAAATTCTTAAATATCTATGNTCATTTCCATTTTTCTTCAACTTGAAATAATTTTCTTGAGGATATTTTGATAGAGACTTNAATAAATCCTCAGGNGATGTAAAGGANAGTTTTTTGTTTCTCCAAAAAATTNTTGTTATTTCTGTATATTCATANTTTTCAACAAAATTAATAATATTNTTATCTAATTTTTTTAANTTACAAGTAGTACCAAAGAAGCCNTCATTCGAAAACCTTCCTGCTCTACCGGCAATTTGTGANATTTCGTCCAACCNCAAAAACCTTTCGTTTAAACCATCAAATTTTTTAAGACNTGAAAAAAAAATGTTTTTAATATCTAAATTTAANCCCATACCAATAGCGTCTGTTGCAACTATATAATCTACTTTCCTTTCTTCAAATAATTTAACTTGAGCATTTCTTACATCAGGTGATAAGGCACCCAAAACCACCGAGACACCACCGTGTGACTGTTTAATTTTATTCGCTATTTCGTAAACATCTATTTGAGAGAACGCAATTATAGCAGATCTCTTTGGTAATCTAGTAATATTTTTGTATCCAATAAATGATAATCTTGACAAGCGTGGTTTGTTATTAATTATAATATTAGGATAAATCTCTCTTAATATTTTTTCCATACTTTGNGAACCAAGATAAAGAGTTTCTTTGGTTCCATGCATNTTCAAAATTTTTTCAGTAAATATGTATCCCCTATCATAATCTGAAGCCATTTGGACTTCNTCTATTGCAACAAATTCAAAATTTAGATTTTCTGGAATTGACTCAACTGTACAAAAAAAATATTTTGCATTTTCTGGAATAATCTTTTCTTCACCCGTAATCAATGCCACGAGATTATCTTTAAATATTTTTCTAGCTTTTTCAAAATTTTCTCTAGCCAACAAACGTAATGGAAAACCAATAACCCCAGAATTATAGCTATACAGCTTTTGTATTGCTGCGAAGGTTTTTCCAGTATTAGTAGGGCCTAGATAGGCTGAAATTTTTTTTTTCCTCATCAATTTTAGAGTTTTCTTTAAATTTTATCTAAAACATAGGGTAAAATTCCATCTTTTTTAAAATATTTAATTTCATTTTCAGTATCTATTCTTGATAAAACTTCAATGTAAANAATTTTTCCGTTCTCTAGCTCCACTTTAATTTCTTTTTTTACATTTGGTTCATTTAAATACTNNCTTAGTTTGCCTAAATTAAAAATTTCNNCACCAACNAATTTNAAATCNTCTAAATCACAACTNACTAATTGCAATGGCAAGACTCCCATTCCAACCAAATTAGACCTATGAATTCTCTCAAAACTCTCTGCAATTACAGCTTTAATTCCAAGAAGTCTTGTACCTTTAGCTGCCCAATCCCTTGACGATCCTGTTCCATATTCTTTTCCTGCTAAAACAACAAGCGGCACATTTTCTTCTTTATATTTTTTTGCTATTTCGTAAATTTCTCCCTCGTTTTTTGTNGGAAAATGTTTCGTATAACCCCCTGATTGTTGTACAATTTTGTTTTGAATCCTTATATTAGCAAATGTTCCTCTTGTCATAATCTCATGATTACCTCTTCTTGAACCAAAAGAATTAAATTGATCCTCTTTAATCTGTCTTTCACTTAAATACTTTCCTGCTGAACTATTTTCTTTTATTACTCCAGCCGGAGATATGTGGTCAGTCGTAATTGAATCGCCTAAAATTAGTAATGGTCTGGCTTTCAAATCAACATCGATATCATTTTTTTCTTGTTCTAAAAATGGGGGTTTTTTTATATATGTTGACGTAAGAGACCATTCATATGTCGAAGATTTTTTAACATTAAGTTTTTCCCATTCNATNTCGCCCTTGAAAATATCAGAATAATTTTTTTCNTAAAANCCNCNCTTAATAGATTTCTTTAGAATNTTTTCGACCTCAAATTTTGATGGCCATAAATCTTTAAAAAAGATANTTTTTCCATTTATATTACATAAAGGATCGTTTTTTATATCTAAGTCNACTCTTCCAGCTAACGCNTATAAAACGACAAGAGGTGGNGATGCAAGAAAATTAGATTTTATATAAGGATGAATCCTGCCNTCAAAATTTCGATTTCCNGAAATAACACTACATACATTAAGATCCTCTTTTANGATCTNATCACTTACTTTTTTATCAAGTGGNCCTGAGTTTCCTATACAAGTAGTACAACCATATCCTATTATATTAAATCCTAATTGATCAAGAAATCCCATCAANTTTGATTCTTTTAAATATTTATNCACAACTTTGCTTCCTGGCGCAAAGGAAGTTTTTACCCACCAAGGAATTTTTAATCCTAAATTAATTGCTCTTTTAGCAATTAAACCAGCCATGATCAAAACTGAAGGGTTTGAAGTGTTCGTACAACTTGTTATAGCTGCAATACAAACTTTGCCGTGTGATAATTTATCGTTATTTTTAACGTATGACTTTTCTTTATTTTCCAAAGTTTCAGAAAATATTTTAGCAACTTGCCTTAAATTTATTCTATCTTGTGGTCTTTTTGGTCCTGAAACACAGGGTTCAATTTTATTTAAAAATATATCTATTTTTTTGTTATANTTAATTTTTTCATCACCGTTTCTCCATATTTTCTGTTTTTTTGCATATGACTCAACAATTTTAATGTGTTTTTTTGCTCTTCCAGTTATGTTTAAATAATCAAGAGTTTCTTGGTCTATTGGGAAAAAACCACAGGTAGCTCCATATTCTGGTGCCATATTAGAAATTGTTGATCTTTCGGATAAACTCAAGTTATTCAATCCTTGTCCATAAAATTCTACAAATTTGCCAACCACGCCCAATTTTCTCAATCTCTCGGTTATATTTAGAACAAGGTCTGTTGCTGTGAGTCCATCTTTTAATTTGCCAATTAAATTTACCCCTACGACTTCTGGAATCTGCATTGATATTGGCTGTCCTAACATTACAGCCTCCGCTTCAATTCCACCCACACCCCAACCAAGAACTGATAAAGCATTCACCATTGTAGTGTGACTGTCAGTGCCTACAACCGAATCTAAAAAAAGAAGATTTTTTTTTAAATTTACTATTTGAGCCAAAAATTCAANATTAATTTGGTGACATATTCCTGAACCTGGTGGAAATAAAAAAAAATTTTTAAGCGAACCTTGGGCCCATTTTAATAATTTATATCGCTCAAAGTTCCTTTCATATTCTTTCTTAACATTTAAATTCAAAGAATTGTGTCTTGAAGAACTATCAACATTAATTGAGTGATCAATTATCAAACTTACAGGTACAACAGGATTAACCTTTTCTGGATTTTCACCCTTACTTTTTACTTTGTCTCTCATAGCGGCTAGATCTGCAACAGCAGGAACTCCAGTATAATCCTGCATTAAAACACGACTTGGGGAAAATAGAATCTCCTCTCCAGTTTTCTGATTTATTAAGTTATTTATTTCTTTTTCACTTATGTGAAGTTCATCTTTTTTTCTAATTAAATTCTCAAGAAGAACTCTGTAAGAAAATGGTAAACTTTCTAATTCAAAATTTAATAATTTTTCAGCTTTCTCTAAACTGACAATATCAAATGCTTTTCTTTCAATTTTTAAAGTATCAATAAATTTATTAGTTGTTAGATTCATTTTCTTCTCTAATGTTTATTATAAATATAAAAAAAATAATTGCATGGTTTTAGAAATTATATCAGTCTACTTTTCCAGAAATAAAAGGTTAATTTTTGATAACTTTAGTTTAAAAATACAAAAATCTCAAATAATGATTTTGATTGGCAACAATGGAGTGGGAAAAACAACACTTTTTGATCTAATAATTGGAATCCTTCAACCTACTAATGGAGAAATTAAAATTCATAATAGGGCAACTTTCGAATTGTTTAAGCTCAAAAGAGAATTCTTCACTTATATTCCACATAAAGATGCTCTCAAAGACAATTTAACGGTGATGGAAAATATTGAAAATTGGTTACATTTATCAAATAATAATTTTTCTAAAGAGGAAGTAGTTAATAATTTAAAGTATTTTGATTTATCACCAATGACAAATATCAAAGTAGGACATTTGTCTCACGGTCAAAAAAAAAAAGTATCACTATCAAAATTATTGCTGTCTAGAAATTCTTTATGGCTCCTAGATGAGCCTTTTAATGGTCTTGATAATAAATCTTCTCTGAAGGTTAAAAGTTTAATAGAAAAACATTCAAAATCAGGAGGATCTGTTTTGCTTTCAACTCACCTTGACGTAAAAATAAATAAGGCAAAAAAAACTTATCTAAACAAATTACATAAAAAAGTTGAAAGGAAAGTTTTTAAATTTGACAAATGGGAAGAAATTTAATGATTAATGATTTCTGGAATTTACTTAAAAGAGAATTAAAAATTGGTTTTAAAGATTTTTTTACTATCATTTCTTTTTCTTCATTCTTCTTAATTTCAATTCTNATTTTTGTTTTTGCTTTNGGCTCTATTCCAATTGAGNTAGGAATGATTTACAAACCAATAATTTGGGTNATCCTTATTTTTTCAATTATGCTTGTTAGCGAAAATTTTACATATAATGATTATTTAGATGGAAGTTTGAAGGAATTGCAGTTTCTTGGATATCCCGAGGAAATGATAATTTTGTCGAAAAGTATTGTAATGTGGCTAATGATAATTGTTCCGTCGTTATTTTTAGTCCCTATTTCATCAATTTTTTTCAAACTTAGTCTCACAGACTCGTTATCACTTTTCATGAGTATTTTTCTTGCAAGTCCAAGTTTAATATTGATTTCTCTTGTTGCATCTCTTTTCTCTATCCANTTAAAAAGCAATAAAATCCTACAATTTATAATTATTTTTCCATTCTACATTCCTATAATTATCTTNACCACTTCTATGGGTCACAATCAAAATAAANTNTATGATAANAATTTTTTAATTTTAATTGGAATTTTTTTTATTACATTACCAATTAGTCTATTGACAAGCAGATTAATTATGAGGGAGATTAATAGATGATCTTTAAATTCGCCAACCCATTGAAATTTCAAAGATTTGCAGGAAAATTTCAGCCTGTTTTCTTAAGTTTGTCACTTTTTTTTCTTATATTTGGTCTCTTCTATAGTTTTTTCAAAAGTCCTCCAGATTATCTTCAAGGTGAAACTGTAAGAATTATGTATATTCATGTACCTTGTGCATGGTTTTCTCTAATGATTTATTCTATTATCGCAGTTTGTTCTCTTTTCTCTATTGTTTTTAAACATACCTTAGCTGATATTATTTCCAGAGCCAGTGCACCTATTGGAGCATCTTTCACTCTTGCAACACTTTTAACTGGGTCAATTTGGGGAAAACCAACTTGGGGAACTTGGTGGGTTTGGGATGCTCGGTTGACTTCCGAATTAGTTTTGCTTTTTATCTACCTTGGACTTATTTTAATCACTCAGTCATATGAAGACCGAACNAAAGGTGATANNTATGCTTCAATATTAGCTGTNATTGGAATTGTNAATTTACCTATAATAAAATGGTCNGTTGACTGGTGGAANACCTTACANCAACCTGCNAGNATATCAAAATTTTCTTCTCCGTCNATTGATGAATCAATGTTAACTCCACTATTGATTATGACTNTATCTTTATTATTTTTCTTTTTTTCAATTCTTTTAATGCGAATNAAGGCTGAAATCATTCAAAGAAANATTGATGTGATTAGATTTAACAGGGTTAATCAATGAAATATTTTTCAAATTTTTTAGATTCTGGTGATCATTTTACCTATGTTTGTTTTTCATATTTCATTGTGTTTCTAATTCTNTTTCTTATGTTTTTTTTAAGTAATATGAAAACAAAAAAACTCGAAAAAGAATTTGCAATTCTTTCTAAAAATGAAACAAAAAAATAAAAGATTTTTAACCTTGACTCTCTTAATGGTCATGATTTCTTTAGGTTTCTTTATTTTGTTAAGTAATTTAAGAGAAAATCTTATTTTTTTTTATTCACCGTCCGAAGTTTTTGAAAAATCTTTTGAAAAAAGTAAAAAAATTCGAGTTGGTGGTATGGTGAAGAATAAAAGCTTAAGAAAAAAAATTAAAGAAATAGATGGAAGAAAGTTGGAGGAGATCTCATTTATTATAACTGACTATAATAAAGAGATATTGATTTTATATGTAGGAATACTTCCTGACTTGTTTAAAGAAGGTCAGGGTGTTGTTGTAGAGGGTATTGTTGAGGGTGGAGGAATTTTTAAAGCAACTACTGTTTTAGCAAAACACGATGAAAATTATATGCCACCGGAAATCAAAAATATTCCTTCAATAAAGGAAAGTAAAAATGGCGTCTGAATTTGGTTTCATTTTTTTAACATTAACTTTAATTGCTTCAAGTTTAAGTTTCTTTGAAATTTGNATTAAGAACTTTAAAAGCAATTTTTTTTCAATTTCACAAATTAAGATAGCAGACCTTATATTTTTTTTTACTCTCGTTTCATTTGTCTGCTTGGCATATTCTTTTATTAATTCAGATTTCACACTCAACGTAATATCAAAAAATTCTAACAGTCAGCTTCCTCTGATTTATAAATTTACAGGAGTATGGGGCAACCATGAGGGTTCCATTCTTCTGTGGTTGTTAGTCATGACTTTTTTTGGTTTTTTATTTTCGAAAAGCAATTTAGCCTCAGAAAACTTTAAAAATGAAACTCTCAAAGTTCAGAACGGGCTTTGTTTTTTAATGACATCTTTTATAATATTTTCTTCCAACCCATTTGAAAAATCCTTTCCACCTCCTGTAGAGGGTGCAGACCTGAACCCTTTACTTCAAGACCCAGGATTAGCTATTCATCCCCCTTTTTTATATTTAGGTTATGTTGGTTTTTCAATTATTTATTCTATTTCAATCGTAGCTCTATCAAATAAATCAGACGTTTTTATTAAGATTTTAAAGCCATGGGTTTTTATGTCGTGGATATTCTTGACATGTGGAATAGGTCTTGGGAGTTGGTGGGCTTACTATGAGTTAGGGTGGGGTGGGTTCTGGTTTTGGGATCCAGTCGAAAATGCCTCTCTTCTTCCTTGGTTAACTGCTTCGGCATTGTTACATACAATCGTAATTGCAGATAAGAAAAAAATTTTTATAAATTGGACTATAGTGCTTTCTATTCTTACTTTTATTTTAAGTCTTCTCGGAACATTTCTAGTAAGATCTGGAGTTTTGGTTTCAGTTCATGCTTTTGCAAATGATCCTACTAGGGGTGTTTATATCTTGCTACTTTTGGCTTCAATAACCTTTTATGGTTTTTTTCATTTTTTTAAGAATTATGAATATAGTCCTAAAAACTTCAAGATAAAAGTTATCTCAAGAGAGGGTATGATTTCTTTGAATAATATATTTATGTTATCACTTGCTTTTACGATACTAGTCGGAACTATCTATCCTTTATTTTCTAGTGTATTATTTAACTCAAAAATCTCTGTTGGAGCTCCTTTTTTTAATTCAATTTTAGTACCTGTAATGTTTCCATTTGTATTTGGTATGATTTTGGGCCCTTTCATAAGGTGGGGAAGAGACGATATAATATTAATTCTTGATAGAATAAAAATACTTCTAATTTCATTTTTAATCTTATCCTTAGCAATATGGTATATAAATTATAAGGATCCTGTTTTGTCTATAATTTTTTTGATTTTAGGAGGGTGTATAATTTTAAGCTCTCTTTTTGAGCTATTACATTTTATGAAATCAAAAAAAATATCTTCTAAATTTCCAAAAAAAATAATTGCTCAAGTCCTAGCTCACATCGGTATTGGTCTGCTTATTATAGGGGCAACAGGGAGTAGTATATTAAAAGAAGAAAAAATTCAGTTTCAAACGGTTGGTGAATCTATAGAAATAAAGAATTTTAATGTCCAATTTCTTGGTGTACAAAAAAAAGAAGGACCAAATTATCTTAGCCAAATGGGAAATTTTAGAATTACAGAAGATGAAACCTTTTTAAAAATTCTTAAGCCTGAAAAGCGATTTTATAATACTGGAAAGCAAGTTACAACCGAAGCTGCTATATATTCCAGACTAAGCGGAGATTTATATATAGCGCTAGGCGATATGCATGAAAACAAAACCCAATGGACGACTAGAATCTGGTATAATCCTTTTACAATTTGGATATGGATCGGAGTTTTCTTCCTAGCAATTGGTGGAATTTTTTCTTGGTTTAATAGTTTAATTGCAAAAAGATGAAGTATTTAATTTTTATAATTGTCGCATTTTTTTTTTAGTTTTTTACCAAGGCTTAAAAGACGATCCAAGTATTATACCTTCAAATCTTTTAACAAAAGAGATTCCTAATTTTTCTATCAATAGTTTTAGCGGTTCGAGTCTGTCAAGTAAAGATTTGCGAGAAAGAGAGGTAAAAATTTTGAATTTCTTTGCTTCTTGGTGCCCCCCATGTAGAGTTGAACATAAACAACTTTTAGAACTTAGTAAAGATACTAAAATTTATGGTATAGCAAAAAAGAACAAGCATGAAGATTTATCTAAATATTTAAAAGAACTTGGTAATCCATATTCAAAAATTGGGATGGATACATATGGTGAAGCTAGTATTGAGTGGGGTGTTTATGGTCTACCTGAAACATTTATAATTGATGGAAAGGGAATTGTGAAATATAAACACGTAGGTCCATTAATGAAGAAAGACAAAAAAAAAATTGAGAATATCCTAGAGCAGTTAAAATGAAATATTTTATTTTTCTATTAAGCTTTTTTTATTTTGACAGTTTTGCAATTGAACCATATGAGAAGCTAAAAGATGAAAATTTGGAAAAAGTAGCAATTGAGATAAGCAAACAACTTAGATGTTTAGTTTGCCAAAATGAAGATATTCATAATTCTAATGCCGATATCGCAAAGGACCTAAGAATGTTAGTTAGGAAAAAGCTGTTGGCTGGCCAAACTAAAAAAGAGATCTTAAATTATGTGCATGATCGTTATGGAGATTTTGTTCTTTTTTCTCCTCCCTTCAAGTTTCAGAACTTGGGATTATGGATAATGCCTTTAGGTTTTTTTATTGTTTTAACTTTTTACTTTTTTAGGAAAAACTAATGTTACTATTTTTTGTAATAATATTAGCTCTAATTTTTTTTACTTCTTTTTATCTTAAAAGATATGACATGAGCTTCGCCAAATTCATATTTCTCTTTTTTTTTTTTTTTATATCAACAGGGGTTATATACTATAAAAAAGGTAATTTAGAATCATTCACATTCGAAAACAATTTAGTCGCAAATATTGAGAATGTTATTAAAGATCCAGAAGAATTAAAAAAAATCGATCCTGAACTGATTATATTGTTTTTAGAAAAAAAACTAGAGGACAATCCCAAAGACATTAACGGCTGGTTAATTCTTGCGAGAACGTGCGTTATCAGTGGGTACGTTCAAAAAGCTGATATGTACTATAAAACTGCACTTTCCTATTATCCTCAAAATAAAAATGCATTAGTAGAATATTCTATTTTAAAGAAAAATACTAATCAAACCAAGAGTGCAGTCAAACTTTTATCATTTTCAAAAAAACTGTATCCAGAAGATAAAAAAATAAGAGAATTATTAATTGAAATTTTAATCACAAATAAAAAAGTAACGACAGCTATAAAAGAGATCAATGAATTAATTGAAATAAAAAAAGATGATCAAGATTATGTCGAATATGTAAAAGAAAAGTTTAAATTACGATAATTCGAGATTTTTTACTTTTGAACTTTCGTTTTCAAAATAACTTATCAAACTTGATAATGGCTTCGCTTTCAAAAATTTTTTTTTTTCAAAACTATTAACTGGCAAAACTTTTATTATAGAGTTAGTTAGAAACATACTGTCATAAGAAACAACACTTTCTTTTTTAACTTTAACCTCTGTAACCTTTTCAAAAAAAAATTTTGACTTTTCAAGTATAATTTGTCTCATAACACCTCCAATACCAGATTTATTAATTTTTGGTGTATATAAATTATTATTTTTTATAAAAAATATATTTGTCATAGTTCCTTCTATTAAATTTTTATGAGAGTCACATATGATACCTTCATAAAAATTATCATCCCATTCAGCCCTTGCCATTACAGAATCAAGTCTATTTAGATGCTTTAAGCCAGCGAGTTGTTTGTTTTCTGTTATTGGTGATTGACAATAAGTAACTTTGATTTCTTTTTTCACCTTATATTTTGTAAGTATTTTTGGAAAACATAAAAAAATGACTGACGGTAAAATTTTTTGATCGAATTTATAACCTCTTCCACCCACACCCCTGGTTATAATTATTTTTAAAACACCATCATGAATTCCACTATGTAACGCTTTTTTTAATATTTTATTTTTGTATTCATTTAATATTCTTAAACTCGGCATTTTAATTTTCATTAATATACAAGTCTTTCTTATTCGCGAAACATGTCTNTTCCAAAATTCNACCCCAACNATATTTTCCTCTTTCAAGAAACACCATGNCATTGTCTCGAANAAACCATCTCCATATGANAANCCCCTATCAAGAACTGAAATCTTATCTTCAAACTCTCCATTNATTAAGGATAAATATTTACTCATNTTTAAATGACCCAACNGCCTTTAACATNCCATTTGCTTTTGCTTCTGTTTCAAGCGTCTCACTCATCGGAATTGAATCNGCAACTATTCCTCCTCCGGCACGAAAATATATATCNTTTTTTTCTTTTANAATTGTTCTTATTAANATATTCAAATCCATATTTCCATTNTGGGTCACATACCCAAAAGAACCTGTNTANGGACCCCTTCCTTGTTTTTCAAGTTCACCTAAAATTTGCATGCATCTNACCTTTGGACATCCTGTAATTGTCCCCCCAGGAAAGACTGAGCGAATTACGTCGCCAGGCATTATGTCTTTTTTTTTTTCTCCACTTATGTTTGATACGATATGATGTACATGGGCATAAGTTTCAATTGTCATCATTTCATCTACCTTAACTGTTCCTGATTTACAAACCTTTGAAATATCATTTCGTTCCAGATCAACAAGCATTAAATGTTCTGCTTTTTCTTTATCTGAGTTTTTTAATTCATTAGTTAATTCAATATCAATCAAACCTGAGGCTCCTCTTGGTCGTGTGCCAGCAATTGGTCTTGTTTGAATATGGTCTCCTGTTATCGAAATCAACCTTTCAGGAGATGAGCTTATAATTGAACTGTTTTCAAATCTCACAAGACCAGCAAACGGTGATGGGTTTGAATTTCTAAGTTGCTTGTATATATCAATATCTGAAACGCTATCATCTACTTTAAACCTCCATAATCTTGATAAATTTGCTTGAAATATTTCTCCTTGAAAAATGTAATCTATACATGACTGGACCTGTTTTTGATGTTCATCAAAAGTACCTNTAGAGTGTATTTTAATTNANCCNCGGTGANTTGTNTCTTCATCAAATTTATCTAAAGAAGCTAAGTCTGCTTCCATATCATTTATTTCATTTAGAAAGTTTTCACTATCAGTAACTAAAATTATTTTCTTCTCAACATGATCAAAGATAATTGCAGAGTTGACTCTGGCAGCAAAAGCATCAGGCAGTTTATANGGAGAATCTGGAATTTTTATTGANGTTTCNATTTCTTTTGCAACTTCATAGCCTAAATATATAAACCAACCGCCGCAAAATGGTATGTGTTTATTATCATAATTTGTTTTCCCTTGCTTTACCTTGTTCGAATTCCAAAGTTTATTAAACTCTCGAAGAAAATCATTTTTATCATTTTTTTTTAAAATAATTTCTGGCTTATGGAAAACTATCGAGTTTCTATTATTTTCATTTCCTCTTGAGGAACTTTCCAAAAAAAAAGGATATTTTGTTGGAAATTTATCTACAAGATTTACCAAGTCAGGATAATTATCTTTTTTTTCAAAATTCAAAACCAATGCATTCCAACCTTCTCCAGTAATTTTTTTTTTTAAAACTTTCATAAACTAATTGTAATCTAATATATAGAGATTATATTGCATTTTTATACTAATATTTACATGCTTTAAATAGGAAATTATGTTTCATACTGTAGTAATAGGAGGAGGTTGTCTCGGTGCATCGGCGGCAATATCCCTTCAAAGAAAGCTTAACGAAGAAGGGAAGGGTGGCAAGGTATGTCTATTAGAAAAAGCTGTTCTGTGTGCAGCAGAATCCTCAAGACATTCAGGTATTGTTAGATCCGCCAACGCAGATCCAGACGCTTCAGTTATGGCTTCTATGAGCTCTCACATGTGGAAAGATCTAAGTAAAGTTTGGGGTATCGATATGGAGCTTGACGAATTCGGTGCCATCTGGATTGCAAAAAAAAATTCCGATGGTGAGAATCCTGTTTGGCAACAACTATCTGACAGGATGAAGAAGATTGATTTGACATTTGAAGAAATTGATACTTCCTCTGCCACTGAAAAGTGTGGAAAAACTTTATTAACAGACAATGATGAATCNTACTTTTATGAACCAGAGGCATTTCAACTNGACCCNAGTATTTTAAGATCAACCCTATACAATGCAATAGATCAAATTGGAGTNGAACTGATGGAAAAAACAGAAGTTGACACAATCTTGACTAAAGGAACTGAAATTATAGGTTTAACTACAAACAACGGAAAGATTAACGCAAAAAACTTTGTGAATGCTACTGGAGCATGGAGTTCCCAACTATTCTCTAAAATAGGTTTAAAAATTCCTGTCACTATTGAACCAGTCTCGGTTGTGAACTGGATGGAGAGCCCCAGACAAATAAAATACGAATATCCGATTATTGCTGACTATACAAACTTGTGTTATTTTCGTTCTTGGAGAGGAAATAAAATGCATGCACACCAACCCAGGAAAAGATCAGTTTATGAGATAGCTAAGAATTTTTTGAACGATTTGACCTCTGTTAATGGAGGTGAATACCTAAACGAACCAATGAATCAATCACTAGCCTACAATCAAATAAAAAATTACGAAGATATTTCCAAAAAAAGGTTTTCAAATATTGATAAAACAGTTTATGCATCCGGTTATAGATCATTTTTCGATATAACCCCAGATCTACGATTTATTTTAGGAAAAGATTCAAAATATAAAAACCTTTTTCATAATTTGGGTTCTGGTCAAGCTATGAAATATTGTCCGGTTCTAGGCGAATGCATAGCAGAGGACATCATGAACGACGAGAATATAATTAACAAATTTGACTACAAAAAATTTAACATTAAAAGATTCAGTGACAATTATATGAAAGACTTTTGGAATCTGGTACAAGGTGAAGAAAACACCCTACACAGACAAGGAAAAAATACTCTTTAGTCCTTATCATCCGAAAGAGATGTGACCACATTTAAACTCCTCCAAAAATCTTCACTTTTTAAGTTTATATCATTTAATCTCATCAACAAACTTCTTACAATAGCTCTAACCACAGGGTCTGCTTCGGTAAGCTTATTCTTTAACGTTTTCTCATTTATAGGGTATAAAATGCAATTTGTGTCCGCTTCGGCGGTCACAGATCGAGATTCTTCGAGTGATGGGCCTCTTTCTCCAAAAATTTCTCCTTCACCAATTTTCCCCAAAAGTAATCCACCCGGGCTATATATATTTACCCGTCCTGAGTGAACATAGTAAGCAAAGTGAGCAACATCTCCTTTTGTATAAATCTTCTTTCCTTTACTAAATTTTAACTGATTTATTCCTATTTTCTTTTCATTCATATTTAATTTATTCCAAAAAATTTTTTATTATCTAAGTATCTTTTTGAATACTTAATCTTTGGTTTAGTAAATTTACCAAATATACCTCTTTTTTTAAAGTCAATCGATAAAGATTTATTTGAGTTAATATTTATTGATTTTATATTTAATTTTTTTTCCAGAATTTGTACAGATTTTTCAAGTACAATAGATTCCATTGAAGTAGGAAAATAAACCTTATCTCTTACAAGGTAAATTGGTATATTTACAGAACTTAATTTCTTAATCAAATTATAAAAAAAAATAGAAGTGAATTGATCCCAACCAATATTTTTATATCTAAAAATAAAATCCGAGATTCTTTGATTTTTTAGAATATGATTTGAAATTGCATCTTTGATTTCATTATTAGTGAAAGAAACTAAATCTAATTTTTTTTTTTCGTTGAAAACTGATTTTAGAAAACTGTTAGAATTTTTTGATCTAAAACTTTTTATTATTAAGTAACACAATTGGTCATAGTTGAGAACACTTGAAAAAGATCTGGGCTGCAAAACAATGTTTGTATTAGATATAAAACTTAAAAAATCTCCAAAAAAATCTAGAAGATTCAAATAACTAGTTGAATTGTTATTGATAGTAAATTCATTTTTGATTTGCAAAAATATTTTCAAGTCGATTTTATTCCACCAACATCCATTTATCAATGGTTTGCTTGGCGATGATCTATCATATAAATAATTTGATGTAGAGTATTTAGAAATAACAAGCTTTCTGTTGTCGCCCCTGGTTAAATAATTATTTTCGTATGTAGGAATATCAAATAATGTTTTTGAAATTAGTGTATTATAATATTTCATAATACCTCTTATTTCTCCTGACTCGTATGTATCTTTATATTCAAATAAATTATTCTTATCATAAACAAACATGAATTCCCTTTTGAGATGATTATAGTTTTCGTTTTTAAAATCTTTTATTCTTTGAAAATGATTTATTAAAAATTCTGATGGACGAATTCTTGTTCGTCTGCTTTTTCTAGTTTTTGAATCATAAAAACCGGGATAAACTTCAATATATTTATTGTCCCTTAAATAATTGACTATTCTAATTAAATACGAGGAAATTCTATTTGGATTATATCTCGATTTGCAATTATAACCTCTTTTTGACATTGATACAGTTAAGAATTGCGAACTTGATTCTGACCATGAGAAATACAGTTCTAAAACTAAGAGCCGAAGGTGTCTTTTAAATAATTCGCTATAGGTATCGCCTGAAAAGTTAGTTATACAATTGTCGATTATTCCAAGGTCTGTATTTCTTTGGATGTCCAATGGTCTACTAAAATCAAAATCTAATTGATAACTTGGGTATTTCATAATAGATTCTACTAGATTATGTACTTTATTGACTTTTTTGCATACATTATTTTTCAAATTTTACAAATTTATAAGTATTCAATTATTATTTATGTGATACTCAACATGTTAATTTCTTTTAATGTAATAAATAATTCAAATTCATTGATATCAATTATTATAGATTTTTTATTTAGATTGATAGAACCAGCTTTAAGAGTTATAAGAAAAATAACTCCTAATTTAGGTGCGATCGATATTTCGCCAGTTATATTAATAATTATTATTGAAGCGTTTCAGTATATAATGACCAAATACGGATTTTAAAATGGACAAAAAAATTATTGATGGAAAATTAGTATCTTCAGAAATAAGACAAAAAATAAAAATTTTTGGAGATAAGTTAACAAGTAAAACTCAAAAGACACCTGGTCTTGCGGTCGTCCTCGTAGGTGAAAATCCTGCTAGTAAAGTTTATGTAAAAAATAAAATTGAAAAAACAAAAGAAGTCGGATTCAACTCAATTGAACATAGATTAGATGAAACAGTTAGTGAAGAAGAACTACTAAAGGTTGTCGATGACCTAAATACTAATACTGAAGTTCAAGGGATACTTGTACAACTTCCGTTGCCGGATCATGTCAATTCCGATAAAGTCCTTGATAGAATAACGCCAGAAAAAGATGTAGATGGTTTTCATGCCAACAATGTCGGAAAACTTTGGTCAGGATTAAATTCTTTGGTTCCTTGCACACCATTAGGTTGTAGCATTTTAGTGAAGAAAGTGTTTGATGATCTTTCGGGAAAACATGCCGTGATAATTGGAAGATCAAATATTGTTGGAAAGCCCATGGCAGCCCTTCTTCTTGGAATGAATGCAACCGTAACCATTTGTCACTCTAGGACTAAAGATCTCTCGTTAGTTTCAAGGGATGCCGATATATTAGTTGCAGCGGTTGGCATACCAGAAATGGTAAAATCCTCGTGGATAAAAAAGGATGCAATGATTATTGATGTTGGCATTAATAGAATTGAAAAATCTGGGAAAAAAATACTAGTTGGAGATGTAGATTATGATGATTGTTATGAAAAATGTGCAAAGATCACACCGGTTCCAGGTGGTGTTGGGCCAATGACTATTGCTTGCTTGTTGCTCAATACCCTGTTGGCTTCTTACACTCAATTTAATGAGCCGGTTCCAAATTTATCCTCTATTCTTAAGTAATTTGAGCCTTAAAGCATTAAGTTTTATAAATCCATTGGCATCACGTTGATCATAGATCGCGTCTTCTTCAAATGTTGCCATCTCTGGAGAATACAGACTATCTTCTGATTTTCTACCTTCAACAATTATATTCCCTTTATATATCTTCAACCTAACTACTCCATTTACTTTCTTCTGTGATTCATCAATCAACTTTTGAAGCATTGCTCTTTCTGGAGAAAACCAAAAACCATTGTAAATCAACTCGGCATATTTTGGCATTAGTTCGTCCTTTAAGTGAGCGGTAGCTTTGTCTAGTGTTATACTTTCAATTGCCCTTCTTGCCACTAAAAGAATTTCTCCTCCAGGTGTTTCATAAACACCGCGTGATTTCATCCCAATAAATCTATTTTCAACAATATCAATTCTTCCAACACCATTCTCCCCCCCAATCTTATTTAGTTGTTCAAAAATCTCAAACGGATTGTAGTTTTTTTCATCTATTGAAATGGGGTTACCGTTGTTGAACCTTATCTTTAAAAAGCATGGTTTATTTGGAGCATTCTCGCATGATATAGTTCTTGTAAACATTGATTCGTCTGGAGATTCCCAGGGATCCTCTAAAACCTTTCCTTCATATGAAGTATGTAATAAATTAGCATCCATGGAGTATGGAGGAGAATCAACTTTGTCTTTAGGAATAGGAATTTGGTGTTTCTCTGCATATTGTATTAGGTCATTCCTTGACTTAAACTCCCATTCCCGCCAAGGTGCTATAACTTTGATTTTTGGGTTCATAGCATAATAACCTAGTTCAAATCTAATTTGATCATTCCCCTTTCCAGTAGCACCATGTGAAACATAATTTGCTCCAACTTTTTTTGCTAATTCTATTTGCTTCTTCGCAATTAATGGTCTTGCTATTGAAGTGCCTAATAGATAATAACCTTCATACAAGGCATTAGCTCTGAACATTGGGAAAACATAATCTCTTGCAAATTCTTCTCTTAAGTCTTCAATATAAATTTGCTTTACTCCAAGTTGTTTAGCTTTTTTTTTCGCTTGAGTAATTTCTGCACCCTGACCGATGTCAGCTGTATAACAAACAACCTCAAGATTTTTTTCATTTTGAAGCCATTTTAAAATTATTGAGGTATCTAGTCCACCCGAGAAAGCTAGCACTACTTTATCTTTTTTTTTCATAAAAATTATTTATTTTTTTTTACAGGCCTCGTTAATTTTTTGATACGCTTTGCTAAAACCTAACAAAGAGTAGGTATCTGTTGTGATTGTACCCCTAGTTGATGTTCCAATAACTTTCATTTTCATAGAAGATTTTAGAAACTTTATTATTTTTTCGTCATCTGGTGGACTAAAACTCCATGCCCTAGAGCCAGATGTAAACAGTTGAAACTTTGAGTCTCCAATTGTAATTTCAGGATTACTATCAGCTTTATAATTATAACCTGTTATTATACTAAATTCATTCCACTTGTTTTGTCCAGGTAAGTGAGTGATTACTGCAAATATCTCACCCCTTCTCTTATAATTGCCTTCCGAAGTTTTTGGTTTAGAAACTGCCATACATGCAAGATTTTTTCCCTCTCCCTCTGCATATGCACTCCAGTCATTAAATTTTTCTAATTCTTTAGTTTCTATCATGGAGAACTTTGAAAGAAATATTATCAGTGTGAGAGTTTTTGTTAGAAAAAAATAATTCATTATTTTTATTGACATATCTATTAATAAATTGCAAGACACTATAACTCAAAATAATAATGTTTTCTATCACCTTACTAATATCTTCTTGCCTACTTTTCTCAATTTTAGCTACATTAATAAAATTTGGAGCACAATATATTCATCCAATAGAGCAATCATTTTTTAGGAACCTATTCAGTATTCTTTTTATCCTTCCTTTTGTATTGAGAAAAAAAAAGGTGATTAAAAAGAAAAGCAATGTAAAGTTACTTCTTTTGCGAGGTCTATTTGGTGGTATCACAATGATCCTTCTTTTTTGTTCGTATACAATGATTCCACTGTCGCAAGCAATGGCTGTAAGTTTTAGCACACCTTTATTTATGTATTTAGGTGGAATTATATTTTTTAAAGAAAAAACCTCAAAGTTTAATAACTTAATGTTAATTATAGGTTTTATATTGACTATGATAATCTTAAGACCTGATTTAGAAATTAAAATGGGTGTAATACTGGCTTTAATTGCGGCTATAACACATGCAATTGCAGGTCTACTTGTAAAAAAAATATCAGAAACTGAATCAATTTCTATACTGATGTTAAGTATGGTCGTAATCATGTTGCCAATAACCTTTATTCCTTCAATTTATGTTTGGACACCGTTTAAAGATTTTAATTTATACATCTTGTTATTTACGATTGCATTTATAGCTACGTTAGGTAACTATTGCTGGACCAAAGCACTTAGTATGAGTAAATTAACTAATTTAATGACTTACGACTTTTCAAAGTTAATTTTTACAACAATTTTAGGTTTGATGATATTTAATGAAAAAGTAGATTTAGTCACTCTAATTTGCGGCACTGGTATCATAATTTGCAACAATCTTTCCTTGATTAATTTTAAAAAAAATGAAAAAAATAATCCCATACTACCAAATAATTAGTTGTTTTTTTTTTTCACTTTTGGGCATTCAAATTAAACTGCTTTTTCAAGAAAGCACTATAGAAAATATTGTTTTTTACAGATCTTTTTTTGGAACTTTAGTTTTATTTCTAATAATGGTTCATAAAAGAGAAAAAATTAAAACAATTCTCAGAACAGCTGACATTAAAATACATATATTTAGATCATTGTGTGGAATGTTGGCAATGTACTTTGGTTATAAATCTTTGATGTATTTATCTTTAGCACAAGCAAGTACTATAGGATTTTCTAAAGTTTTTTTCACATGTATTATTTCTTCATTTATTTTTACTGAAAAGCTGAGAAGTCACATTCTATTTTGCATTATCTTAGGTTTTATTGGAATTATTTTAATTACAAACCCAGATAAAATAAATAGCCACCTAGGAGTGTACATGTCACTATTTTCTGCTATCTGTGTTTCTGGAGGAATAATTTCTATTTCATACCTTAGTAAAAAAGATAGAACCATGACTATACTTTTTTATCACTCACTTTTTTCTTCGCTTATTTTTTTCACTATCTTTAATCACAAAATTATCTTTGATAATAATTTTTTAATTTTTAAGTATTTAATCCTAACTGTGACAGCATTGATAGGACAATTTTTCAATACTGAATCCTATAAAAATGATTTAACACAAAAGGTTGTTATCTTAGGTTACTCAAGAATAATTTTTTCAACAATTTTAGGAGTTATTATTTTGGACGACCAAATATCTTGGACAAATCTGCTTGGAATTTCTATTGTAATCCTAACAACTTTTTTAGTGCAAAAGAACTAGTTCAAGGACAAGGATATGGATTTTCTTCATGAATCCTCTCTATCTCCTCAACGACATCTTTTGAAAGTACAGTTTTATGAGAATCTATGTTAA
Source organism: Pelagibacteraceae bacterium TMED65 (assembly GCA_002167215.1). The sequence continues at coordinate 39,700 of NHDS01000013.1, forward strand.
TTTTTAATTGTTGAATGTTTGTTGCTCCAATTATATTGCTAGTAACAAACCTTTGTGAATTAACAAACCCAAGGGCCATCTCAGTTGGGGATAAACCATTTTGACTCGCAAGACTATTAAATTTTTCAGAATATTTAAGACCTTTAGGTTTTGTATATCTTGTATACATATCTGCATATAGAGTTAATCTAGCTCCGTCAGGCTTTGCTCCATTATCATATTTTCCAGTTAGCATTCCAAAAGCTAGAGGAGAATAGGCTAATAATCCACATTTTTCTCTTATTGAAATTTCTGCCATACCTACCTCATAACTCCTATTTAATAGTGAATATGGATTTTGAACAGAAACAACTCTTGGAAGATTGTATTTTTCAGAAACTGATAAAAACTTCATTAATCCCCAAGGCGTTTCGTTAGACAAGCCTATGCACCGAATTTTACCTTTCTTAACATTTTCATCTAAGACTTCTAATTGTGTCTTAATTTCAATGAAGTCATTTTCTTCCTCATATTTATAACCTAATTTTCCAAAAAAGTTTGATTTTCTGTCAGGCCAATGAAGTTGATAGAGATCAATATAATCAGTCTTTAATCGCTTTAAACTTCCATTGATAGCTTCATTAATTTGCTCTTTGTTTAATCTCGTTTCTTTATTTCTAAACCACTTCATACCTGATCTACCAACTACTTTAGTAGCTATAATAACCTTTTCTCTATTTTTTTTTGTTTGGAGCCAGTTTCCTATTATTTTTTCTGTTGATCCCCAAGTCTGTTTTCTTGGCGGCACAGAGTACAATTCAGCTGTATCGAAAAAATTAACTCCTTCTTCGAAAGCAAAATCCATTTGCTGAAACCCTTCATCTTGAGTATTTTGCTCACCCCATGTCATTGTCCCTAGACAAATAAGGCTAACTTTAATATTGGTATTTCCAAGAAAATTATATTTCATAATTCAATAAAGTAGTTGATTTTATTATTTTGTAACATATTTTTACTATAAACAATAATAGTAGTATAATATGCTACAAGTAAACATTTAAAATAAGGAGTTTAAAGATGGCTTACGACTATGAAAGAGACCTGAGATCAAAATCTACTTCTGTCGAAATTGATTTAGGCTTGAAGGCCTATATGAATAAGGTCTATTCTTTTATGGCAGTTGGCTTAGCACTTACAGGTGCTATTGCACATCTGACATCAACGTTGGCATTTAATTTCGCAACAAACACATATACTTCATTTGGAGCAGCTATTTATGGCTCTCCATTAGCATTCATAATAATGCTTGCCCCCCTTGGATTCATAATTGCGCTAAATATGGGAATTGCAAGAATGAAAGAAAGCACTGTGCAGATACTTTTCTGGGCTTTCGCGTCAGTCATGGGTCTCTCTTTATCGTCTATTTTTATTCAGTATACCGGAGAGTCAGTTGCCAGAGTATTTTTCATCTCAGCGGGTGCGTTTGGAGCTATGAGTTTATACGGATATACCACTAAAAAAGATCTCACAGGTTGGGGATCATTTTTATTTATAGGTTTAATAGGTATCCTAATTGCATCAATTGTGAATATCTTCATTGCAAGCACAGCCTTACAATTTGGTATTTCAGTAATTGGTGTTCTAGTATTTGCGGGACTAACCGCGTACGACACCCAACGTATCAAAGCAATGTATTATGACGGTAGTGGACAAGAAGGTAAGAAAGCAATAATGGGAGCTTTGACACTATATTTGGATTTCATAAATCTTTTCATAATGCTTATCCAACTATTCGGCCAACGAAGATAAATAATTTCAGTTAGTTACCTTTTTTAAAGGTGACTAACTGTTAATTTAAATACATTAATATTTCACCAAATTTTAGTGTTCAAAAAAATTCCTCAAATCTTAATTTTAATCAACTTAATGTTGATTGAAGCAGATTGTAAGGAATCTTTACCTAAAGATATTAATTTTAATGTTTACAGAAACGGTGAACTGATAGGATACCATAATGTAAATTTTGTAAAAGAAGATAATAGTGTCAAAGCTACTATAAATATAAAATTTGCAGTAACATTCTTAGGATTTACAGTCTACAATTACTCTCATAAAAATAATGAGATATGGTCTAACAACCTTCTAACAAAATTAAACTCAGAGACAGATAAAAATGGTACTTTATTAAATTGCAACTTGAATAAAGAAAATTCTGTTTTTTACATTAAAGGATCATATGGAAAACGAACCATAAATACTTCTCCAACACCAACAAGTTACTGGAATAAAGAGAAACTCGTATTAGAAGAATCTAAAAAAGTATTAAACACCCAAGATTGCAGTTATATTGATTTTAAAATTTCAAAAAAAGGAGAAAAATTAATCTACAGCAATTCAATATTAACAGATCATTACAAACTTATTGGTGAAGAGCATACGGGAGAGAAAGTTGATATAGACATTTGGTATAATAAAAATAATGAATGGGTAAAAATGATTTTTGTGAAAGATGGTAGCACTATTGAATATTTTTTAGATGAATATGATAGAAAAAAGTAAAAAAGTTGTCTGGATAACTGGAGGAGGAACTGGTATTGGGAAAGAACTTGCAAAATCCTTTGCAGACCTTAATTACAAAGTAATTATTAGCGGAAGACGAGTTGGAAAAATTAATGAAGTTATGAAATACAAGCCTGATTGTATAAAACCAATACAACTTGATGTAACCAAACCTAATAAATGTAAAAATACAGTGAGTTCAATCATTAAGAATTTTGGAGATATCGATGTCATTATACTAAATGCAGCCGCATACAGTCCAGGATCTTTAGATAAACTAGAACCGCTTAAAATTAAAAGTATTATTGAAACAAATATTTTAGGGCCAATAAATTGCCTAGCACCAGTTCTTGAGAAAATGAAAAAGAATAAAAAGGGACACCTTGTTTTTATGTCTTCTCCAGCTGGTTATAGAGGTTTGCCAGGAGCTGGAATTTACGGTGTCACAAAATCGGCATTAACTTTTTTTGCGGAAACACTGAAAATAGAGTTGGATAGTTTCAAAATCAAGGTGCAGGTAATACATCCAGGATTCGTCAAGACACCTATGACAGACAAGAATACTTTTGAAATGCCGTTTATGATTTCTGCAAAAAGTGCGACAGAACTAATAATGAAAAATATTTTTTTAAATAAATTTGAGATCTTTTTTCCAAAAAGATTGATTTTGCCTATGAAAATAATGAGTATGTTACCAGATAAAATATATTTCTATTTAATGAAAAAATTAGTTAAAAAAAAATTGAACGGTTAATTTATGTTTCAAAAATATTTAGAAAGTTTTGAAAATTTAAAAGAAGATAATATTGATAGATTACTGAAATATGTTTCCGAAAATATCATTTTTATTGATCCGTTCCACAAGGTAACAAATAAAAAAGAGATGAAAGAGATGTTACAAAAAATGTTTAAAAAACTGGAAAATCCAAATTTTAAAGTATTATACTATGTTAAAAAATCTAAAATAAACTTAGTCAAATGGGAGTTTACTTGTATTTTATTCAATAAAAATTTTGCTTTTACCGGGCTAAGTGAGGTGGAAATCAAAGGAAATTTAGTTACAAAACATGTGGACTTTTGGGATAGTGGAAAAAGTATATATTGTAATCTTCCCATAATAGGAAAGATTTTTAGAAGAATTCACGGTTAGTTAATCTTTAGAAATGTTATTGTAACAACTCCAACATTAATACCCCATTTTCTAACTTCAGCTCTATTCATCAACACACCTTTGTCCTGAAGAAACATCCAATCATCAAAGTCAACTTTAATAATTGATTGATCAACCTTTAAATTGAGTTTGTACTTCCAGTTTAAAGCATTACCTCTAGATTCACCTATTGCTTCACCAACAACATCTGGGGCTGTACCAGAATACTTGTTATCACCCAAAATTTTAATTTTCCAAATTCGTTGATCTTTTTCCCCGTCATCATACAAAAACCTTTCGTCTAAAATAAGTTCGTTACCAGATACTGTTCCAGATATATCAACTTTAAAAGATCTTTTTAGGTTGCCAAATCTATCGTGGAACAATCCCCAAGCCTCCGTTTTACCATTAAAATACTTCTCTAATAGAAGTTTTGGTTGGGTATTTGAGAACTTGTCTAAATTCATATCACTTGTGCATGCAGATAGAAAAAAAAGAATAACAATTAAATATTTTTTCACAATTCTAATATAGTTTATAAATTATTTAATTCATCACTTAATTTTTTTTTGAACTTCAATTAATTCTGATTCACTAGATTTAAAGTTTTTTAAAAGAAGAAAGCAAAAAAATTTTAGGATCACTGGAAGAATTGAATAGGAAAATATAATAAAATATTTACTATCTTGACTGGTAGGAGTATTTGCTTCAAAACCTATTACTCCGAGCAACCCAAATACAAATAAACTTCCTACTGCAAAAGACAATTTTGTTATAACTGTTACCAAAGAAAATAAAATTCCTGAAATCTCTTCTTTGTATTTTTGTTCATGCATATCTGTAATATCAGCTTGAATTGAAGGAGGAAGAACCAAATCTGCTCCTAAACAAAAACCAGTTAAACAAGATATTATTGTGAAAAGTAATAAATCTCCAGGTTCAAGAAAAACAACAAAAATAAAAAAAATTGATGAAGTTATAAGTGAGATTGACCACGCTTTAGTTTTATTCGTTCTTTTACTTAAATTTGTCCAAAAAGGAACACCAAGTAAAGCAAACAGAAAATAAAAAAATAAAGTTTTTTGTCTGTCATAATCACTTCCATCAAGAACATAAGTAATGAAAAATGCAAATAATATCATTGGCAAAACATTTGCACATGAATTAACAAACCAAATACCTAAGAAGTTTTTTAACCTTAAGTGAGATAAAATATTAGTCAGTGACTTTTTTATCGATATTTTCTTTTTTACTTTGGGTTTATCATTGATAAAAAAGCATAACAAAAAAATACCAATAATTCCGGTAAAAAGTGTTAATTTTACAAGGTACGCTGCTAGACCAGCATTATCAAAATCTAATATGATAGGTATACAAAGTGACGAAAATAAACCCATAAGTATAAAAAATTCTCTCGTAGCGCTTAGTTTGGTTCTATAAAAATAGCGTCGCTCCAAATCATATCCAACTGATAAGTAAGGCACCTGAAACAAAGTCCATCCAAAATATAATAGACCTATCCATAATAATAAGTACTCATCATAAGGAATTTTATTGATTAGAAAAAGTTTACTTAAAGAAATAGCTGATATAATGGAACCTAATATTATTAATATTTTACGAGAAAGAATCCGCCTGTCATTTAGCCAACCCACGATGGGGTCGGTACAAATATCAATTAACTTTGCAATGAAAAGGAACATCCCTACTTTTGACACTGATAGTCCAAAATTCTCTGTATAAAGAGCAGGCAGAAAAATCATTACTGGAAATGTTGGAATTGCGAATGCAAAGGCTGGGGATGAGTAAAAAATATCTCTAAGGTTTAACTTCAATTTAAATTTTCTTAATTAAAAATTGGCCAACATTTATATTTCCAGATTGAAAACCACCTTGACAATAACTTAAATAATAACACCACATTCTCTTAAATGTATTATTAAATCCCATTTGTTTAATATGATNCCANGATTTATCAAATGAAGCTCTCCAATATTCCAATGTCTTTGCATAATGTTCACCAAACATAAATTGAGTGTCAATTTTTAAGCCATTCATTTCAAGAACTTTATCCATCTCCGGAACAGATGGCAGCATNCCTCCAGGAAAAATGTATGTTTGAATAAAATCAGGGAATTTCCNGTATTTTTTAAAAAATTTGTCTTCAATTGTTATTGTTTGCAAACCAATTGATCCATCATTTTTTAAATTCTGCTTCAGTACATTAAAGTAATTATCCCAATATTTTTCCCCAACTGCTTCAAACATTTCAATGGAAACAATTTTATCAAATTTACCTGAAATNTCCCTGTAATCCTGTAACTTCACATCTACAAGTTCATTTAATTGGTTTATGAATATCTTTTCCTTTACACATTCATATTGTTTTTTTGAAATAGTAATAGCTGTAACATGTGATTTATATTTCTTTGCTAAAAATTCACTGAATCCTCCCCAACCACATCCAATTTCTAGGATTCTATCGTTTGGTTTTACATTAATTAAATTTGCTAGATTATGGTACTTATTTATTTGAGCATCATAAAGACCGTCTTTTTTTTTTTTGAATAAAGCAGATGAATAGGTCATAGATTTATCTAACCAAGTTTCATAAAAAGTATTACCTAAATCATAATGAAANTTTATATTTTTTTTTGAATTAATCTTAGTGTTTCTATTAAAGAAATGCTTTAGCCTAAGATATAGTATTATGTACCACTTACCTCTTATAAACTTCGAAAATTCNTGAAAATTTTTAGCACCCCATTCTAAAAATTTTGTTAGGTTGGGTGTATCCCAATTTTCTCCTATGTAACTTTCAGCCCAACCAAGGTCACCCTTCAAAAAAAAATCATCAAGACATTTTTTATTATTTATGTTTATGATTGCATCTGGACCTTTAAATTCACCTTTGTGTGAGAAAATATTTTTTTTTTTGTANTTTACTGATATTTTGCCGAATTTACTTTGAGACAGTACGTCTAAAAAAAGATTCAACTTTTTGGTAAAATCACTATTCATTATTATTTGATGGGCGTAAAGTTATTATNAGGTTTTNATGGNTTTTTTATATACTTAGCTCCTTTTAACAATAGTTTCAAGGCTTGAAAATATATTCCAAAAGTTATCTTTACGTTTTGAAATATATTTTTAANAAAAAATGTTATGAGATTTCTTGAATTCATTCTTACAGCTTTTCCAATAAACCTAGCTGAAAAAACTTTTTTTTTTTTTACCTCGTAGTCAATGTTTAGNAATAATCTATTTTTTGTTAATTTAAGTTTTATTTTGTAGAATCCATTAACTTTAAAAAAGGGAGAAACATAAAGTTTCTTCTCAAAGTAGAAATAGTTTCTGGCTCNAACATTACAGTAATAGGAATGTCTTTCATTAAATGTGTTNTTAACTTGAAATATAACTACCTTAGGGTTCTTATTTTTGTCATAACAAACATATAATGATATNGGATTAAANGAGTAACCTAAAATTCTAGGCAAACATAAAACCTTAATAAAATGTATTTTTAAATTTTCAAATACATTTAATTTTTTTATTATTGAATCATAAAGTTTTAAATACTTTACNTCTGGATCACCATGATCATTTTCATAAAATGAAAAAAGTGAGAATTTATTTTTTTTGAATAACAAAGTNTTTTTAAATTTTCTAATATCAAACCAAAAATATGAGGCNTAATATTTAAACTTGTGAGAAAAGGGTTTCAACCGTTCATGAGTAACTATTCCTTCAAATATTTTATTTTCTAGAAATTCAATTTCTTTCATTCAAAATTAACTTCAATAAATTTTTGGATACGTTTTTGCCTGATTTGATACCATCTTCATGAAAACCATACCCTAAATAAGCACCACAAAACCATANATTATTTTTTCCTTGTATACTGTTAATTTTTCTTTGTAAACTGAANGTTTTAAAATTATAAACCGGATGCTCATAAATAATTTTTTTATATATTTTATTTTTAGCCGGCTTTCTNGAGGGNTTCAANGTAACGAAAAAGTTTTGGGTTGTAGCTAAATTTTGTAATAAGTTCATCCAGTAAGAGACTGAAATTTCTTTCTTATTTTCTATATAATTCCAACTGGCCCAAACTTTTTTATTTTTTGGCATTAAATTACANTCAGAATGTAAAAAAACTAAATTTTTGCTGTAAGTTATATCTGAAAAAAAGGTTAGATTTTTTTTCTCTTTGCTTTTGATAATTTCTTTTACTTCATCAGAATGAGCAGCGATTACCACATGATTGTATTTTCTTTTTTTATTCTTAAATTTTAACTCCCACATTCCATCAGTTGTTCTNTAAATTGTGGATTTTGAGTTCTTAAATGCTCTTATTTTTGGATTTGAAAGGACTTTCTTGACATATTCTTTACTACCTCCACTAACTGTCTGCCATGCTGGTCTATTAAAAATTCTCAATAACCCGTGNTTAGAAAAAAAATTAACGAACTTATCNAATGGATANTTCTTTATTTGACTAATTGGTGAAGACCAAATACTGGCNGCCATTGGATAAAGATGATACATTTTAAAATAATTTGAATATTTTAGCTTTGTTAAGTATTCATCAATTGTTTTATTTTTNAAATATTCTCTATCTTTTTCTGCGTTTTTATAAAATTTGACAATTTCATAGAGCATTTTTAGAAACTTAAAATTCAATAAATTTTTCTTCTGAGCAAAAATACTCGATATTGAATCTCCTGAATATTCTAGTTTACCTTCATTCATAGAGACGGAAAAGGACATATTGCTTGTAAATGAAGGAACTTTTAATTGTTTAAAAAAGTTACAAAGATTTGGNTAATTTAATTCATTNAAAACTATGAAGCCAGTATCAATTGGTATTTTATTTTTGTCAGTTTCAACAATTTGAGTGTTTGAATGACCACCGTAATAATCGTTCTTTTCATAAATATCAATTTTAAATTTTTGGGATAAATACCAAGCGCTTGATAGACCTGATATACCACTTCCAATAACGGCAATTCTAGTATTTAACATAAATTGATTTTAGAAAAAAAAAAATATAATTAAACAAAATAAATCAATATATTGTTTGACTTANNTAATTTGTTACTATATATTGATATTGNGCTAGTATGATAATAACAAAATTTTGTGCAATAACATTCTCANCAATTTTTTTGTTATTACTAGTTTCAAGTCTATTTTAATTTCCTCCAATAAAACCCTGGTCTTCCAGGGTTTTATTGTTTTCTGTAAATTTCCAACCAATTAGAAGATAATTGTTTATTAGATATAGATTGNTTGCCGGTTGCGGCAAGTAATTCCGAGGTGCTATAATTTTCNAGATCAGNTTTAAACGAATAGCGAGATTGGTCTTTATTTCTATCAAATCTGAGATTTTGTATNAATCCTAGCATAANCTTAAAAACGACAATATACAGAATTGTTTAGTCTTTTCTCAAAAAATGTTTTCTAAACTCACACACNGCCGTAAAATAAGGGTCGCCAGTTCTAGGAACTGTTGCAATTATTTGCTTTCTTACATCGCAATTTTCGGCTATCAACGAGTTTAACAAATGCCCTGAATTAAGAAACTCTGAGTGGATTGCGATAAATATATTGTCTGAATTTTTACATTTAGTAAGTTGTTTTTTAAGTTCTCCGNTTTTACTNTCTTTATTNTAAATAACTTTACACCAATGACCTGATTCAGCACCCTTGAATAAAAAAATAAAAGCNAAGATTAAGTAAANANATTTCATACAAATATTCTCCAATACATTAACTTTATTAAATCTTTAAACCTAATATTATATTTTTTTTTTATTTTTTCGACTTCGTTTCTGTAAATTTTTTCATACAAGATTAACGGAACAACTGCTCCCAAATATGCTCCTGCAATTAAATCACTTGGAAAATGCATNGACATAAAGATTCTAGAAANGCTCATTAGCGAAGCTAATACAATGATATAAAGCGCATGTTTATTTGAATAAATTATTATCAAAATTGCTAGAGTAAATGCGGCCTGAGTATGGCCTGAGGGAAATGAACTAACTTTATGCTCTATATTAAAAAAATTAACCCTATCATANCCNTCTAAGAAAAAATACTTTGGNCGAGATACTCCAAAAATATACTTNAAAAGGTTACAAAGTATTCCAGCAATTGCAATTGANNAAATAAANTGCTTACACAANAGNGATAAATAATTAAATAATGAAATTGTTTTGTCTAAGCTAAAACCCAAATTATTTCTTATTACTTTTAACTTATCTTTATTTAATAAANTGTATTTTATATTTGTGTTAAAAACTAAAATTAATACACAAATAATAATTATATTTAGTGGATCAAAAATATCTGATAATGGGTCTATTAATTCCTTAAAAAATTGGAAAAAAACTCCNTGAAATGACCTTGAGAGTTTAAAAATAGCTATATCCAAAAAATTAAAAAATATAATTATTGTGAAAGTAATAATAAAAAAGAATCTCAGNGAAGTTAAAAATCTCAATTTTTTTAAATACATCATATCTTANTTTTGATANACCATAATATTTACTTCTTTACCTTTTGAATAGTTAAAACCAGNAATTTGATTAATTAAAACTAAATTTCGAAATCTGTCCTGTTTTTTTANTTTTTGACTTAAGTCCTTTGTCAATATAATTAAAAACTTCTTGTTTCTAATATCTTCTTTCGAAATCTCATTCAACGAAACATTATTNAGTGATGAATGAGATGTTAAAAATAGCAAACTAGGTTCATTGAACCCATATGCCAATATGTGATCGAAGTTATTTTCATACTTTTTAATTAAATTATTTATGTTTTGTGAAACCCATAATTTTTCAATTCTTGGAATTAAGAAAAAAACTAAAACTAGATATACTGATATTTGGAATAGTCCTGTATATGTNATAAATTTTTTCAAACTGGNCCTAAACCTAAATAACGTAAGCANAAAAATCAAAAAGATATTAAAACANATAACTANCANCAAAGATGAATCTGGTTTTCCATATTCNAAAACTGAATAANATATTAAAGTTGTTATAATTANAGGNTATAAAATTAATGTGAAAATTGAAGATTTTATTTTATTACTATCAAACTTCTCNTCAACAATTAGTTTAGAGATCAAAATACTCATTGGTAAGTAACACGGATATACATAATGTGGTAATTTTGTGGGTATTAATTCAAAAATAATAAATGGTGCTAAAAAACTAACTATTAGGATTAATTTAAAATCATCTTTTTTTAGTATTGCTTGAAAATTTGATTTTAAATTTTTGAATAAGCTGTAGAAAAAAATTGAACCGGGCCAAAAAAAAATAAAAAANAGAATTGTATAGTACCCCGGAGGAAAACCATGAGATTCTTGTCCTGATTTAATCTTATTGAATAAGTCATTTCCAACTGATTCGTGCCAAAAAACACCACCAGATTTTATATTAATTAAAATAAACCAAGGAACTGAAATCAAAAGAAATAACAAAAAAGCGGGTGCTGACCAAAAAAACTTAAAAATATTTTTTTTCTTTATAATAGAAAATACTAGCAATGGAANNATTATAAATATCATAATAATAGGGCCTTTGACCAATACACCTAATGCCATGCACACCCAAAAAGAAAAAAGCTCNTAATTATTGATATTCTTTAACTTTATNGTTTTGTATAAAATTAGATTGCAAATACTTACGAGCATGAATAGTAATGCATCTGTTTTTGATTGATGAATCTCAGATATTGTTAACAAACAAAAAGTAAGAAAAAAAATAGTTAGATATATTGTGATTTTTTTTTCATATTTTTNTAAATAGCAGTAAATAAATAAAATACATAAAAAAAAACTAACTATAGAAGGCAATCTATAGATCCATATTTCGTTAAATGGGTAAGAACCTAGTATTTTNTTNGATAGTACCTGTGACCAATAAATACCAATTGGCTTTTTATAACGAGGTTCATNNACCATTTTAATATCAATATATTCNTGCTCTATTANCATCGTTTTTGACGCAGTTGCAAATCTTGCTTCGTCCCTGTCTAATACNGGTANATTTAANACTCCCTGAAAATAAATAACAAAAACAAATAANAAGAAAAAAAAAAATTTTTTATCAAAAGAGAAATTCATTGTTTAATATGCAAAGTAAATTAGGTTTAAAACCATCATAGCATTCAAAATGAAAAATTTTAGTATTATAATTCCAATTTTCAACGAATCTGAATCAATTTTTGAATTAATTGATGAAATAATATTAGTATTTGGAAAAAACCTGCCTGAAATTATAATCGTAGACGACGGAAGTACAGATAATTTCAAAAAAAAAAAAGATAAAATTGAAAATAAAACACTAATTTTTTCACATAAAAATAATCTTGGGAAATGTAAAGCAATGTACACAGGTATTCAAAAAGCAAATAATGAATTAATTTGTATTATAGATGGTGACGGACAAAACCCACCATATGAAATAAAAAAACTTTTAGAATGCTGGAAAAATTTAGATTTAAATTATAAAAAAAAATTTTTAATTTGTGGACACAGAATAAATAGGCAGGATAATTTTAAAAAAAGAATTAGTTCAAAGATAGCAAATTCTATTAGAAGATTTATTCTTAATGATGATTGTAATGATACAGCATGTGCTTTAAAACTTTTCTTAAAATCAAATTATTTGGGTATTAATTACTTTAGAAATATGCATCGTTTCCTACCTGCAGTCTTTAAAGCTAAAGGATGTAAAATATTCAATGTTTTAATTAATGATCGGCCCAGAAGTGCAGGTAAATCAAAATATAATTTCAATAATAGGTTTTGGATAGGTATTATAGATCTAATAAAAGTATGGAAGTTAATAACAAAGGAGAAAAAAAATGGAAAATGAGCAAATTTGGTTAATTATAGGGTTTATTGGTCAAACAATTTTTGCCTCTAGATTTCTTATTCAATGGGTAGTAAGTGAACGAGCCTCTAAGAGTATAATTCCAAATATTTTTTGGTGGATTAGTTTGGCTGGTAGCATGGTTCTTTTAAGCTATGCTATCCATAAATCTGACCCTGTTTTTATTGTTGGCCAATCTTGTGGTTTTCTTATTTATTCCAGAAATATTTATTTAATAAAAAAAGAGGGAAAAAGTAAAAAAAATGATCCAACAAAAATCATGAAAGTTAATTAGTGAACAATAATTTCAAGAAAATTAACGATTATATTGTGAGCAAATGTTATGACTTACCTATTTTCAAAAGCGAAATAAAAAAGAATGGTGTTATATCCTTAAAAAAAACGAAACTCGACTTATTTTCCTTTCTTACAAAAACTATAATTTCCCAACAAATTTCTGATAAAGTTGCAGAAATTACATGGGAAAAATATTGTCTCAATATTAAAGAACAGAACCCAAGAATTAATGACATACCTGATCAAGTATTTTTAAAAAAAGTTCTTGATGTAGTTGGACTATCAAAGCAAAAAAAAAATTATATCATCGGTATTTATCAATCAATAATTCTAAATAAGATTAACATAAACCTATTACAAAAAATGAATGATGAAGATTTTCATCGTTCGTTGATCAAGTTTCGTGGTATAGGTCCCTGGACTTGTAATATGACTTTAATATTTTTCTGTAATAGGTTAAATATTTTTCTTAATGACGACCTAGTTATTAAAAAAGTTATGTCGAGGCTTGTTAGAATTGAAAAAAAAGAGTTTGAAATTAAGGAGAGATTTTCTCCTTTTCTATCAATCCTAACTCTTCATCTTTGGAAGATGTCTCAGAGGATTTTGCAGTAATTCATTAAATAATTCCGAATTGTTTCTTGGTAATTTTGAGCTTTTTGGCCATAAAATAGAATTTATTGAGTTACAATTAGCGCATATTAGGCTCCATTTATTATCTTGGAATTTGCAAACAGAGCAGGTCCATTTTGGTTGAGTTACAAATAATCTTTTTGGTTCTGATATTTTTAACCCTTTTATTTCTTTAGAAATATTTTTAAATAATTCTATCATACGTTCGTCCCATTCATCTTTGTCAATTTTATCTAAATAACTTTGTGATTCACCCCAAATTGACGCCACAGAACTTGCGTATGCTAAAGCTAGCTTGGTTTCATTAGAATTTGCCTTCATCTTTTTTCTTAGAACTTTAGAAATTAATTTATATCTCATAAGTTTTTCTTTTTCTTGTTTTACATTCGAAATCATAAATGTTTTTATTAAGTCTAAATACATTAATTTATCCCAAGTCTTATCAATTATTTCAGATGCTTTTTTAATATTAGATTCGTTCAAATAATATTTTATTGTTTCATCAACGACTAATATTGAATTGTTTGATAAATTTATTGCATCAGTTGATTTTCCACCTGACAAAACTAATAATTGTGCTTTGTAATCTTGTAAATCATCTGAAATATTTCTAACATTATTTATCAACTTAAATGCCTTTTTCCAATCCCTCTCTAATGCATAGATTTTTGAAAGTTTTTCATGAAACCATAAGTCTTGGGGTTTAGCTTCACATAATTTAAGAAGAAGCTTCTTTGCATCCTCAGTTTTCTTGCTTTTATACAACAAAATCACACTAGCTCTATCAATTACATATTTATTGTGAGGTAAAGTCTGAAGAATACTTAGATATTGTTGTGCACCTTTTAAGTCATTATTTATCAAACAATTATTAAATAGCATAAATACCGAAAAAAAATCGTTTTTTAAATATTTTCTTACCTTTCTTGTTTCTTTCTCTATTTTTTCTGAATCACCAAGTAAAATATTCTCAGCCAATCTATCCAAACTCTCGTTAGCAAGTAGCAAATATTTTGCCTTTCTATTTAATTTAAATGTTTTTGGGAAGTTTTTAATTGTTCCGAATAATCCAGATATTAAAAGTGTGAAGATTACAATTAATATCAACACAAAAGTAATTCCAAGCATATTTGTTTGGACAAAATAATTGCTCAATGTTATTTCTACATTTCCAGGGTTATCAGATATCCAAACAACCATTGATGAAAAAATTAGAATAAAAATAAATAATTTAATTATCTTTATCAAAATTTGTCCCAACTTTATGAAGTAATTTCGATTCAAGTTCTTTAAGATTTTCTCTTGCATCTTTAAGTTTGTTAGCATCCTGAATCCATTTTTCAATTTCGAGGTCTTCGAGTTTTAATTCTTTTATTTCTTTTATAGATTTTTCAAGATTGTCTAAAATTAGATATTCTTTTGCTATCTTTATGGATTTAATTACCTCTAATTGATTGGAAAAATCAAAAGATTTAGTTGTGGAGCTGTCGTCAAATTTAGTGATTTTAAATGTACTATCAAACAGATTTTTAAGATAATTAATAAAACTTTCTTTGGAATCGAAAAAAACGTTGCCGTTTGAATATTTATTTATTTTGTTGTTTATAAATGTATTTGTATCTAATGCGTAATATTGTAGTTTTTTATTTAATTGATCAAAAAGATATTCTTTTTTTTTTAGTGTTTTAATATCTGTTTTTCTAAAATATTCTAATAAAGGTCTTAATGATGAATTATCATTGAATTTAAAAATAAGTTCCTCTATCTCCTGGTAAAAATTTTCTCTATTTTCAAATTTATTTTTTATCATAAACAAATCATTCAGTATCAAATATTTTTCTGCATATAAAAATTCAAGATTAGTTTTTTGTTTAACCTCAAAAGAATCAACTTTCTTATCTAAAAGTTTTATTATTGATTCATATTGGTCAAATTTAATTTTATTATCATTTATCTTCTCTTTTAGAATATCTAATTGTTGTTCAATAATTTGAGTATTATAATTTAACTTTTCTTCTTCTATTATTGGTTGTTCAGGTGAATCAAAATCTTCATTAACAATTCGATCAGAATTACTTTTAAAAATATTTTTAAAAATATCTAAATTATTTTTTTGATAAAAGAAGAATAAGAGAAATATGCATACTGTTGAAAGAATAATAAATAAGAAAATTTTTGAATAACCTCTTTTTTTATATTGATTTTTCTCCAAATCAATAAAATCTCCATCGCTTTGATTTGAAGCTTTTTTATTACTCAATTAAGCTCCTTTGAGAAGATATTTGGTTTATTAGATTAATCATACTTTCTTCATTTGGTTTACTTGTAATTAGGATGTTTTTTAGACCTTGTTTAGTTAGTTCTTCTTTTATTACTTTGCTAAGAACAAGCAGTTTCATTTGATTACATTTATCAATAAGATTGAATCTGTTTAGTTCTTTTACAAAGGCCATGGCTGTTCTCTTAGAGAATAATGTTATTATTCCATCCTTACATGAGAAAAAAAAATTTTCAAATACTTCTGGATTTGTATTTTTTTTTTCTGAACTATAACAGATTAAGGGGTGATAATTACATTTAATACTTTTGAAAAAATTACTAAGATTCTTGTTTAAAGTTCTGGAAGTCGGATGCAAAATTCTTGAATAATTTTTTAATTCTAAGATAACTACTTTTTTTAAATCTTCTATATTTCCGTCAATATTTATTAAATTTTTCAAACCCATCTTTTTTGCCTCACTTAATGTTCCATTCCCTATAACAATTGTTGTAGATTCTTTTTTATGGTGTTTAAAATTTCTAAGACCATTTTTACTAGTAAATAAAAATAAGTCACATTTCGTAAAATTTTTATATTTGTAACTCACCTCTCTAATTTCAAGCATTGGAGAAATAAAGAAGTTAAATTTTTTTGAATCTAATTTTTTAGAGAGTTTTTTTGAATCCTCCATTGGCCTAGTGAATAAAAGATTAATTTTTTTAAATCTTAATTTTTTGTTTAACTTTGACACCTAATTTAAAACTCTCTGTCCTAAAATTATTTAAATTAAAACATACTCTATCCTTTATTAATGTCACGCCATCTTTTGAGAATGCTTTAAAGGAAAAAATAATTTTTTTTTCTCCATTTATATTTTTAATAATAGCGTAGCCACCCACTGGGGTTTGACAATTTCCATCAAGTGCTCTTAGGAAATTTCTTTCGCATTCAGTTTCAAGTGAAGTTTTAGTGTGATTGAGTTTTTTTATTATTGAGTTTACATTTAAATTTGTTTTCTTCAAAACCAAAGCTATCGCTCCTTGCCCTAATGCAGGGGTAATAATTCTTGGATCAATGACGTTGAATTTTGTTTCAATTCCTAATCTTTTAATACCCGCATAAGCTAGCAAAATTGCGTCATACTCTTTGTTTAAAACTTTATTAATTCTAGTATCTATATTTCCTCTAATATCCTTTATAACTAATTTCTTTTTTAATCTCTCTAATTGCATTCTTCTTCTTATCGAAGACGTTCCAATTACTGCTTTAGATTCAAGATCGTATACTTTATATCCTTTATTTGAAATTATTACTTCTCTAAAATCTTCTCTTTTGAGAATCGCTCCTATTTCAAGACCTTTTGGTAAGATTGTTGGTAAATCTTTCAAAGAATGTATTCCAAGGTTTATATCACCATAGATTAAGGCATCATCTATTTCTTTGGTGAACAATCCTTTATTTCCAATATCTGATATTTGTTTATTAAGAAAAGCATCGCCAGATGTTTTATAAAATTTTTTCTCTATTCTAATGCTTGATGACTTACCGAAAACTTCATAGAATTTTTTTTCAAAAATTTTGATGTGTTCTTTAGCTAATAAGCTTTTTCTAGAACCTAGGGTTATCTTTGATATTTTTATATTCATAAATTTAATTTATTTTACTGTTATTAATTTATAATAATACTAATATTTATTAACCAAAATGATTGTACTAGGAATAGAAACAACTTGTGATGAAACATCTGTATCTATAGTTGAGAAAAAAAAAACTCACAAATTTGGTAATATTGTATCTGAACAAACCTTATCTCAGATAATCAAGCACAAAAAGTTTGGAGGAGTAGTTCCTGAATTAGCGTCAAGAGAACATAGTAAAAACTTAGATTATTTAGTGAAAAAAACTATTAAAAATTCGAAAATTGAAATCTCTAAGATTGACGCTTTTGCCGCCTCTACTGGACCAGGACTTCTTGGAGCATTATTAGTTGGAACTAATTATGCTAAAGCTTTAGCTATTGCCTCCGATAAACCATTTATTTCTATCAATCATTTACAAGGTCATGTCTTGGTTTCGAGAATGAACAAAAAAATCGATTTTCCTTTTTTATGTCTTTTGGTGTCCGGAGGACATTGTCAAATAATACTTGCCCAAGATGCTAAGAAATTTACAATAATTGGTGAGTCTTTAGATGATGCTGTTGGTGAAGTTTTTGATAAAACTTCGAAAGCTCTTGGTTTAGAGTATCCAGGGGGGCCTGTTATAGAAAAATTAGCAAAAAAAAGAAAGAATAGATATAATTTCAATTTACCAAAACCACTCTTTAAAGATCAAACATATAATCTTTCCTTTTCTGGACTCAAAACAGCAGTTAGGAGAATCATTGATACTGGACTCAACCATAATCAAAAACTAGATCTTGCGTTTCAATTCCAAGAAGTTGTCACGATTTGTCTTCTAGAAAAAGTAAAACTAGCATTAAGACTTTTGAGGAAAAAAAAAAAAATAAATGATTTTGTTTTATCAGGAGGAGTAGCGTCAAATTTATACATTAGAGATAAGTTTAAACAATTATGCGAAGAAGAAAAAATTAAATTTTATGTGCCTCATGCCCACCTTTGTGTAGACAATGCAACAATGATAGCTTGGGCTGGTATTGAAATGCTAACTAAAGGAGAAAGAATTAGTAAAATAAATTTATCTCCTCAACCTCGATGGAGGATAGATAAATTATGAAAACTTGTATTATAGGATCAGGCTCCTGGTCACTTGCTCTAACAAAAATATTTAATGAAAATAATATTTTAATTAAATGTAGAAAGATTAAGCGAACGCTTGATAAATTTAAAAATTCACAAATTAAATATACAACTAAATTTTCTGATCTCAGTGAATCAAAATATATTTTTTTGGCAATACCATCTCAAACAGTGAGAAATAATTTGAAATTATTAAAAAAATATTATCATGAAAATGGTTCGATATTTGTCATTTGTAGCAAGGGTGTAGAAAAAAAGACTAATAAACTAATGAGTGAAGTGGTTAACGATTTTTTTCCTAATAATAAAGTTGCGATACTTTCTGGGCCAAACTTTTCCGATGAATTAATCTCGAATAAACCATCTGCTTCAGTTCTGTCATCCAAAAATAAAAGTGTTTTATACGAAGTATCGAGTTTATTATCTCAAAAAAAATTTAGAATTTACTTTAACAATGATATAATAGGAACCCAACTAGGTGGTGCAATGAAGAATGTAATAGCAATAGCATGTGGACTAATCAAAGGTAAGAATATTGGTGAAAATGCAAGGGCAGCAATAATAACAAGAGGTATGTCTGAAATTGTTCAACTTGGCGTGAAAATGGGAGCAAAACGAAATACTTTTTATGGATTATCTGGAATTGGCGACCTCACACTCACTTGCTCATCCATGAGATCAAGAAACACAAGGCTTGGGTACGAAATTGCAAAGGGTGAAAATCTTTCTAAACTAAGGAAAAAATGCGTTTTAGAAGGAATTGAATCATGTGAAAGTATTTGTAATCTTGGTAAAAAATATAATGTTGAGTTGCCATTATGTAATGCTGTCAAAAAAATTATTAATGGAGTTGAAGTAAATAAAATTATCTCAAGTTTACTTTCGAGACCTCTTCAATTTGAAAAATAATGCCTTTTTTAATAAAATGTCTAGATAAAAAGAATTCACTCTCGTTGAGACTTTCTACAAGGGACCAACACTTAAAATATTTAAAAAAAATAGAGAATAATATTATATTAGCAGGACCAATACTAAACGAAAAAAATGATCCAAGTGGAACAGTTCTAATTTTAGATTTTGATGATGAAAAAATTGTTAAAGAATTTTTAAAAAATGACCCTTACAATATTGTAAAACTATTTAAATCAATTGAAATTTTAAGATTTAAAAAAGTAATGTAGTTTTTAAGTTTTGATTTGCTTTAAGGGGCACATGGTTTTTTTTGAGTTGAGAATTAGTTTATGTTGACATTTCTAATCTTATTTTGATATCTAGAGTAGGGAAGTTAATAATGAATAAAACTATAAAAAACAATTTAGATTCTAACTCTATGTCAATGGACGAATATTTTCAGGAATATGAAAGATCCATAAAAAACCCTGAGTCTTTTTGGAATGAAAAAGCAGATACACTTACATGGTTTAAAAGATTTACTAAGGTAAAGCAAAGTAGTTTTGAAAATAATGTGGAAATTAAATGGTTTAATGATGGATCTTTAAATGTAAGTTATAATTGCCTTGATAGACATTTAAATGATAAAGCCACAAAAACTGCTATAATTTGGGAATCTGATGATCCAAAACTTTCCAAAAAAATATCTTACAAAGAACTCCACGAAACTGTTTGTAAGTTTTCCAATGGGCTTATTTCTCTAGGAATTAAAAAAGGGGATAGAATAACCATCTATATGCCAATGATTCCTGAAGCTGCCATAGCAATGCTATCTTGTGCTCGAATAGGTGCTATTCATTCAGTAGTATTTGGTGGCTTTGCACCTGAATCATTAAGAAACAGAATTGAAGATTGTAATTCATCATTTGTAATAACTGCAAATGAAGGAGTTAGGGGGGGGAAAACAATTCCACTTTTAAAGAATGTAAAAAAGGCATTACAAGGCTATGAAAAAATAAAAAAAACCATTGTTGTAAAAAGAACAGATTCAAAAGAGAGTTTCAACAACCAAACTGATGTGTGGTACGATGAATTAATATCTAATCAGCCAAAAGAATTTAAGGCAGTTGAACAAAACTCAGAAGATCCTCTTTTTATTTTATATACCTCTGGTTCAACAGGAAAGCCTAAAGGTGTTATGCATACAACAGCTGGATACCTCCTTCACGCTTCTTTGAGCCATAAGATAATCTTCAATATTCAAGAGGATGATGTCTATTGGTGTACAGCTGACGTTGGTTGGGTTACAGGTCACTCTTATATTGTCTATGGGCCACTATGTAACGGAGGAACAACATTAATGTTTGAGGGAGTTCCAACCCATCCAAATGCTTCAAGATTTTGGGAGATTGTAGATAAATACGATGTTAATATATTTTATACTGCACCAACTGCCATAAGAGCATTAATGGGATTAGGAAACGATTTTGTTGAGAAGACAGATAGATCATCATTGAGGATTTTAGGAACTGTTGGTGAACCAATAAACCCAGAAGCATGGAAATGGTATTATGAAATTGTGGGTAACAAAAAATGTCCTGTTATAGACACTTGGTGGCAAACAGAAACTGGTGCCACATTAATTTCACCAATTGCGGGAACTACACCTTTAAAACCTGGATCAGCAACTCTTCCCTTTTTTGGAATTGAGCCAGTTATTTTAGATAATGAAGGTAATGAGCTCCACGGACCATGTGAGGGAAATTTGTGTATCAATTCTTCTTGGCCTGGAATGATGAGAACTGTTTACAATGATCACAAACGTTTTGAAGAAACATATTTTTCTTCTTTTAAAGGTAAGTACTTTACCGGAGACGGTTGTAAAAGAGATGAGGATGGGTATTTCTGGATAACAGGAAGAGTCGATGATGTAATAAATGTTTCCGGTCATAGGCTAGGCACCGCAGAAGTAGAAAGCGCACTTGTATCACATCAAAAAGTAGCAGAGGCAGCTGTTGTTGGTTATCCACATGAAATCAAAGGACAAGGAATATACGCTTATATAACACTTATGAAAGGTGAAGAATACTCAGATGAGCTTAAACAAATTCTTGTTTCATGGGTTAAATCAGTCATAGGTCCAATTGCTGCTCCAGATATTATTCAGTGGTCTCCTAATCTTCCAAAGACAAGGTCTGGGAAGATAATGAGAAGAATTCTTAGAAAAGTTGCTTGTAATGAGGAAGATTCAATTGGGGATACATCCACCTTAAATGAGCCAGATGTTGTAAGTGAACTTATTAACAATCGTAAATCTTAAATTAAAAATCGTAACAAATTCCTTTTTTCTCCCAATCTCCATATCTGGTTGGTTCTGGACCAGAAGGACCACCTATCTCCTTAATTTTTTTAGATTTAGTTGATTTGCTTTTTTTTTGTTTAATTAATTTATTCATGTTAATAATTTAATTAATATATTTTTTTTTTCCATAACTAATTGACCAACTCAAGAGAAATAGCAACTCAAATTTTTACAGAAATATCTGGTAAAGAAAAATTTTTTGAGACAGTAATTTCTGGCAATAAGGATTTCAATAGATTAGATCAACGAGATAAAGCATTTGTAAAGCTTGTTGTGCTAGGTACATTGAGAAGGAATGGACAAATACAAAAAGTAATTCAAAAACTCATCAAAACCCCACTAAAGAAAAGAAATTTGTTTATTTTAAATTTGATAAAAATATCAATCTGCCAAATCCTTTTTTTAGGTATTAAAGAATATTCTGTCGTAAATACAGCTGTAGAGATCTCTAAAAAATACAAACTTGAAAAATTTGTTAATGGCGTCCTAAGAAATATTTGTAGAAAAAAAAAGGAACTTCACAGGCAAATTGAATTCGAATCTAACATACCTACATGGATAAGTAATGATGTTATTAAAAATCTTGGAGGAAAATATATAAAAAAATTATCAGATATTTTAATAAAAGAACCACCTATAGATATCAAAATAAAGAGGAATTATCTAGCAAAATTGGATTGGGAGAAAATCCTTAATGGAAAATTTGTAGCAAATGATGTCCTTAGAGTAAAAAGTAATGGTCCAATTGAAAAGAAACCCTATTTTGATTTAGGTTACTGGTGGATACAGGGTATATCATCTTCTCTACCAGTGCGATTTATTTCAGAAATATTTAAGAAAGAGAAAAATGAAAACATTTCGGTCTTAGAAGTAGGTGCTGCACCAGGCGGAAAGACATTTCAACTTATTGAAGAGGGATTTAATCTAACATCAGTAGAAATTTCTGACAGAAGGTTTCGAAGATTAAAAGAAAACCTTAATCGATTAAAATATAGAACAAACATTTTATGTAAAAACTTTTTTGATTTAAAAACCAATAAAAATTATGACTGTATTTTAATAGATGCTCCTTGTAGCGCAACTGGATTAATCCAAAAAAAACCAGAAATTCTTCTTAAAAATAAAGAAGAAAATATAAATAAATTGGTAATAAAACAAAAAAAAATGCTTACAAGATCGGCAGATTTAATCAAATCGGGTGGTTATATAATTTATTGTGTATGTTCTATTCATTCAAAGGAAAGTGTAGGAATTATTGATGATTTTGTTAAAAATAATAATCATATGGAACCAATATTTTTAGACAATGAACTTTGTAAAACAGGTATTATTATTAAAAAAGGAATGCTAATGATCATCCCAGATAATTCAAAAATTAAGGGTGGTATGGATGGGTTTTTCATTTCTATTTTGAGGAAAAAATTGTGATTACAAAGTTGACCCAAGAGTTAAATTCATTCCTCTTTTTTAGAAGTCGATTCTTCAATTTTTTGATAAATAATAATTTTGATAATAAAATAATCTTTAATCCTGAAAGTCTCTGGAAAGGCAATAAAACAAATGGAAATAAAATTCTTGAAGGTTTCTTAAATTATCAAAAAGAAACAATATATATAGGAGAGAAAATTTGGGGAGACAATCATGGTAGTCAACAGTGGATAAACTATGCAAATAGTTTTAAGTGGATTAGTGACATAAGGTTGGTTGCGACTAACGAAGCAAGAGTTTTTCTGAGAAAAAATATAATTGAATGGATAAATACAGTAGATTTATCCGATCAATCAATATGGAATCAAGAAGTTTTATCAAAAAGAATTTTTTATCTTTTAACAAATCTTTCTTTTTTTTTTGAAACAGCAAATGAAAAATTTCAAAAAGATTTTGCAGAAAACTTGAATAAACAGTGTATTTTTTTAATAAAAAAATTTGAAAAAGAAAAAAAGAATACCAAAGATATTTTTTCCATAAAATCAATAATCCTAGCTAGCCTATGTTTCAATAATCTTAAAAGTTACTACGCTTTTTCGATTGATTTGCTTATAGATTTGATAAATGATTCAACTAAAGAGGGTATGCATTATTTGAGATCACCTAGTGAGCATTTCTTTCTTCTTTGTTCACTTATTGACATTAAGAATTTTTTAGGTTCAAACAAAAAAAAAATCCCTCACGAAATAAACCAAAGTATTAAAGAGATGACCATTGTAGTCAACTTTTTTATTATGGGTGATGGTCGACTTGCAATTTTCAATAAGTATGACTTTATAAATGAAAAGAAGATTGTAAATGTGCTGAAAAAAGTAAGTAGTAAAGTTAGAATACCAAAAATTTCTCAATGTTCAGGATTCCATCGGATTTCAAAAAATAAATTGATTTTTGTTATGGATTGCGGAAATCCAACTAAAGAGAAAACTTATGCAGGTTCATTATCATTTGAATTTTCACATTTCTCAGAAAGAATTGTTGTTAATTGCGGGTCACCATTTATCAATAACAGAGACTGGAACGACGCTATGCGATCCACAGCAGCCCACAGTAGTCTCAATATTAACGAAATTAATTCGTCAGATATTTTTTTTGAGAAGGATACAACAACTCGACTCGCTCAGGTTTATGTGCAAAAATCAGAAAGAGAAGATAATTTATGGTTAGATTGTGCACACACTGGGTACCTAAAACTTTTTGGAATAACACACAGAAGAAAAGTCCATATTGATCCAAATAATTTTATAATCAGGGGTGAAGAATCATTCCTGAGAAATAAAAAAAATAAAAAAAATAATTCACCTTTATATTTTCTTAGATTTCACCTTCATCCTAGTATAGAAGTGAATGTCACTACTAGTAAAAAAAAAGCAGTGATAAAGTTAAAAAATAATATCGGTTGGGAATTTATTTGTTCAGAGTCTAAAATTGAGATTGGTGATGGAATTTATCTTGGCGACAATAAAATTGTGCAACCGAATCAACACATCATTATTAAAAACTATGTTGAGGATTACAAAAAAGTTAAATGGTTATTTAGATTAATAAAATAATTTCTATAATGAAAAATAATTAATGTCCTTTTGGTTATTAAATTGGGTTTTTCCTTTAATATCAAAAAAGACTCCATTTGGTTTAAGAAATTTTTTTAATTTTTCAGTTTGTTTTATATAAAATTTATGAGGAACTGAAAGAATAACACAATCAAATTTTTTGAAATTAGTCGAATCGAATTTTATAATACCGTAATCACCAATCTTAACGTACGGGTCGTGTAGTTCAACTTTGTGCTTCTTTCTTCTAAGAAATTGAATGACATCAAATGATTTAGAATTTCTTAAATCAGGTACATCTTCTTTAAAAGTAATCCCCAGAAATAATATTTTTGAACCTTTTTTAAGACAACTGTCTATTTTTTTTCCAATAAAAATTGGCATTTCATCATTAGTTTTTCTCCCAGATAGGATAACTTTCGGATCAATCTTTAACTTCAATGATTTATGTGACAAATAATAGGGATCTACACCAATGCAATGCCCACCAACTAAGCCAGGTTGAAATGGGAGAAAATTCCATTTTGTTGAAGATGCTTTAAGAACATCATAAACGCTAATATTTAATTTACTGCAAATTTTTGCTACTTCATTCACAAATGCAATGTTGATATCTCTTTGCGCATTTTCAATAACCTTTGATGCTTCAGCTACTTTTATATTTTTTGCTTTAAAAATCTTCCCTTTTGTAAGTTTAGAATAAATTTCTTCAAGAATTTTTTCTACATTTTTATTTTGGCCTGCAATAACTTTTTCAATTTTGTCTATTGTATGAATTCTGTCACCCGGATTGACCCTTTCAGGTGAGTAACCAAGAAAAAAATCTTTTCCAGATATCAATGAATTTTTATTCTTTTCTAAAACTGGAGCACAAATTTCCTCTGTCGCACCAGGAAAAACAGTACTTTCAAAAACCACTATATCACCAAGCTTTAGTATTTTTGCGATTGTTTTACAAACCTCTCTTAAAGGCCTAAAATCTGGTTCATTCTTTTTGGTTATCGGTGTAGGCACTGTAACTATAAAAATATTACTTTTTTTTAAATCTAAATAATTATTGGTTAACGTAAGATTTCTTTTAAGTGCTCCTTTTAGTCTTTCTTTTTTTACCTCAAGAGTAACATCAATTCCTTTCATAAGTTGACTTACCCTATCCAAACTGATATCAAAACCTATTATTTTAAAAGACGAGGATAGACCAACTGCAAGTGGCAAACCAACGTAACCCAATCCTAAAACTGCAATTTTCCTGTCTTTTTTCACTTAAATTTGAATATAATAAATTTTGGTTAATATGAGCTTGTTAATTATTATAACTTTATATTTTGTAACTTCTATATTATTAAAGAACTCTGTAGGATTTTTTACTAATTCATCATTATTGGATTACCCAACAGATAGAAGCAATCACGACGTACCGAAGCCGAAATGTGCAGGCTTAATCTTAATACCCCTTCTGATTATTGCAACTTTATTAGTTTTTTTTTTTAGAGGAGATATATAACATAACCTGGTTAATAATATTTGGATTTTGTTTGATACTTTATGCTATTTCATTTTTAGATGACTTAAAAAGTATTAATTCTAAAATAAGATTAATATTTCAATTTTTTTGTGTTGCTTCTTCAGTCTTGATGATTAACGAGAATATTCTAAATGAACTTCAATTAGAAAAACTTGAGTTCTTGTATATTTACCAATTGTCTTTATATGATATTTTGTTTTTTTTCTTTGCTGTAATTCTTTGGGTTTGGATAACAAATCTCTTTAATTTCATGGATGGAATGGATGGTATATCCGTTGTGCAAGTTAGTTTTTTTTCTTTGTGCACAAATTTTTTAGCAATATTGGGTTTAATTGAAATAAACTTTCTTTATTTCAGTTTAATTCTTTTATCAATTTCAATAGCTTATTATAGTGTAAATAAACCTCCTGCAAAGATTTTTCTAGGCGATGTAGGGTCTATTCCATTTGGATTTTTGATTGGCTTTATAATTGTCTACCATATGATTAAATCAGAATTAATTATCCCTTTTCTAATAATAATTATGTATTATCTTCTTGATTCATCTTTAACATTATTCGGAAGAATGCTTAAGAAAGAAAATATATTCAAGGCACATAGTAACCACTTTTATCAAAAATTAATAAGAAAAGGGTACAGCCACAAATATGTTCTAGCTAAAATAATAATTCTTAACTCGATCCTTTTATTTATATCAATGTTATCTTTAATATTACCAATATTTTCTCTGTTATCTTCAATAACAATAACAATGATATTTTTATATTTTTTTGATTCTAAGGAGAAACCGTGAACTTAAGAATTTTATTTACTATACTTCACGATTTTATAATCTTTGGTCTTTCCTTTTTTATTGCTCTTTGGATACGACTCGACTTTGCCAATGCATTAATTCTTTCTAAAGGTTTGTGGCCGTTCATAATGCTTTTTTCTTTATCAAATATATTTCTATTAAAATACATGCGCTTGTACCATGGAATTTGGAGGTATGCCTCACTTCATGAAATCATTTCAATTATCAAAAGTGTTGTAATTTCAACATTACTCTTATTAGGAACTTTTTTTTTAATATTTAGATTGGAAAATATACCTAGGTCATTCCCAATTCTTTTATTAGCAACTTCAATTTTTGCATGTATAAGTCCAAGAGTTCTTTACAGGATAATAAAAGATAATTTCAAAAAGAAAGGTGTAAAAAAAATACCTATTTTTGTTGTAGGTGACAATTCAACATCTGAAAATTTTATCAGAATGTCTAAACAGATTGATTCACCTTATAAAGTTATTGGTTTGATTAGTGTTAAGGAAAAATCTGTTGGAAGAAGAATCCATAATGTTCCAATACTCTGTTCGTTAGAAAATCTTAATAATTTAGTAGATAAATTGAAAAGTGAAAAGAATCCTCCACAAAGAATTATTGTGTCTGATTCTAAAATTGATAAAAAATTTTTAGAGTCTTTATATATTTTCTCGAAGCAAAATGGGCTTGCAATTGGAATGCTACCTAAAATTTCAGAATTATCTGGAGGAACAAAAAATCAATTTGAGACAAGTCCGATAGTTATTGAAGATGTATTAGGCAGAAAGCAAAAAGTAAATAATCCAGAAATCCTTAAAGATATTAAGAACAAAGTAGTTTTAGTAACAGGAGCTGGCGGCAGTATTGGGAGTGAATTAAGTAGACAAATATTTAACTTAAAACCTAAACTTCTTATTCTACTTGAACAAAATGAGTTTAATCTCTTCAAAATTTCTTCAGAGCTAAGAGAAAATACAATTGTTAGTTTAACTGATATAAGAGATACTGAAAAGATGCAGAAAGTTCTTTCACATTATAAACCACATTATGTTTTTCACACAGCTGCATTAAA
This sequence comes from Pelagibacteraceae bacterium TMED65, assembly GCA_002167215.1. The sequence continues at coordinate 67,915 of NHDS01000013.1, forward strand.
ACATATAACATTTGTTGAGGATGAACCACTTGAAGCTTTAGAGACAAACTTCTTTTCTACCGTAAATCTTTGTCAACTATGTAAAAAATTAAAAATTAAAAAATTTGTTTTCATATCTACGGACAAAGCAGTTGATCCAACAAACGTAATGGGAGCATCAAAAAGATTATGTGAAAAGTATATCCAAAAAATTTCTAATGAAACAAAGTCTACAATTTTCTCAATTGTGAGGTTCGGAAATGTCTTAGGTTCAACCGGTTCTGTTGTTCCGCTATTCGAGAAACAAATTAACAATGGCGGACCAATCACAATAACCCATCCTAAAATAAAACGCTACTTTATGACAATTAGAGAGGCTGTAGAATTAGTCTTAATTTCCTCACAATTAGAAATCAAAGAAAATGGAGAAATTTTTATATTAGAAATGGGTGAATCAATATTCATAAAAGATTTAGCAAAAAGAATGATTCAACTATGTGGCAAAAAAGAAAGTGATATAGAAATAAAATATTCAGGCTTAAGAAAAGGAGAAAAAATAGAAGAAAAACTTTTCTTTGATAATGAAATAATATCTAAAACAAAAGTTCCCGGTATTTTGTCCACCAATAGCAAGCTTTTTTCTCCGAACATCTCCGATTTCTACAAATTAACTTCAGAAATGAGAAAACCAGTTAAAAAGAATGTAATTAATTATTTTGAAAAATTATTACCAGAGTATTGTAAAAGTGAATAAAATTGAAATTAAAAGAGCATTGGTATCTGTGCATAATAAAATAAATCTTAAATTATTAGCAAACTATTTTATAAAATATGATATCGAGGTATTAAGCACAGGAGGAACGGCCAAATTTTTTAAAAGTTTTAGTAAAAAAATAAAAGTGATTGAAATTTCTTCCTTTACCAACTTTAAAGAAATTTTGGGTGGCAGAGTCAAATCTCTTCACCCAAAGATTCACTCTGGAATACTTGCAAAAAAAGACGATGTTATTCATATTAAAGAATTAAAAAAGATTAATGCTTCATTTATTGATCTTGTAGTTGTAAATCTTTATCCATTCGAAAAAATTTCAAAAAAATACAGTAATAAAATAAACAAATGTATTGAAAATATTGATATTGGTGGACCTACTTTAATCAGAGGGGCTGCCAAAAATTTTAAATATGTGACTATACTTAGCAATCCAAATCAATATAAAAAATTTTTAAATGAAATCACATTAAATGGAAATAAAGTTTCTGAGAACTTTCGACATGATTGTGCATGTATTGCCTTTGAAAATACTGCATTTTATGAATCTAAAATATCCAATTGGTTTAATAAAGATACCAAAGGGTTTTGTACAGAAAAAAAGTCTATGTCTTTCGAAAAGATTTCAGACCTAAGGTATGGTGAGAACCCCCATCAGAGAGCAGCATGTTTCAAATTAGGTAATAATAATTTAGTTAAAGTTTCTGGAAAAGATCTTTCTTATAACAACATCTGTGATAGTGAGGTAGCAATAGAATTGGCAGAGCAATTTAAGACGCCTTGCTGTGTGATATTAAAACATGGAAATCCATGCGGGGTTGCATTGGATAAAAATCAAGGTAATGCATATTCTAAAGCACTTAATTGTGATAAAATAAGCGCTTTTGGTGGCATTGTAGCATTTAATAAAACAGTAAATATACAAACAGCTAAAAAAATTAGTAATATTTTTACAGAAGTTATTATAGCTCCAAAATTTTCCAATCAATCAAAAGAAATACTTTCATTAAAAAAAAATCTTATCTTGATTGAATATAAAAATATGAAAGATAAAACAAAACTTCATATTAAATCAACTAACAACTATGTTTTGATTCAAGAAAAGAATAATAAAATAATTAAAAATAAAGATCTCTTAATTAAAACAAAAATTAAACCACTAAAAAAAATAATGGATGATATGATTTTTGCATTTACTGTCTCTAAATATTTAAATTCAAATGCAATAGTAATCGCTTCAAAATTGAGAACATTAGGAATTGGTGTTGGTCAAACTAGCAGATTAGACTCAGCAAAAATAGCTATAAGGAAAATGAAAGAGGGTACTGAACACAAGAATGCAGTTTTAGCATCTGATGGTTTTTTTCCATTTGATGACATTGTTGAATTATGTTCAAAAAATCAAATTAAGAGTATTATTCAGCCCGGAGGTTCAAAAAAAGATAATGAAATTATTGATGCCGCAAATAAATTGAAAATTTCGATGGTTTTTACTGGAATTAGACATTTTAAACATTAATTTTTTTATCACCAATAAATGGTACTAAAGATAGTGCAAAAAATAATGGTATAATCAAAATTCCATATCGTATTGAACCAGACAAATCAATTAAAGCTCCCACCGAAAGCGGTCCTAAAATTGAACACATGTTTCCAAAAATTGCATATAGACTGAATGCAGCAAGTTGGTTTTTTACATTTATTTTCTTTACAAGAACACTTCTGCTTGATGCTTGAATTGGCCCTATAAAAAATCCAATAACAAGAGATAAAATTAAGAAAACCCAAACATTTTTAACCCAGAAAAGCAAACATGTAACAATAAATAGACTTAATATACATATTATAACAGTTTTTAAAGATCCAATTTTATCTTCAAATCTACCTAACGTTAAACATCCAAAAATACCAAAAAGATTTATAAAAACTCCCAAAAATAAAATTTGAGATTCTGATAATCCAAATAGAAATGCAGAAAACATACTAGCGAAAGCGAAAATTGAAATGACAGCGTTATTAAAAAAAAAATAACTAATCATGAATTTAGTTAACCCACTGGACCTAAGATTTTCTAGCAGGTTAGGAATATGTAGTTTACTAAATTTAATATCTCCCAAATTCTTAAAGTGTGGCATTCCAAAAACAAATGTCCAGCCAGCAACAAATGGGCCAATCATTAAAAGTACCGGGACTCCAAAAATTATGAAATCATTCGAACTGCTAATCTGAATTATTATAAAAATAAATAATAATGAGAGAAGTCCTCCTAAATAACCGAAAGCCCAACCTAAATTGGATAGCGCTCCAACCCCCTTTTTTTTTTGAATTTTGTAAAGAGTGACATTATAAAACAAATTAACAAATTCAAATGAAACAAATGAAATTACTACGAATAAAAGTGGGATTACTTGATTTGATCCTTCTGAGAAGAAAATCAAGCCAAAAGAAAAAATAATCAAAAGATAAAAAAAAAATTTAAACAATGTTGCTTTTATTTGTAATTTAGATTGCTGTCCTGCAAACAACAACAAAGCTAAAAGCAAGAAACTCAATATACTCGCAAATGATATTGCAATTCCCCATAGACTCGTACCTATTATCTCATCCGATGCGATTTTTTTTGCATAAAAAGCTCCATAAAAAAATGTCAGTATTAAAGTTGGAAAACTTGAAATTGCAAAATCAAATAAACACCATCCCCTTATTTCTTTTGATTTTAATAATGAAAACATAAATTTTTGAACTTAATTACATAGACCATTTTGAAGTACACATGGTTTAACTGTAANTGATTGATCNGGTGTTGATATACTTATTTTTTCTGCAATNGCTGGCATATTTCTATGATTTGTTTTAGTAGGNAGNAAAACGAAATTTTTNCCTGAGCGACCTGNCTTCAAAATTTTTCTTATCCTTTGAGGCANNGTCAATTTAAAGTTTATCTTCATAANAAAGCTNGCACCAGAAAAAGTGTAATTTGAAGCTAATCCTGTTCCACTTGAAAATGCAAGNGTCCCAAGTGTTATAGGCTGATTTGTTCCAGGAGTTTCATCAATGATTGACCCTTCCCCTGTAAGATTGAGTGTTTCACTTCCGACCGTTGACATTCGCAATTCATTCGCCTTAACAACTAACGAAGAACTTGTTTCACCTGCTATTCTAGTTCCAAAAAGATTTAGGGGTTTTTTTGTAATATCTATAGATGCGCCAGTTAGTAAGTAATTTGGATGTGCTGAACTTAGTGAACCAATATTAACTGATTTGGAACCCACCCCTGCTGTGCTAAATGAACCGAACCCATTGATAGTAACAGTATCCGAACCAACAACATTTGTAAAAGTATTAAAGTCAGTTCCATTGGCTGTTGTTGTTCCGTCGTAAAATCTGCTTCCTGATGCTACAGTAGTTCTTGGTGTTACTTCTATGATATTATTGCCACCAACTATGGTATAATTCGAAGCCACCCCTGAACCGCTTCCTAATGACAATGAACCATTGTCAGATATTGTTTTACCAACACGCGCACCAGTTGTTTGCATTAGACCAGTTCCACTCAAGGTTAGTGTTTGGCCTCCAACTGTATTAGTTATTCCATTTGACTTAAGCCCTGATGCAGGAGCATTAAGAGTTCCGTCGTAAGTTTTTTCTAAACTTATATTTACTGGTCTTTGTGTAATGTTCAGTGTAATTGTCCCCATTGAATAATTGGAGGCGCTTCCACTTGAGCTAATAAGACTTAATGTATTTTGAGTAACTGCCTTATTATCGGCAACGTTGGCATTTGAAACACTACCCTGACCTGATAACGTAATAATTTCTGAGCCTACTCCAGTGGTTACTATCAGGTCCGAGCCATTTACAACCGTTGTGTTGTCATAGACTCTCGAACCTGAAACATTTAGCTGACGAGCGTTTACTGAAAATGTTCCACTCGCCAGTGAATAATTAGATGCCAATCCGCTACCATCAGTTAACTGAAGTGTTCCCAAAGAAATTGTCTTTCCAGATCCTGCAATAGCAGTAGAGACCGTTCCAGAGCCTGAGATTGCTAATGTCTCACCACCAGCTTTATTATTAAAAGTTGTAATATCTGAACTACTTACCGTTGATGTTCCATCATAAAATCTTGAGCCACTGATTGTTATCAGCCTTTTTGTAATACTCATAGTTTGTGTTCCACCTGATAAGGTATAGTTAGCAGCTAGACCCCCATTAGTACCATTTCCAACTGTAAGACCACTCACATTTGTTAAAGTTTTTAAATCTCCTGCATTAGCGTCACCTAAAACACCATTACCTGATAATACAATTGTCTCCGAACCAACCAAATTAGTGATTGTTGTTAAGTCAGAGGAGGAGGCGGTGTCTGAAGAATCATAGATTCTTGATCCAGTTAAGTTTAACGGACGTTTAACAATATCTAAAGTAGCAGAAGTCAAATTATAATTACTCGAGGCTGCTGTTCCATTTGCTAATGCAATGCTCCCAAGCGTTATTGATTGCCCGGATGTAACATTTTTAGAAGCAACACTTCCAGAACCTGTTAGATTTAAATTCTCTCCACTGACCAAATTACTAAAAGTTGAAGTAAGATTTGAAGTATTTGCATCGGTTGTTCCATCATAGTGTCTTGTACCAACAAAAGTTATGTTTCTTAGATTAATATCGAAAGTCCCTGATGATAATTCATAATTTGAAGCAGACCCAGAATTATCAGATAGCGCTAGTGTACCTAAAGATATAGTTTTATTTGTTCCAACTGCTGCAGAATTCACAGTTCCCGATCCAGTTATATTCAATGTTTCACCTCCAGCTCTATTACTTAATGTTGAAATGAAATTGTTTTGGACAGTAGTTGACCCATCATAAGTTTTTGAACCTGAAATTGTAATAGGCCTTTTAGTAATATTAATTTTGTGTGTTCCTCCCGATAGAGTGTAATTTGCGGCTAATCCACCGTTTGAGCCATCACCTAGCGACAAACCACTAACATTTGTAAGTGCTTTTGATTCTCCAACATTTTTATTTCCTGTTACTCCATTTCCCGCAAGAATTATTGTTTCTGAACCAACAACATTACTGATTGTTGATAAATCAGATGCTGCTACTGACGTTGTTGCATCGTATATTCTCGAACCTGATAAACTCAATGGACGAGCAGTAATAGTAAGTGCACTAGAAGTTAGGTTGTAATTACTAGCGGCACCTGAACCATCAACAAGGCTAAGGTTTGTTACTGTCACGGCTTTTCCTGAACCAACATTCTTATTTGAAACTGTACCTGTTCCTGTTTGTGATAAAATTTCGGAACCTACTAAATTACTATATGTAAATGTTGTTGAAACGCTGGAACCATTTAGAATATTTGATCCATCATATTCTCTACTAGCAACAAGAGTTATTGGCCTTGGACTTATATTGATCAAATGAGTTCCTCCGTCTAGAGTATAATTACTTGCTAACCCTGAATTATCTGACAATAACAGCGTGTTTTTTGTCACTGTTTTTGAATTACCAACCGCAGCAGATAAAATTGTTCCAGAGCCAGACAAATTCAAAGTTTCAGAGCCAACTAAATTTGATAAAGTCAAATTTGAAGCATTTACAGATGTTGATCCATCGTAAATTCTTGTACCTGAAGAATTTAATATTCTCGGGGTAATTTCAAATGTTGTAGTATAATTACTCAAGGTATAATTACCTGCGCCTACACCCGTAAGAGCTAGTGATCCTGCAGTTACTGTTTTGTTAGCACCAACATTTTCGTCTGCAACCGTTCCAGCTCCTGATAAGCTTACAGTTTCTCCGCTTACCAAATTAGTTAAATTTAAATCCGAACTGTTTACGGTTTTTGTGCCGTCATATTGCCTACTTCCAGTTATATTTACCGATAATTGAGATATATCTAATGTGTGAGATCCGCCTGATAATTTATAATTTGAGGAATTTCCCCCTGAACCATTTGAAATAGATAGACTTCCAAGCGTAATTGCTTTATTCATTTCAGCTGTAGCATTCGGCACCGTTCCTGAACCAGACAATACTAAATTTTCACCACTTACTAAGTTATTAATACTAAGATCTGTATTTAAAGCATTGTTAGTTCCATCGAAAGCTCTCACACCATTTAAACTAATTACACGTTCAGTAACATTTACGGAAGCTGAGGATAATGTATAGTTAGATCCAACACCAGAGCTATTGTCTAGTGACAATCCAGAGGTGTTTACTGATTTTCCATTACCAACATCAACAGAAGATATTGTCCCAGTTCCAGTAAGTGACAAAGTATCTGACCCTGCAAGATTAGTGAAACTTGTTAAATTTTCTGATCTCACAGTTGTTGTGCCGTCATATACTTTTGTTCCTGAAACAACTGTTGTTCGTGGGAGAATTGTCATGGTTAGTGTTCCATTTGTCAGAGTGTAATTAGATGCTGCGCCAGAACCATCTGATATTGATAAAGTGTTTACATTTACAACGGTTCGACTTCCAGCAGCAGGGGAATCAAGAACCCCGCTTCCCGTCAAACCAAGAGTTTCACCTGAAACGAGATTTGTATAACTCAAATCTGATCCCGCAGCTGTCCTTGTTGCATCATAAGCTCTTGAACCAGATAAATTTACTGGACGTTGAGTTATACTTGCAGTTGCTGAACTTATTGAATAATTATTTGCTTGACCAGAGTTATTAACTAATGAAAGCCCTGCTGTAGTTAAAGTTTTTGCATTACCTACGTCTTCTGATGAGACAGTTCCAGACCCTGTCACTGATAATGTCTCAGATCCTACTATGTCTGTAAATGTAGTGATTTGACTACCTTGAATCGTTGTGTCACCATCGTATATCTTTGAACCAGCAAGTGTCAGTGGTCTCCGGTTAATATCAAAACTTACACCAGAAATATCGTAGTTACTTGCACTTCCAGTTCCATTAGCCAAAGCTAAAGTGCCAAGAGTTACCGTTTTTCCAGTGCCAACATTCTCAGAAACTACAGACCCACTTCCTGTAGCAGACAAGGTTTCAGATCCGACTAAATTTGAAAAAGTTGTCAGATTTGAGCCACTTACTGTGGTATTTCCATCATAAACCTTGCTTCCAGATGCACTAACTGGTCTTTTTGTTATGTCCATTTGAAGTGCTCCACTAAGATTATAATTAGAGGCTAAACCACTATTATTTGAAATAGTAAAACTTACATTCGTTACAGTTTTATTATCTCCAACGGCGCTACTTGCAACAGTTCCAGATCCAGAAAAAGTTAGTGTTTCAGAACCTATAAGTCCAGTTAATGATAAATTTGAAGATGATGCTGTAGTATTTCCGTCATATATCTTTGATCCGGTTGCTCCTATAGATTTTTTACTTATTGTTACACTATGAGATCCCCCTGAAAGGGTATAATTGGAAACTAANCCNCCGTTACTTCCATCTGAAAGNGTNAATGATGCNGTATTAATTGATCCAGTTCCATANGTCGACACATNGGCTGAAGAAATCGAAGTTGAACCAGATTTATTTANAGTCTCTGAGCCTATAAGNCCNTTCAAACTAATATNANNAGAAGANACTGCTGTTGANCCNTCATATGNCCTNNTCCCCGAAATACTGNTTACTTTTTTNTNGATAGTAAATNTTCCTGTACTCAATGAGTAATTAGATGCATTNGANGTGTTGTCAGCTAAACTNAGGCCTGTTGTATTAATTGACTTTCCNGTTCCNACATTTTTATCAGTTACAGAGCCTGTTCCAGTGATTGATATAGACTCTCCTNAAACCTCTCCAATNANGGATAAGTCAGAACTNNCTACATTNGTTGTGCCGTCGTATTGTCTTGNNCCTGACAGCGTAATTGACTTAGCAGTTANATCAAATGTTCCAGAATCTAAAGTATAATTAGAGGNAAGNCCANTTGTTCCAGNTGTTCCATNGGTTATCCCTAATGTGTTTAANGTAATAGATTTATTAGTTCCAACNGANGGTAANGNAATACTTCCTTGTCCGCTTATTGTNAGNGTTTCCCCGCCAACGCTATTAATTGTATCAATTTGACTAGATGAAACGGTTCCATTCCCGTNGTATACCTTTTCACCGCTAATTNTTATATTTCTTNGAGTTACAGCAAAGTTTGTGGTGCCTATAGTATAATTTGAAGCTGAATGTGTTCCATCTGCTAACGTTAAGCCTGATGTATTGATTGATTTNCCAGATCCAACGTTTTTATCCGTTATAGAACCTGTTCCAGTTATTGATATATTTTCTCCAGAAATTTCACCTGTCACCGATAAATCTGAACTATTTACNGAGTTTGTTGCATCATAAGTTCTTTGTCCGCTTACAGTTACCCACNTCTGACTNATGTCAAAAGTACCAGTTGTTAAGTTGTAGTTNCTTGCTAACCCTCCGCCACTTCCATCTGTNATTGNNATTGTNCCTACTGTNATTGCTTGTCCATTTTGTACATTTTTTGATGAAACTGTTCCACTACCNNTGAAACCAAGCGTCTCACCTGNAGCAGTACCAGTGGTGACTAAGTCATTAGAACTAACTGANGTTGTCCCGTCATAAAAACGAGAACCAGAAAAAGTAATATTNTTTTTGGTGATGTTGAATGTATGTGTTCCTCCNTCTAATTTATAATTTGAAGCAGAACCAGGAGTGCCTCCAGANCCATTTNCAATAGTTAAACCAGACACATTCAGTGTTTTCCCATTNNCTACATTTTTATCTGCTANAGTTCCCACTCCTGTTAGNGATAAATTTTCACCTCCCTGCAAACCGCCAATTGACAAATCACTNGACAAAGAGTTTAAAGANCCATCATATTGTNTGGTACCAGTAATCGTNANNNTTGCCNTATTGATGGTTAATAAATGTGTTCCTCCGGCCAATTTGTAATTTGAGGCCGCNCCTCCATTNGCCCCATCANCCGNGCTTAGTGTATCTACACCTATTGTTTTATTGGTGCCAACATTCTCATCTGATACTGATCCANTNCCNGNAAGTGCTAAAGTCTCACTTCCAACNAAATTNGANANGNTTATTANTCCGGATGAAACTGTTTTTAAACTATTATAATCCCTACTNGCAGACATNTTTAATNNTCTTTNNGTAATATTAAANGTTTGTGTTCCTCCACTAAATGTGTANTTAGATGCTAANCCTGGTGTTCCACTTTGACCATTACCTAAANNNAGACCTGNTGTGGTNACTGATTTTCCATTCCCAACNTTTTTACTAGCAACACTTCCNGTNCCNGAAATTGTTAGATCCTCTCCNCCNTGTTGCCCAGTNAGTNAGACCTCAGAGTTCCTAACGTTTACGGTTCCATCATACTGACGTGAACCTGTTAGAGAAATTCGGGCTTGATTCACTGTTAACTGATGCGTTCCTCCAGTTAATGTATAGTTAGCAGCAAGTCCACCGTTGGTTCCATCACCTAACGCCAATGTTCCAA
>NHDS01000014.1 GCA_002167215.1 Pelagibacteraceae bacterium TMED65
ATTAAGAAGACACTTATCACCCTCTTTAATTATAAGTTGATCATTTAAATATTTATAACAATATCTTATCATGACCTTTATAATTCATTCAATTTTATTATTTTTAGTGATCTTTAATTTCTCTACAGCCTACAGTCTTCCGCCATGTGATGGTGATTTTAGTGGACACTGTAAGGGAACTGTCAATCACAGGAATGGAGAAAAGTACGTAGGAGAGGTTAAAAACTTTAAATATGAGGGTAAAGGGACCTATTTATATATTAATGGAAATATCTATGAGGGTCAGTTTAAAAATGGAATTCAACATGGTTTTGGCATATTCAAATATGTGAATGGAGATATGTATGAGGGTTTTTTTAAAAACGGTTTATATCATGGGCAAGGCAAGGCAACTTATTCTGATGGTGAAATATACACAGGTGATTTTGAAGATGACCTGCCTCATGGAAAAGGTGTATATACCTATACTCAGGGTAATAAATATGAGGGTGACTTTGAGTATGGTTTGAGATCTGGTCAAGGTGTATATACTTATCCGAATGGAGATGTTTATAAAGGAGCTTTTAAAAATAACATGTTTAATGGTTATGGAATATTAACAACTGTAGGAGGAAATGAACAAAAAGGTGAGTTTGAAAATAATCAATTTTTAGATAAAGAAAAATAAAGGTCTTTCCTGAACTCCATTATAACATCATTAGTATTTTAAAAAAATTTTACTAATTCCTTATTCAATTATGTAAAAATAAATAATTTTTCTGAATAGATCATTTTATACCTCCACATAAACTTACTAGATAGAATATTGAATATTTTACTTTTTCTGTAAATACTAATAACTTGATTTATTTATTTAAAAACTTAAATTTGTAAAATGTATTATTTATTTATGATACTTTTTACATTTTCACATTTTCCTAGTTCTGCTAATAACCATGGAAATGATACCGCCGATTTAGATGACATAAAGCTTTACGATATAGTAAAGGTTGAGCATTGTCTCGACCAGGCTTATGATTCGGTACCTGGTCACGCCAGAAAGCTTGAATTTAAAATTGAAGGAGATGATCCAGTATACGAATTTGATATAGAGTCAACAAATGATGGCTTCATATACAATGTAGAATGTAATGCGGAGGAGGGTTATATTATAGAAATAGAGAAGGAAGTTGATGAAAATGACGTTGTATTTAGAAAAGCAGCTAAAGTATCAATTGATGAAGCAAGAAAAAAAGTTCTTTTAATTCATCCTGGTAGGGTTGTAAGTGAAGAGAGAGAAATCGGAATGGATGGGACATTTACCTACGAATTTGATATTCAGACTAAAGCTGGTTATGAAATAAAAGTTGACGTTGACGCTGTTAATGGAAATATAGAAGAGGCTAATTTTGAACTATATGAAATTGGATTAGAAAAAGAATAGTTTGTATTTTATTTTACTCTGTTCCCTCGAAGAGCGAAAAACATTCCACCACATAAAAGCATTACATGAATATGATCGTAGAAAACAAAATCATAAAAGCTATCAGGGTTAGTGACAACAATCACCCCAAGAATTACCCCAACTATGATCGTACCTGCAAATCTTGTTAAAAGATCTCCAATCCACGTAAGAATATTTAACGAGTTTAATACTCCGCCAAATAGTAAACCAAATCCTGCAAAAAGTTCACTAATAATCACTAATACCCACAAATATAAATGAAGGTTATAAATTTCTGCAGAAGACTCGTCGAAGGGTATTTTACTTAGTCCTTGTTGAATAAAAACAATTGCTAATGGTATACGAATTAACCAATTTGATCCTTTAAATTCAGGAAATTCTTTGTTTAATTTTTTAAGATTAAAGTTCATAATGATTAATTTATAAATTTTACAGTATTTATCAAATTTATTTTGTGAACTAACCATATTTTTTTTATGAATAATATATGCTCTAAAGAAGTTTTGGACAATGTTTCTATTAAAATTTTGATTAAAAAAGAGTTGCTAATTTTATAATCGAAAATATATAGTTTAATATCTATGACAAATGATTCAAATAATTGTTCTGGTCCGGGTTACTCCTCTCCTCAACAGGCTATAAAAGCCCCTAAAGAAAAAATAGTTTATACTATCTGTATATATACTGGATCTGGAATAAAAAAACCTGATTACCTAGCCACTATAGATGTCGATCTTGATAGTCCAAATTATGGTAAGATAATCCACAGGACTGAACTAGGTTCACATGGAGATGAGTTACACCATATGGGATGGAATGCTTGTTCATCATGTCATGACGACGAAAATATGAGAAGAAAATATCTTATAGTTCCAGGTTTGCAAAGTTCTAATTTTTACATTGTGGATACAGCAAGTGACCCCAGAAAGCCGACACTTTATAAGACTATAAATGGAGATGAAATTAAAGCCAAAACAAATTTATCTTCACCACATACAGTCCACTGTCTGGGTTCTGAGATAATCGTATCAATGCTGGGGGATGCTGAAGGCAATGCTCCCGGGGGTTTTTTGCACTTAAACAAGGATTTTGAAATTATGGGTCGTTGGGAAAAAGATATTAAGGGTATGAATTTTGGATATGATTTCTGGTACCAGCCGAGACATAATATTATGGTTTCCAGTGAGTGGGGGGCACCGAAAACTTTTATATCTGGTTTTGAGTTGGATGATGTCGAAAAAAATAATTATGGTAGACACATTCACTTCTGGAATTTTAAAGAAAAAAAAATCGTTAACTCCGTTGATCTTGGAGATGAAGGGTTGATTCCTTTAGAGGTTAGGTTTCTTCACAACCCAGATTCCAGCCATGGATTTGTAGGTGCAGCTCTAAGTTCAAATATTTTTCACTGGTATAAAAACGAAAGTGGTGAATTTAAAGTTGAAAAAGTTATAGATGTAGAATCAATTGACAATAATATATTACCAGTACCAATGCCAGGACTTATTACTGACATTTTAGTGTCAATGGATGATAAATATCTCTATTTTTCTAATTGGCTTCATGGAGATCTTAGACAATATGATATTTCTGATCCTTCTAATCCAAAACTCACTGGACAGATATGGATAGGTGGCTTGTTAGGGAAGAATAAAAAAATAAACGGTAGAATTGTAAATGGTGCACCCCAAATGATTCAACTTTCTCTTGATGGTAAAAGGCTTTTTGTTACAACATCTTTATTCTCAAGCTGGGACAATCAATTCTACCCAAAAATGAATGAATCGGGAGGCATGATGTTGATAGTCGATTGTGACAATGAAAACGGTGGAATGAAAATAAGAGAGGATTTCCTAATAGATTTTGGTAAAGAACCAAACGGTCCATCTCGAGCACACGAAACTAGGTATCCTGGTGGAGATTGTTCTTCGGATATTTGGATTTAGAACGGTTTAAAGATATAGTTTTCATAGCTTATAGTATGAAATGTTAAATCATATTCATCCTGCTTTTTTTGCAGAAAAGATTTTATCTACTGGAAAATTCTAAAATAGTTAAACTTGAAATACTAATTAATCAATATTATCAGATAGTTATGGACAATCCCTTAAACACATAGCTATATTATTTATAATTTAAAATTGATTTAGATGCAATTTTGGAATTTAAATACTATGTAAGATTATTATTATTATAACATTATTTTTTTCTTAATATAATTGGTGGACTATTAGTTTTAATTGGACAAACAAGATATTTCTTTTTTATTATTAAATTATGAAAACGTTATTAAATACCAATTTCTTTATTTCAATAATATGTGTATTTATATCTTTTCCAAGTTATTCTAGATGGGAAAAATATAGTGAAAATAAAATTTATACTGAATATTTTGAATTAGAATCGGTTAAAAAAATTAATAATAATATTTTCGTTTGGAGTATGTATGATTTTAAAAACCCCCAAAAGAATGGAAATTTAAGTACTAAATTTTACTCTAAATATAATTGCAGTGAAAAAAAATATAAAATAATAAGTATTATTGAGTATAAATTAAGTATGGGAAGAGGACGAAATTTTGAATATATAAGAAATATAACTAGTAAGAAAAGTGAACCAAATTGGATTCGCCCCTCTAATGATAGTAAAGAATATGAAAAGATAAAATTTTTGTGCAGTGTATAAACAAAAAATTTTCTACCCGATTAATAAAGCTTATAAAGTGAAACTTACAGAATAATAATTTAACTATAAATATGGACTATAAAAATATTATAGAAAAATTTCTTAATGGTGAATTCCCATTAAAACAATTTGATAAACGTTTCGCAAACTTAGCTCAAAATCATCAAAATAATTTGACTAAACCAAAGGGCAGTTTGGGTAAATTAGAAGAATATGCAATATGGATGGCAGGCTGGCAAAAAAAAAAAAAACCCACAATGGATAACTTCCAGTGCCTTATTTTTGCAGCTAATCATGGTGTAGCAAAAAAAAATGTTTCAGCTTATCCTGCAGAGGTAACAGAACAAATGGTTAAAAATTTTGAAAATGGAGGAGCAGCAATCAACCAATTATGTGATTTAGCAGATATAAAATTGTCAGTTATTCCAATTAGTCTTGAGAAACCTACAAATGATTTTTCTGAAGAAAAAGCCATGAGTTACGATGAGACCATATCTGCAATGCAGTTAGGATTTGATTCAGTCCCAACAAGTTGTGATTTGTTAATATTAGGTGAGATGGGAATATCAAACACAACAGTAGCCACAGCAATTTCTTGTGCTCTTTACAATGGTTCTGTTAATAAGTGGACAGGTAGAGGAACTGGAATATCAGAACATAAAGTTAAAAACAAGATTTCAGTTATTAAAACTGGGTTAAAATTACATGGAACGAACTTTAACAGTGTTTGTAAAATTTTAAGGTCATTTGGTGGAAGAGAAATGGCAGCAATTGTCGGAGCAATCATTGCAGCTAGAATAATAGGAATTCCAGTTTTATTAGATGGTTTTATATCAACTGTCTCTGCAGCTACATTATGTCTTTTTAAAAAAAATATTTTAGAACATTGTTTGATTTCTCATTTATCATCTGAACCAGCTCATCGACATGTGATTTCTCGTTTAAAAAAAGAACCAATAGTTGATTTAAACATGAGGCTTGGAGAAGGAAGTGGTGGAGCCGTAGCTGCTCTAATAATAAAAGCTGCTTTGGTAACTCATAATCAAATGGCAACATTTTCTGAAGCTGAAGTTAGTAAAAAAATTTAATTATGCGTGCCTTGTTAAAAAATAAATTAGTACTAGATTTTCTTACAACACTAATGTTCTTTACAAGAATACATATAAATTGGTCATATTTTTCAAACACACCTCCAAATTTAACCGGTGCAGCTTGGTCTTTTCCTCTAATAGGACTGCTAATTGGTGTTTTATCAGGAATAACTGGAGATTTCTTAATTTACTTAGGATTACCTATTTTTTTATCCTGTACCATTTCAATTGCTTCTAGCGTTCTGCTGACTGGTGCTTTTCATGAAGATGGGTTAGCTGATACTGCAGACGGTTTAGGAGCAGGGGGATCACCAGAAAAAATTAATAAAATTATTCACGATAGCCGTTTAGGAACGTATGGAGTTGTATCATTGGTTTTAGGATTACTAACTAGAATTGGATTAATAGTAGCTTTAGTTGAACAAGGTTTCTCATTGATTAGTATACTATCAGTTGGGTTTGCATCAGGTAAATTGTCTATCCTATTTTCAAGAATTTTTTTTATTCATTCAAAATTTGCTAAAACTGGAAGTATCATTGAAGTTGTTTCAAATAGAAACCTTTTTTCAGCAACAATAATTTGGTTGGTACCTTCATTAATAATTTTTCCTTTTTATGGAATATTACTAGGAACAATATTAATGATTTTGGTTACTTATATTATGGGTGTAAAATCAAAAAAATCTTTAGGTGGACTAACAGGAGATATATTAGGAGCAATTGCTTTTTTAACAGAACTAGTTTTTTTTCTAGGAAATATTATTGTTATGGTGATTATAAGTTGATTAAGCCAACCAAATTATTTTTAATACGTCATGCACCTGTTAAACAAATTAATGGTCATTTTCCAAGACATAATCCAAATGCAATTATTAGAAAAAGTCAGATTAAAAAATTAGCAACTTCTATTCCTAGTGATTGTGTTTGGTATGTGAGTCCTCTAAAAAGAACAGTACAAACGGCAAAAGCTTTATCGAAATATACTAATTGTTCTAAGATGATTCTTGAAAATAAATTAGTTGAACAAAATTTTGGAGATTGGTCTGGAAAGAAAATCTCTAAAGTATGGGAAATTTTAAAGAATAATAAAAAAAAACACAACTTTTCATTTATCTCACCTGAAATTTCTCCTCCAAATGGAGAGAGTTTTGAAGAACAATATAAAAGAGTGGTAATTTGGCTTGAAAATTTAAATTTTTCAAAAGGTGAGAATATTGTGATTGTTTCTCATGCAGGCGCTATAAGGTCCGTAATATCTTATGCATTAAAAATCAAGCTTGATTATGCAATAGGCATCGAGATACTTCATGAGAGGCTCAATATTTTGGAAATGATCAGCAGTGATGATAATAAATACAAAGGAGGTAGATTTCGTTTGATAGCTTTGAACAAATAAATGAGTATGTATAGAAGGTAAATTTATTTTAATAAAAAAATCCAAAAAAAAATAATTCTAATTAAGCTACACCATATATTTTTCTTATTTCTTCTAGAAAGGAAAAATTATCTAGTCTCATCAGTATAGATGAATAATCTTTTAAAGCAGAATCAGGAGTTCTGTGTAATATTCCATTTTTTCCGCCTTTAAAAATAGCAATATCCCATTTATCAAGTGATTTAAGCGATGATTTATCCTTTATAATTTCATCATTAGATTTGCCTTCGGTAAAAGCAACTCGGTCAGCGGCATGGTCGGGTAGTAATTCAGTGCCTTGTCCTTCATAGGTTACTAATAATCTATATGGAACCATATCAACATGGAAACGAGAACAACCCCTAGAGTTTCCCAACCAAAAGCTTAATTTATTTTCATTAAGAAATTCACAAAATAATTTACATACCTTGCTCATATCATCTAACCATATATCATAAAAAGGATTACACTGAATATTTTTAGGTAAAGAATTAACTAAAAGGTTTTTAATGTCTTGTTTAGATTTACTCTTACGTACAAACCCAGTTACTTCAAATATTGATTTGTATATTGCTTGAAAAAATGATTTTTGAATAGGAAGTGAGTGTCTTTTTATAATTTCCAATTGATTTTCATTTTTTTTGAAATCGATCAATTTCTTTATCATAACATAATAAATTCTATAAAAACTGTTAATAATTAATATTTATATGTTATATTAAGTGTTATAATATAACATTACAATAAACTATTTTTTATTATCCTTTAAAAAATATTTGATTACGTAGTATTTTAGTAAACGTAAATAATTATTTTGATTTCAATTAATATATAAAAAATTAATTTAGTTAATTTATTAAGCTTATGAAATTATTAAATGTTGTCTCTAATACAAAAGTTTATGAAAAAGCAAATAATTTACTCAATAGAACTATCTTATATCAATTTTTCATATTAATCATTTTCTTGAGTAATATTGCCAACTCAAAAGATCCTGAGCAAATAAATAAAGAGTCCATTACTCAATATCCAGGAAGGTGTCCTTGACTATATTCTATAATGAGTAATAGTAATAATATATGTGGGAAAAAAAGTGCATATTCAAAATCTTTCGGCCACGATCTATTATGTTATGTATCTGATATTAAAAATAAGAAAAGAAAATTCTTAGAAAAAGAAAACGTGAAAATTATTGACGGAGATACTATCCATATTAACAAAAAAAAATATAGGCTTTATGGAATCGATGCTCCTGAAATAAATCAAAAGTGTAAAATTAATAAAAAAGAATATAAATGTGGAATAAAATCTAAGGTATTTTTAAAATCTTTCCTAACAAATAAAGAAATTATTTGCAAAAAAAAAGACATTGATAAATACAAACGTATTGTAGCAGTATGTTTTGCTAATGGAGAAAATATAAATCAAATAATGGTTAAATCTGGGTGGGCTGTTGCCTATAGATATTATTCAAAGGATTACATAGAAGATGAAATTTTTGCAAAAAAAAATAGATTGGGTATCTGGAAAGGGTCTTTTACCAAGCCTAGTTATTGGAGAAGAAAAAATTATTAGAAAATTTTTTAGATCATGGATTTTTGTAATTATTATTACCTGTATTTCTGCTTGTTCAAGTACAAGGTTAATCTATACATTAGCTAAAGAATTTATTCAGGATGAAATTACCTATTTCTTTAATCTAAATGAAGAAGATAGGGTTTTAATGAATCAAAAAGTTTCAGAGATGATTGCTTGGCATCGTAAATCAATGTTGCCTACCTATGCGGCCTACCTTACAAATATAGCCGATAAAATCAAAGCAGGGCAATTTAGTTACACCGAGATCAATAAAATCACAACAAACGGAGGGTTTTTGATCGAGAAAACAGTGAATGGTTTAACGCCGTTTGCTTCAAAATTCCTTATTCAACATCAGGAAGTTAAATCCATTGAATTTATGGAACTAAAAATGATGAAAAGACAACAAGAGAGAATAAATGAACTGTCTATACCAGAGGACGACCTTTTCGAAGACCGTCTTGATCGGTTAACGTCAGGTTTTGAGAGATTTTTTGGTACTCTTTCAAATGAACAAGTAATACTTCTTGAAGCATATACTCGTGAAACTTTGTATGATAAGAAGGTTCGTTTTAATAATAGGACACAGCTTCAGAGGGTTTTTATTAAGTTTCTCAAGACTAAGCCAACCGAGGAAGCACTTACTATTTATCTTAACAAGCTTATTTTACGTGGGTATGAAATCACTAATTCTACTCACAAGGATTTCATGAAAGCTTCACTTGTGAGATTTCAAAGACTATTAGTAAATATGCTGGAGATCTCTTCACAAAAACAACGAGATAAAACAATCAATAAAATCCTAATTTATGCTGAAGATTTTAAATCGTTTTCCAAATAAAGGGCCTGATGATAATTCAGCATTAAGAAAAATCTTGATTTTGTAAAAACGAAACACGACGATTTTAGGATGTAATTCGTATATCATCCTTGAGTTTTTAAACTTAAGTGTATTAAACAAATAATTTTTTTATTGGTATTAATTATTTCTTTTGTTAATTAACCAACAAACTATTAAAGCAATAATAACTATTGCTAATAAAAGACCTCTACCATAGCCCAAATGATTTAAAACTTCCATGTTATTATTATCAAACTTTNATATANTTGTGACACTATAACAACTACATCAATCTGAGTGTNTTTTCTTTCTTGNNTCANAATATTTNTAGAANTTATCTGAGAAAAAAATAGAANATCAATANTTTAAAGGCNTGTGATGTTAGCNTCATAACTTTTTACAAAAATTTTGAGAAGATANTCAAATTCNNANATTATGAAAATTTNAAATTGATAATTTAATTATTTATTGATTTTTTTGCGCGTTTTCTTTCATTTGAATCAAGATATTTTTTTCTAAGCCTTAAATTTTTAGGAGTTACCTCAAGTAATTCATCATCTTTCATAAAAGAAATCATATGCTCCAATGTCATCTTAACNGGTGGAACNAGTATAACAGCTTTATCTGAACCTGAAGCTCTTACATTAGTAAGTTGTTTTCCTTTCAAAACATTAATTTCAAGATCATTTTCTTTATTATGTTCACCAACTACCATACCACTGTATACTTTTGTTTGAGGTTCTATATACATTAAACCTCTGTCTTGAAGATTAAAAATTGCATACGCAACTGCTTGGCCTGTTTCAGTTGATANCAAAGATCCATTTTTTCTCCCTTTAAAATCTCCTTTAAACGGTTCAAAAGAATGAAAAATTCTATTAAGAACNCCNGTTCCTTTNGTTTCTGTTAAAAATTGACTTTGGTAACCTATCAATCCTCTNGATGGTGACCTGAAAATTATACGAGTTTTTTCCGAAGACGTTTTCATATTAACCAANTCNGATTTCCTATTATTCATAGAGTTAATGACTGTGCTAGAAAAAATTTCATCTACATCAATAACGACTTCTTCAATTGGTTCTAGTTTAATATTTTTTTCTATTCTGAATAATACTTTTGGCCTAGAAACTGATAACTCAAACCCTTCTCTTCGCATAGTCTCAATTAAAACTCCTAATTGTAATTCACCTCTCCCTCCAATTTCAAAAGCATCTTTTTTTTCATTTTCACTAAAAGTAATTGCCACATTTGTTTCAGCTTCTGCCAATAGTCTTTCTCTAATATTATTTGACGTTACTTTGTTACCTTCTTGTCCTGCAAACGGTGAGTTATTAACTGTAATTTTTATGGACATNGTTGGTGGATCAATTGGAGATGATTTTATTGGCTTTGAAACTAAATCATCACAAATCGTATCTGAAACTGAGGCTTTTGTTAAACCAGCTATACAAGCTATATCACCTGCAACTATGGTTCTAACAGGAATCCTTTTATTACCCTCAAAAGAAAATAATTTTGTTAATCTCCCTTTTTCTATAAGTTTTTGATTAAGATTTATTACTTTAACAATGCTATTAACCCTAGCATTTCCACTCTCAACTTTTCCTATTAGGCATCTTCCAACATAAGGGTCATAATCAAGAAGAGTAGCTAGAAAAGAAAAAGAGTTTTCAAAATTATCTTTTGGTGCTGATACATGGCTAATTATTAGTTCTAGAAGAGGGTATAGATTCTCTTTTTTATCTTTTAGGTCTTTCACACACCAACCGTCCTTTCCTGAAGCGTACAAGATTGGAAAATCTAGTTGCTCATTATTGGCATTAAGAGCAAGAAAAAGATCAAAAACTTCATCTAAAACTTCATCTGCACGACTGTCTTTTTTATCAATTTTATTAATAATAACCATTGGTTTTAAACCTTGTGATAATGCTTTACCTAAAACAAACTTTGTTTGAGGCATAGGTCCCTCTGAGGCATCGGTTAGTAAAATCACTCCATCGGCCATACATAAAACTCTTTCAACCTCTCCGCCAAAATCCGCGTGTCCTGGTGTATCTATTATATTTATTTTTATTCCATTCCATTTAATTGATGTAGGTTTAGCAAGAATAGTAATACCTCTTTCTTTTTCTAAATCTCCAGTATCCATTATCCTTTCTCCAATTTCTTCGTTTGTTCGAAAAGTNCCAACTTGCTTAAGTATTGAATCAATTAAGGTAGTTTTACCATGATCTACGTGCGCAATAATTGCTATATTTCTAATATTTACTGACATTACTTATTAATTTTCAAAAATGAGAGTGAGCTTTTTAAATAATTATTATTTTGATAATTTACTTTAGAGGGAAACGATAATATTTCACTTAAAAAATAATTATTTAATAAATTATTATTTTTCACTTGCTTATTTTGATATCACATGAACTAAGTTCATCTCTAATATAATTTATGATGGAAAACTTTAATAAGCTTGGAATTTCAAATGAAATTCTTTCAAACCTAAAATCTTTAAATCTTTTGAAGCCAACTCCAGTTCAACAGAGGGCCATTCAACCAGGTCTTGAAGGTAGTGATATTTTGGCGATTGCAAACACCGGAACAGGTAAAACTGCGGCATTTGGAATACCAATTATAGAAAGACTAAACAAAAATAAATCATTGTGCGCAATAATTCTTACACCNACAAGGGAATTAGCTGTTCAGGTTAGCAAGCATTTAAACGACTTGATGGGTAAAAACGTAAGAATCAAAACTGCAGTTTTAATTGGAGGAGATTCCATCAAAAAACAAATTCAATTAATCAAACAAACACCAAGAATATTTATAGGGACACCAGGAAGAATAAATGATCACATAAGAAGAAAAACTCTAAATATTGAGAATATTAATATTTTAGTTCTTGATGAAACTGACAGAATGCTCGACTTAGGTTTTATTGAACAAATACAAAAAATTATAAATATTTTACCCCAAAATAGACAAACTTTGCTTTTTACAGCTACCTTGCCAAATAATATCAAAAATATTTCAGAAAAATATTTAAATAATCCAGTTAAAATTACAGTTGAGACAAAAGAAAATATTCTGAAAAATATTGAGCATAATATTATTAACATTAAACAAGTTGATAAATACGAAAAGCTATTAGAGGAATTACATTCTAGACAGGGGAGTATATTAGTTTTTATGAAAACTAAACATAGTTCTAAAAAAATTTATTTGAAGCTACAGAAAGACGGTATGTCGGTCAATGCAATACATGGGAATGTAAGACAAAATAAACGTTTAAATATTTTAAATAAATTTAGAAATGAAAAATTTACAGTTTTAATTGCAACTGATATTGCAGCAAGGGGATTAGACATTCCTCACATAGAGCATGTAATAAATTATGATCTTCCTCAAAGGAGTGAGGATTATATTCACAGAATAGGAAGGACAGCAAGAGCAGGAAAAAAAGGATCCGCTTTGAGTTTTATTTCAGAAAATGACACAAAGATTTGGAAAGATATATTTAAACTTATAACCCCTGATCAAAAAAACACCAATAGTTCAAATGACTTAACAGGGAAATCTCTTAAACAAATGAGAAAATACTCAATAAGTCGAAAAAAAAAAAATAGTTTTAAAACTTCTAAAGACAATTATTTTAAATCAAATAACGAGGACTCAGCAAACCGAAAAAAAAAGAATAATAATTCTAAGAATTTTAAAGGTAANTATTTTAAACCAAATAATGANGACTCAACGAACCGAAAAAAAAAGAATAATAATTCTCANAATTTTAAAGGNAAGTATTTTAAACCAAATAATGAAGACTCAACGAACCGAAAAAAAAAGAATAATAATTCTCAGAATTTTAAAGGTAAATATTTTAAACAAAATAGAGAAGATTCAACAAATATAAAAAAAAAGAATAAAAGTTCTCAGAATTTTAAAGGTAAGTATTTAAAACCAAGTAGAGAAGTTTCAACGAACCGAAAAAAAAAGAATATTAATTCTAGTAATTTTAAAGGAAAGTCTCCAAAATCATTTAACAAAATTTAACAAGCAAAAACATATAAATTTTAATTAATTTTAATGAAGATAGAATCTATAGACTTAATATATATGGAGACGGTAATGTTAATAAATTTAACCTCTAAACGTTGTTAAATCTAAGGTTTTAAATAGAAGCTTAGAACTAAGAAAAGATATATTTTTATTTGTATTATTAGGCAACCTTTTGAAACCATGCTGGAAAAGGATCTAGAGCTTTATGATGTGTAATAGGATTTTTACAGTAGTTTTTTATTAAACAAGCATCAAGTCTTTCGCGAATGTTCTTTTCATTCATCTCAGACTTTAAACCAATGAAAACAATTTGTTGCCTACGATCACCAAAATCTTTAGTCCAAAATTTATCAATTAATGCATCAAAATCAGGTCCTTCTGGCCAACGATCTTTTGGCACACTAGCCCACCATCGCCCAATTCCTTGATGACGAACAAATGCACCTGATTGTGACACTTCACCAATAAAATCAGGTCGACTCGAAATCCAAAAAAAGCCTTTTGATCTTAGTACACCTGGCCATTCTTGATTGAAAAAATTATAAATTTTCGACGGATCAAACGGTTCACGAGCTAAATATACGAAACTTGTAATACCATACTCATCTGTTTCAGGAACATGATCTTTGAAATTGTAGAGCTCTTTTGCCCACAAAGGATGTGTATGAGCCTGTTTAAGATCAAACAAACCAGTACCAACAACTTCATTTAGATTTACATTGGAGTGTGAACATTCAAAAACTTTTGCCTCAGTATTAAGACCATTTATAATTGCTTTAACAGTTTTTAATTCTTCAGAGGATATTAGGTCAACCTTGTTTAATAGAATAACATTAGCAAACTCAATCTGTTCGACAAGAAGATCAACAAGTGTTCTTTCATCATCTTCTAAACTTTCTTCTTTATCTTTTAAAAAATCAGTGGAGCTGTAATTTTTGATAAGATTTGCAGCATCTACAACAGTCACCATCGTGTCAAGTTTTGCTACATCGGATAAACTAGCTCCATCTTCATCACGAAACTCAAAAGTAGTTGCTACCGGTAAAGG
The DNA here is from genome assembly GCA_002167215.1 of Pelagibacteraceae bacterium TMED65. The sequence goes on from NHDS01000014.1 coordinate 14,155, forward strand.
TTCAGAGATACCAGTACTTTCAATAAGTAGGTAATCAAATCTACCTTCATTTGCTAATTCTCTTACTTGTACTAAAAGATCTTCACGTAAAGTACAACAAATGCATCCATTACTCATTTCTACTAGTTTTTCTTCAGTTTGAGATAAGTTTCCACCTCCACTCTTTACTAGGTTAACATCTATATTTACTTCGCTCATATCATTCACAATAACTGCAACTTTAAGATTTTCTCGGTTATTAAGAATGTGATTTAAAAGAGTTGTTTTACCTGCACCAAGAAAACCAGATAATACAGTTACTGGAAGTTTTTTTTCTGAAACTTTCATATTAAATTCTCCACAAATTTAAATAGATTTATAATAAAAAGATTATATTAAATGTTATATTATAACATTTCAATAAATAATTTTATTAACAAAATCTTTTAAAGTAAAATTAAATACTTTTAAAGATTTGGATTTGCAGGGGTTCAATATTAGAAATAGAAACAGTGATTTAGATACTTCAAATGGAAAGAGTTATTATTAAATTGCTAAAATCAAGAAATCTCTTCTTTTTTTTCTAAAAATTTACGGTCACTTTTGGCTACAAATTTTTCAAAAATTGGGATGAAAAATAGAGGAATGATTCCTCCTACAACAACTCCCACAATCATAGTTCTTAAGTGTGGGTCAAGATAACACGCAATAATATCAGCAAATATATGAGATAAAGCTGCACCAAAAATTCCAGCAACATAACCATTAGATAAGATTTTTAGGAACCTGTTAATACTAAATCCTGTATAATATCCTATTATCATTATTGCAACATGAACAAATCCAAATATTAGACCTTTGTAATTGCCCGAGGCTTGACTAAAAAAGTTTTCAAGAATTAAATCCATAATGGTCTTAGACTATTTATGTTATAAATTTCAACAAATATATTATTGTAATTTTAAGACTGTTATATTATAACATTTTATTATTATTGTATAGTTTTTTTTTTTACGGTCATTGACGATATGAAATCTACTAAAAGCCCTTGTATTGATATATGTAAATTTACGGGTAAAAACGGATGGTGTATAGGTTGTGGTCGAACACTGCAGGAATGCAGAAAATGGAAAAATATGAAGCCTTATGCTAGAATACGACTTAATAAAGATTTAGATAGACGAATGATTTTTTTGAGTAATGATTTATTAAAGAATTTTTAGTCAATAGAATACAGTAATGAGATTGAGATTTAATTTTTATCAATATGGAGGCAAAGATGGTAGATTCATCTAAAAAAGTTCCTGTAACTATTCTAACAGGTTTTCTTGGTTCAGGAAAAACAACTTTACTTAATCGTATCCTCAGTGAGGAACACGGTAAGCGTATAGCTGTGATTGAAAATGAATATGGCGAGGTTGGAATTGATCAAGCGCTTGTCATAAATGCAGAAGAGGAGATCTTTGAGATGGCTAATGGTTGTATTTGTTGTACAGTTAGAGGTGATTTAATAAGAGTATTAGGAAATCTCATGAAAAGGCGGGATAAGTTTGATTATGTGATTGTAGAGACCACTGGCCTGGCGGATCCAGGTCCTGTAGCACAAACTTTTTTCATGGATGATGAGATAAGCTCAGAATTTTCTCTTGATGGGATTATAACTTTAGTTGATACTTTCCACATACATCAACAACTTGGTCGTAGCAACGAAAGTACAGAACAAATTGCATTTGCAGATGTTATTGTTCTTAATAAAACAGATCTTGTTAATAATGAAGAACTTGATAAGCTTGAAGTTCGTCTTCGAGATATGAATAAAATGGCGAAATTTATCAGAAGTGAAATGGCTAGCATTCCCGTTAACTCAGTTCTTAACAAAAGTGCATTTAATTTAGATCAAGTTCTTGAACGTCGTCCCACTTTTCTGGAACCAGAATATCCATTTGAATGGACTGGAATATATCCAACTAAATCTGGCCGATATAAAATTATTCTTTCTGAAGGTCCTGATCCTTCAATGTCTTTAGTTGTTGAAGTTAAACAAAACAAAAATGATGAAGATTTAAGAAACAGTGCAGAACGATGCGTACGTCTATATGCTGAAGATGCAGAAATCATTCAACCCGAACAAACTATTCCAAAAGGAAAACATGTAAATCTAAATCTCGAAAAATCTGGTCAAAAAGCATTCTATATAGAAATTGAAAATGATATGAATATTGGACTTTTTGCTCAGCATACTGCTGAAGAGTTTGATATGAAATTAATTAAAGTAAATGATGATGAAGAGATTTCTGTTTCAGATCAGAGAATATGGGTAGCACAACATGAACATGATGATGAAGTTGGTTCTATTTCTATTGAAAAAGAAGGCGATTTAGATGAAGAAAAACTTCAAGCTTGGCTTTCAAAACTTCTTGGCGAGAAAGGAGTTGATATCTTCCGTATGAAAGGTTTCTTGAGTATTGCAGGTGAATCAGATAGATTCGTCTTTCAAGGAGTACATATGCTTTTTAATGGTAAACCTGAACGTCCTTGGGGAAGTTTACCAAGAAAAAATCAGCTGGTTTTTATAGGTCGAAACCTTGATGAACAAGAAATGCGAAAAGGTTTTGAGAATTGTCTTGTATGATTGCAAAACCTGAATTTGTTCTGAGAAGTGGCTGGAAATATATAGTTGATGATTATGCAATTTCAGGTGGTTGGAGTTTTAATGGTGAAGCACTTATTATTTGTGACGCAACTGGTGGTGTATATGTTTTTAATGGTAAATCTGGAGAAATTATATGGTCTCAAAGTAATGTTCATGAGGGTGGTATTTTATCAACTGCTATCCACCCTTTAAATAATAAGTTTTTAACAGGTGGTCAGGATGGACGAGTTATTATCTGGAATACTTATCAAAAAAAAAATGAAAAAGTTATTAAATTAGGTGATGGTTGGGTAGAAAATTTGGCTTGGTCACAAGATGGAGAGCTTTTTGCTGTATCTTGTTCTAGACATATATATGTATACAACAATGTTGGTGATGAAATATGGAAATCTGACATTCATAATAGTACTGTTAGCAATTTAGCTTGGTCTAAGAATAAAGAACTAGCTACAACCTGTTATGGTCGTGTATCTTTTTTTGATGGTATTACTGGGAAAATGAAACAAAAATTAGAGTGGAAGGGATCCTTAGTTTCAATGGTCTTGAGCCCAAATGGAGATATAGTGGCTTGTGGAAGCCAAGATAATACAGTTCATTTTTGGCGTAGATCAACTGAACAAGACTCAATGATGTCCGGTTATCCACTTAAACCGTCAACCTTAGCTTTTGATGAGAGTGGATATTTTTTAGCTACAGGAGGAGGTGCTGAGATAACAGTATGGAGTTTTAAAGGAAATGGACCCGAGGGAACAACACCTTTATCTCTTAAACTTCATACAAGACCTATTACGTCACTTGCTTTTGCCAACCGTGGTATGAAATTAGCTTCGGGGTCTCGAGATGGTACTGTTGTACTTTGGAATTTAAAATCAGATGACCAAGAAAGTGGACTCAGTGAGACCAGTGTTAGTGATTCTGTTTCAAATCTATACTGGCGTCCTGATGATAGAGCTTTGGCAGGATTAGATAGACAAGGTGGAGTTACAGTATGGCGTGTGTAAACAAAATTTAAAGATACTATAATAATCAAAACTGGGCTATTTACTAAAGTCTAAAATATTTATAAGAGATAAAATTAAAAAATAATGGATTTAAAGAATATAAAAGGTATTAATAACTAACAAGAAACAATAATTAAATTACAATATTCTTTTAATATAATTAAAAAATAGTTTCTAGTAACAACAACTATTTAGAAAAATCGATACAAATACAATTTTTGTTTATTACCTGTTTAAATATGAATAATAAAAAAAACATAAAAAATGACACTCTTTCTAAAGCTGATGGATTTCTTAAGAATGAGAGTAAGGAATGGGATAAGGACAATCAAGCTTGGTGGGATTGGTATGTAACTCTGGCCGACAATTCAAACTCAAACTCAGAGGACACTTTATTAGAATTACCTGAACCACCAAAAAAAAAATTACCATCAAAAATTGAGTTAAAACAAGAACTCGCGAGACCATATAACATTACAAATAAGGATATCACAACATTTCAAAAAAATGGTTTTATTAAATTAAAAAATGTTTTCACACCGAGTGTTATTCAAGCCCTACGCTATGAAATCCTATCACTTTTGAGAAAGACATTTACAAATTATTATGAAATTAAAAAAAATCGTTTCTTGAGTCTTGACATGATGTGGTTAAAAAATAATTTAATTAGAGAATTTGTTTTAAGTTCTCGAATAGCAAAAATTTGTGCTGATTTGCTCTCTGTAACAAAGATTCGTCTTTACCATGATAATGCTTTGGTTAAAGAATCAGGTTGTGGTCGTACACCTTGGCATTATGATGATCATCATTTTCCTCTAGCAACCAATGATGTGATAACTGCATGGATTCCAGCACAAGCTATCCCAGTTGAGATGGGTCCTTTAACTTTTGCTAAGCCATTAGAGGTTTACAAACTTGTAAAAGATATTAAATTTAACGAATTTGATACAAGCTACGATAAAAAAATAAATGATATTTTTAAGACTAAACAAGTTTCAATTGTCGAAGAACCTTTTGAATTAGGTGAGGTGAGTTTTCATCATAACCTGAGTTTTCACACGGCCTCTGAAAATAAAACCACTCAAAGTAGGATTGTTCTAGCCAATACATATTTTGCAGATGGTGCTCGCGTTGTAAATAATCCTACTATGATTTCAGGAGACTGGAAAAAATTTATTCCCGAAACTAATCCAGGTGAAATTGTTTCCAGTAATTTAAATCCAATATGTTGGCCTGTAAAAAATTAATTTTGTAAAAAAAATAATGCTTTTGAAAAATAACAATAATAAGCGTTTAAATTCATCATGGATGAATAAAATAGATTCAGGGGAAGATCCAAATAGCCAAGATTTAATTAACCACCTTAATACCATTCACAATCGTCATGCAGGTTTTACTGAAAAGATTGCAACTAGCTGTTGTGATTTGAATGGAAAGAACAGCTACGAATTACTACTAGATACTATTGACCCAAATTCACATAACGATCTTCTTGATTTAGCATGCGGAAGTGGAGTTCTTTTAGAGTATTGTAATAAAAGGTTTCCCTTTAACTTCAAACTCTCCGGTGTTGACATGAGCGATGAAGAACTTAAACTCGCAAGAACCAGACTTTTAGATAAGGATATAAATTTATATAAAGCAAAAGCTCAAGAATTAAACTTTATTAAAGACTCTTCAAAAGATGTAATATTTTGTCATTGGGCTTTAACATTAATGGATCCAATCGTTCCAGTATTAAAAACTATTGAAAGGATACTTAAGAATGAGGGTGTTTTCTCTGCAATTGTTGATGGGGATTCCCATTCTGCACCTGGGTATCAAGAAGTTCACAATATAATATATAAATATGTCCAAAAAATATTCCCTAATTATGGTTTGTTAGAACTTGGTGATCCAAGGGTAAGATCCTTAAAAACTCTTAGTAAGCTTATTAAAAATAATTTTATGAACTGTGAAATAGAAATTACTAATCATTTACTCACTTTTCAAGAGACACCCAGTATTTTAGCTAAAGAAGTTTCAGGCTTTTTCTATGCTTCATTAGTTCTATCGTCTAGGGATTATGCAATCTTAGTATCAGAACTTACAGATTACTTTTATAAAACCTCATTTGATGGTTTAAGTGATTTTATTCTTCCAGTTAATCGTTTAGTAGTTAAGAAGACTTCAAAATTATATTTTCTAAATAAATAATATCTTTATGATATTCTTGAGCTTTTGTTTATTTCTTTTCTTATTTACCTTGATAGGATCATTATCAGTTCTCAAAAAAAAAAATACATCTCATGACTATCTTCTTGCAAATCAAGAAATAAAACCATGGTTAGCATCTATATCAGCCATTGCAACATCCAATAGTGGATATATGTTTATTGGTCAGATTGGATTTACATACGTTTATGGTCTGCAATCTGTATGGTTAATGTTTGGATTAATCTTTGGTGATTTTATTTCATCTCTTTTTGTACACAAAAGATTAAGGAAAAAATCAGAGGAATTAAAAGTTTTTAGTTATTCAAATTTAGTAAGTAAATGGCATGGAAAGAATTATAAATATGTACAATTATTTGGTGGAATAATTATCCTTATTTTTTTATCTACTTATGCAGCTGCTCAACTTAATGCTGGTAGTAAGTCAATGCATATCTTATTTGGTTTAGACTATAGGTTGGGGGCAATTATTGGTGGAATCATTGTATTACTTTATTGTTTTTCAGGAGGAATTAGAGCATCTATTTGGACAGATGCAGCTCAGTCTTTAGTAATGATTATTGCGATGTTTTTAATGGTTATTTTCGGAATTAAAGAATTAGGTGGTTTTACAATTTTTATAAATCAATTATACAGTATTTCTCCAGATTATATGAAATGGTTTCCATCAACAAATTTTTCAGAATTTTTCTTTGCACCATACATGTTCATTCTAGGTTGGTTTTTTTCAGGTGTAGGGGTTATAGGTCAACCTCACGTTATGGTAAGATTTATGACATTAGATAATTCTAAAAATATTCCAAAAACAAGAATATATTATTACACTTGGTATATATTATTCTATTCATTGACTATTTTAGCAGCTTTTGTAGCAAAACTGTTAATTCCTGAAACTGAAAATATAGATCCAGAGTTAGCTTTACCAACCTTAGCTCTAAATTTACTTCCTGAATTTTTTGTAGGATTGGTCTTAGCAGGAATTTTTGCTGCCACAATGTCAACAGCAGATTCTCAAATACTTGCTTGTACTTCCTCAATTACAAATGATCTTTTATCAAATAAAAAAAATAATTACTTATTTAATAAATTAGTTACTTTAATTGTTACCGTTTTTGTTGTTACAATTGCCATAAATGACGATAAAAACGTTTTTAATCTTGTATTGATGTCATGGTCAACATTAGCATGTTGTTTTTCTCCTTTATTAATAGTTAACTCATTGAATCATAAAGTATCAGAATTTTTATCAATAATGATGATGGTGATACCTTTAATAACTTTATTATTGTGGCGATATTACGGTCTAAATGATTTCATTTATGAGGTGGCTCCTGGGATAATATCTGGAATTCTTACTTTTTTAATTTTTAAACTATTTAAGAAAAACATCACTGTTTAGTTAGAAAATTATAATAAGTTTTATGGTGGTGGAGATCTGGCAATTAAAAGATTGGGTGTTAGAATTGCTAAACTAATTGAGCATATAAATATGTAAATTGCAAATATGATAAATTGAACTTCCAATTTAATACCCATGTCTAATAATAATCCCATCATTGCTGGAGAGATAGAAGTAGACAGCACAACCATTGCGAAACACATAGATCTTATTGAACCAAGATAATCAATTCCATAAAGCTCAACCCATAAAGTACTTACAACAATAGTTGCAGCTCCAGTGGATGCGCCCATTAAAATCATAAATATAGGTGCGGCATAAGTTTTATCTGTATTAGCTAATAGTATTAATCCAAAAGCAAGAGGTAAAAGGAAAAATCGCAATAAATGTACTGTACTAAATCTATCCACTATCCAACCAGTCAAAAAAGTAATTCCAGTTACACTTAAAGCAAAAAACGGGTAACAATATGCTAATAATGTGATTGACCATGATTTAGTTTCAACTAAATGTATCTGATGAAAAAAAACTCCTGTTACGATGAAGGGAGAGGCAAGTAATGTAGGCATTATTTGATAAAATCTTACATCTTTGAGTACTTGTGAACGATTCCAAGAAACATTTAAAACCTTTTTTGTTTCCGACAAACTATTATTGGATAAATCAAGCAATCGTGATTTTAAAAGTTTCGCATGCCAGCCTAGTATTGGTAAAAAAATAATTATTATACAAAAAGCTATTCCCATCCAAATTTCACGCCAAGTAAAATTTAGTAAAAAAAAAGAAATAAGAAAAGGTAGTAGGGCCTCACCAATGGGGTGTCCCATTAACGCAATACTAAGAGCACGTCCTTTTTTCTTAGAGAACCAACGAGCCATTGAGGTTATTGCTATATGACTGAGCATACTTTGGCCGAACAATCGAAGCCCTAGCAAAGATAAAAAAAGTATGATCAGTGTTTCAGCACTTGACATCAATAATGCAAATCCACTTAGTGCCACCAAGGCAATTAGCCCAAGAAAAGTAAAATTAAATTGATCAGTAAGTTTTCCTAGAAAAAAAAAAACTATCGCACTTCCAAGTGTTGCACCGGAATAAAATATTCCAAAAATTCCATGAGAGAGATTAAATTCTTTTCTAATTTCCCCAGAAAAAAGAGAAATAAAGAAAGTCTGCCCAATACTTGAGCTGAAAATTAAGAATATACCTAGAGTAAGCTCAGGGGTTGTAGCGAGTAAAATACGTTTTATGAACATGAATAAAAAGTTCTTATTAAATACTTAAATTCATTATAAGGAAAAATTACTTCAAACATAAATTTTATGTTTTCGATAGAAAAATCAACATTACTTCCTGCTTGAAATGCCATCGTCCGTCTTTGATACAACTATCTAGATATGGGCCAGTAGAAGTATTTCTAAGCATTGCCTCGAGATTAATTTTATCGTCGAAGATACATCGTTGAAGATATCCTTCAACTTGCAAAGATGAATTCTCAGATATACTATTTTCATAAGTAATTTTCTTAACTCTGTGGGGAATATTAATCTCTTTTAGTGTTTGTATGATTTGTTCAGCACTTGAATATGGTTCCCCAGAACCTCTCTTAAATCCATTTAAATAATGTCTATAAAAATTAAGATAGTGAGATTTATAACTTGCGTGTGCAATAAAACCTGATCTAGCCATCCCAAAAATAAAACGCTTTAAGGCGGTTTTAAGTTCGTCTTTGGGAACTGCATAAAGAGCATGTGTTGCCCAAACAATATCATACTCTCCTTGGTCGCAAGAAAATTCTTGTAAAGTGCTTTCAAATTCAGAACTTGCTTCAAACGGTAGCTTAAGAACATTTCGTGTTTCCTTAATTGAAAATGCAGACGGATCAAGAAGTGCATATTTAACCGGAAATATTTTTGCATCAGCTATATTAGCATATCGAAAAAGGGCTAATGGAAATTTACCTGATCCACAAGCAACATCCAAAAGCTTTAGTCTTCGTTGACCAACATTGGCTTGATGATTTTCAAACCAATTCTTCCAATTCATTGCTTGCGCTAGGTACTTATAATCAATAGAAGCAAGAGAATAAAAATTCTCCATTTCCTTACGACTATCCTCACTCCAATGCTCACAACTTCTAAGAAAAGTATCTTTCATATGTTTACTGTTTCATTCATCATAAATCTTTCAAATTTAATTTTTGTCATGGTAATTAGTTATTTTCTCCTAGACAACCCAAGGTTTAATATATTTATCAGGAGGGGTTTGTGGGTGAACACAAAATAAATTAATATTCCGATGATCCTGGCTGTTAAATTATAAAATCTTAATTCTAAGGTTTAGAAAATCTATAATTACTAAAATAGTAGTAAACATCCTAAATCTAATTATATTCATCAATAGAATCAACACTCTATAATAGTTTGTCTAAACCAATAATATAGATTTAAATTAAATTTA
>NHDS01000015.1 GCA_002167215.1 Pelagibacteraceae bacterium TMED65
CTTCGAGCAGAAGATGTGTTTAATGGTAAAAGAGTTGTAGTGTTTGGATTACCAGGAGCATTTACACCAACTTGCAGTACAAAGCAAGTACCAGGTTTTGATGCTATATATGATGACCTATTAGCACAAGGAATTGATGAAGTATATTGCACTTCAGTTAATGATGGCTTTACTATGAAAGCTTGGTTTGAAAGCCAAGGTGTAAAGAATCTAAAATTCTTAGCTGATGGTTCAGGCCAATTCGCTAGAAGAATTGGTATGTTAGTTCATAAAGATAACTTAGGNTNTGGNGTAAGGTCATGGAGATANGCTGCTGTTATTAACGATGGCGTTATTGAAGTATTCTTACCAGAAGAAGGGATTTGCGATAACTGCGATTTTGACCCTTACCAAGAATCAACTCCTGAGAATCTAATGAGTCAACTATGAGTAAGATAGAAGTACCAATAAAAGAAAAAATTATGACGAGGAAAAGATTCTCTACGGCNGTAGAAGTTATGGTCTCTCAGCATAAGATGACTTATATTGATGCTGCAACTTACATAGTTCAAGAAAGAGGATTGGACTTTAGAAATTTAAAGAGGCTTTTNACTGATAGTTTAAAACAAAAATTAGAAGAGGAAGCTTCTTCTTTACATTTAATTAGAGGTANAAAGAAGGGTAATAAATTACCANTATGAATGACCCATACGAATCATATAAACTNTATAATGCTTTAAAACTGCATTTTGAAACTGATTCNTATGATGCAATTAAATATAATTATAAGACCTCTATNAAACCACAATCATTTTTTAATCGCAAGGATAAATACTTCTTTGCTAAGTTAGCAAAAACTTATGGTAAACATTTAAAGGAATACTATATTGCTAATTTTAAAATGGACGTTAAGTATGTTGGCGATATGCTTAATGAAGGTGGTGAACAGTTTTATCGTTCTCATAAAAAGATTATGGAGTCAATACACTATAGCTTTGAGAATGATATAAATAAACTTAGTGAGATTGAAAAATCATTTGATAGTTTACTAACATCTGAGAATAACAATCACCCTAAGATTATAAAGCTTTGGATGCAAGAAGAAATACTTTTGGAAACAATCGTAATCTTGGATTCAATAACAGGGTTTATGAATAGGGAAAATAAGAAGATAACAGAAACAATTATTTGGCCTGATATCTATCGGAAGATAACTAAATATAAACCTTTTGTNNATTTTAACATAGATAANTGTANAAGTATACTAATAAAACAGTTTACAAATGCATAGAAATGTGTTATAATATAACTCTATATTATGAATAAAGTGGATAATTCAGTAAATACAATGCACATACGGAGAAAAATATAATGTCATTAGAAAACTTAAAGAGTATGCGAGGCTCTTCAATCAATAAACTCGTACAAGCTGCAGAGGCAGTATCCACAAAAGCAGAAACTAAGTCGTATGACGACGATAGATTCTGGAAACCCACCAGAGACAAAGCCGGGAATGGTTATGCCGTGGTTCGTTTCTTACCAGCCAAAGAAGGTGAAGACCTTCCATGGGTAAGATATTGGGACCATGGATTTAAAGGTCCTACAGGTCTATGGTATATAGAAAACTCTTTAACCTCAATTGGTCANGACGATCCAGTNTCNGAANCNAATTCTGTTCTTTGGAACTCTGGTAGAGATGAAGATAAAGCGNNAGCAAGGGANAGAAAAAGAAGGCTACATTACATATCAAATGTATTAGTAGTATCTGANCCTGAGAATCCGCAAAATGAAGGTAAAGTATTCCTTTATCAATTTGGTAAAAAAATCTTTGATAAAATCATGGATGTAATGCAACCACAATTTGCTGATGAGCAACCTGTAAATCCTTATGATTTCTGGGAAGGCGCTGACTTTAAAATCAAAATCAGAAAAGTTGAAGGTTGGGTTAATTATGATAAGTCTGAGTTCTCAAAACCAGCTGCACTATTCGAAGGTGATGAAGCTAGGTTAACAGAAGTATATGATAAACTATATAGTTTACAAGATTTCTTAGAGCCAGGTAATTATAAAACATATGATGAGTTAAAAATGAAACTCAATAGAGTATTAGGTGTTCAAGCAGTTGAAGAGCCTATGCCATCTATTATGGATTCAGCTCCAACCGAGCAAGCTCCANCAATGAGTACAGCACAAGCAGAATCAATGGGTANACCNGANCCAGCACNAGCTGANGANGATGANACACTNAGNTATTTTGCTAAATTAGCTCAAGATAATTAATTTAATTTAATTTGGAAGGGACTCGAAAGGGTCCCTTTTTTTATGCTCTTCCGTAGAATTGTGCTTGTTGTAGAATTGCATCCGATGGACCGGAATAATTAATTGAGGTAGTTGTATTTGTGACTGCAGATGTTTGTGATGTTATTGAAGGAGCATTTACTGTTTGTCCACCACCAGCTGCTAGAGCAATTGCATTTGCATCAATTTGTGCAGCACCAGCTTGTAAATCAGTACCAGTTGTTGGGTTATTTAAAACAACTTCTTCAGCTACTTTGTTAGCTGCAGCTGCTGCTTCTTCAGCGGCTTTTGCTTCAGCTTTTGCTTTTAATTCTACTTTCTTTTTAGCTGCATTATTAACTTCCATCTCTGGTATTTCAGGTATGTCAATATCAAATCCTAAGAATCTACCAAACTTCTCGACTATTCCCATGATAAAATTAACTATACCACCTATGGTATTTACTATGTGGCCGAATGCATCTTTCATATGTGCTAATCCCAACATTAATACATCAAATATTGAAGTGAATCCAAGAGCTTCTTTCATCTTATTTAATCCTACATATATTAATCCAAATATAGCAGCGATTGCAAGTATCGGTAATAGTATTGGTGCTAAAGCTGCAAAGATTGGTGTAATTGCACCCATTATACCAGTGAATAATCCAGTCATTCCTGTTAGGAAAGGACCCATCATAAATAATCTAAATACTTTAACTGCTTTAACTACTTTTGCTAACTTAGTAAATATACCACCAAATGCTGCAATNAATGGACCACCAAAGTATAATGCTAATCCTAATATGATACCACCAAATAATAATAAGTTATCACCAATTAATTTTTTGCTAGTCTCAAATTCTCCTTTAAAGAATGCTAGAATTCCACTAATAATTTCTGTAAAACCTGTCATTAATTTTGTGACTGTTTCTGCAAAAAGCTGTGGGTCTACAACACCCATAACTAAAGCAATTAAACCACCTAGTAAACCTGCACCTTTTACTGCACTTTTACCAACATCACCTATCTTCTCTCCTACTCTTGCAAATTTATCACCTAACTGAGTAAGAGCCATGGCTTGTAATTCAGCTGCTTCTTGAGCTTCCCTTTCCTTTTCTCTGTCAGTGGTAGCATCTAAAATGGCTTGTCTTATTTCATTTGATTCTTTTTGACTCACTAATCCCTGAGCTTCTAAATCTTGTACTTTCTTAAGTTCATCTTGAAGTTCATTAAATACTGGGTCTATTTCTCCAGCAAAATTTGGGCCCATATCTAATAAAGCTTTCTCTATAAATCCATCACTAAGTTCATTAGCCTTAGTATTTAATTTCATATTTTCTGAAAGTTTTTCTAATCCACCAAGATTTTCATTCATACGAGCAGTGTCAGCTCGTTCTTTACGTTTTTCTAATATTTCATCAACACGTTTTCTTTGTTTAAATTGTTTATCGAATGCTCTCTCTTGAGCTGCTTCTTGTTTTTCAGATAATTCTGTTAATTGTTCATCGTTTACTGCCATACTTTCCTGAATATTTTTCAGGTCAGCTTCTCTAGCAGCTACTGCATTTGCATTTTGATTATTAAGTAATGATTGTTGTAAAGTTTGTAAGGCATCAATAGATTCATTTGCTAATTTATCCTGGCCGATACCACGCAAGTCTTCAGCTTTAGCCATACCTTCAAGTATGCCTTTATTAACTTCGGCTATTGTATTTTGACGTGATATATCTTTAGACTGCTTAGCTAACTCAGACATCTCTTTTTGATGCTGCTCTTTGTTCGCTCTGCCTTGGTCTTTTATTATTTTACCAGGATTTTTATCTGAATCTTCGGCCATTTATATTACCTTATTTTTTTCCGAATGCTCTACCAGCTTCGGATATTCCAAATGAACCTAGCGTTACTACAACAAATGATGTATAAATTGTATCATCTATTTGTAGGTCCATTCCCCAAAAAGCAGTGACTAAGTCTGCAATACCAAAGCATACCATTAGTGTAAATGCTATAAACCCAATGATTGCTTTTTCATTTAAATCATTGTGGTCCAAGAATAAATCTATAAACCTTCTCTTTGTAGTTAATCTAGATTTAGCTCTTGCAGCTTCTTCTTGCATNTCTGAGATTGTATCTTCGGCTTTGTCTAATTTATCAATTAGAGCCATATACTTATCTAAATCAATCTCTACTTCATTTCTGCTATCGTCTCTTCTATCTTTATCGCCCATATTATCTCCTCATTTTACGTTCTTGTTCCTCATACTTTCTATTTTGCTCTTCAATATGGTCTTTTAATAAAGCAATATAGATTTCCCTTTCATAAGGAATCATATTATCTAATTCAGTCAAACTATACTGATGATTCTGCATCATCGCGAAGTTAGTTCTGTAATGGTTTACTAACGTATCGTGAGAGAGGCCTACGTAAAAAAACTTTGAAGACCTCTTAACTCCAATTTGTTGTCAGCACCGCATTTACTGCAACACCATTCAACATCCTTTCTGACGGCTGGTATTTTTTGTAGCCAATCAGCTAACATTTTAAATTGAGGTGATGTTAAAGCTTCAATAAAACCCATAACATCTTGTCTCTTTTCGTTTGCTACTACGTATACATCCTCGTCATCGTAAATTGTTTCCATACAATCTACAATCATATCAAATGCACCATCTACAGATTTTAACTTCTCTTCATCGTATTTTTCCATTAAACTTACTGAAGGATAACTCATTTGTACACCTACTTTATCGTTCATTTGGATAATACGATTATCGTCATAGTCGTCCATCTCTAGTTCTTCTAAGTTAATTGAAACATCGGTCATACCATTACAGTCTTCTTCCTGACATTTTAATTTAACATCTGCACTTTCACCAACTGATTTTGCTCTTAACTTTAAAAACACCCACTCTAAATCAAATGAGGTTAATTTGTCAATATCAATATCACTATGGATACATGCTTTAGCGACATCTTTCATCGCTCCAAGTACTTGCTTATTATCTTTCGATTCTAAAGCAACCATCATAATTTTTTCTTCCTTAACTAAGTAAGGTCGATATTCTATATCAACACCGGTTGATGGTAGCTTAGTGCTATACCGGCTTGAGTTCACTTGTGGCAAAGCCATATTTTTCTCCTATTATGTAATCAAATCTAGTACTGCGTTTCCAGCAGATACTACTGATGATAATGCACCTTCCGGTACAAACTTATCATACTTCCAATCCACAGATAATGTTAGTAATCCATCATTACCTGCTTCCAAATCAAAACCACTTATAGCTTTAGGATAAGCTTTTTCTAACCTAACTCCATAAATTGGTACGTTTTGTTTATTCAGCATTTGTATTACTACATCTACTGCATAATCATCTTTAAAACCAACGACATGTTTGGTTGGACTATATATACCTTCCATCCAATTATCAAACATTCTACGAATGTACATATCGTTCGTTACTAAAAATTCCATCTTACAATCATCATCGATATAATCATAAGGATAAGAATTTTGCTGTTCTTCTACAGCATATTCTGCTGTTGATAAACTTCTACCAGGTAAGTTTACTTTTTGACATAGTAAACTAATATCCCTAGGGTCATTAACTAAATTTTTTAAATTGAATCCACCAGATACAGCTTGAGATACAACCGATTGCACATCTAAATTAAGTAAGCTTTGTGCAGGTGGTGTAAATATAACATGAAATCTATTATTAACTGCTACACCGCCGTGTTTATTAAGGGTTGCTTTTAAATCGTCTATATTCATTAGATTGCTGCCTTGGATTCTGACCAGACTTTTTCTTTTCCAGCCTTTTTAAATTGCTCTACTGGTAAGAATATTGCTATTTCCCATTCGGTTATAGGTACTCTTACAAATTTTGATTTTACATGCTTTCCTAAATAATGTTTAAAACATGGTTTAAATTCTTTATACTTTGCACTAGCTTTTAATAAATCATATCTCATTTTAGTTAATCTAGAATCTGGTTTTGGATTTTTTCTAGGACCTAAATCTAATAACTTATCTAAAAAGATTGCTCTTATATCATAAGGCAAGTAATGTAAGTTAATACCATAGAAACCACCTGGAGCTTCATCTACCATGATTGTTAAAGGAAACCTATCATAGTATGGTAATTCTTTTTTAAGTTTAGGGTCATACAAATACATGTACATTTCTCCTATTACACTTTTTCCTTGTGGGTCTAAAGCATCATCTCCTAATAGTTTTTGAACACTAGGTCTGGATAATCCCTGAACTTTGTCCTGAAACCATTTAATACTATCCTTTGTTCTAGGAGTTATACTAGAACGGAAAGCTTGAGCCTGTAATGTATCAAATAAACTAGCCATATAAACTATTTATATCAAGTGTTGAGTACTTTGATACCAAGATTGTTTAAAGTTTCTTCAGTCCAAACTTGGAACTGCCACCCTTTATGTTTAGCATATTGGTCAGCTGCTTCCCATTTGTCTTGGTTTTTTGAAAACGTAAGTACTTCATTTATATACCTTTTAGTTTTTCTTTTGCCTTGTTTAGGAGGCATTGTTTCTTTTTTAGGTTTAATTTCAATTAAATATACTGAACCATTCGTCATTTCGAGATATAAATCAACGAAATATCTATGTAATTTCCTATCTACTGAGCATTTATATGGTACAACAATCTCTTCAGAACTCCATGCTCTGACCTTTGGATTGTTTTCACACCATCTAAATGCATTTCTTTCCCATAGAGAACGAAATACTACGTTACTCGAATTGCCCAAATACTTATCTGGGTTTTTTATTTTGTATCTACCTTTGTAAGCCATATAAATAATACTATAGTTTAATTTATTTATAAGGTATTTATATGGCTACGACAGCAGAACAACCCGCAGCAAAAGAAGGTCAAGGTAGTGGAAATATAGTATTTCCTTCCCATCTTAATCAGCTAATAGCGCAAGACATAGGACACCCTCATTTAGTATTAGAAAATAATGAGGACCAAGATAAAATATTCTTACCAGTTCCCGAATCAATTACATTAGCAGATGGAGCAAATTACGAAGGATTGGATAGAGCAGATTTTAAAACAGCAGAATCATTTGGCACAGGAACAAGTTTAAGCGATGCTGATAACTTAGCTTTAGGCTTAAGAGTTATGAAAAATATACCAGGTTTAGATGCAGTCACTAAAGAAACATTTATGAATCAAAGAATGGCAGTTAATCCTATGACTGAGATGTCTTTTCAAGGTATGAGTATGAGGTCATTAAGTTTGTCTTTTGAGTTATTACCAAGAAATGAGAAAGAAGCTACTACTATTAGAGATATAGAAGCTAAGTTTAGAGCTTTAATGTATCCAAATAAGACTGGAGATACTGGATATACTGTTAGATTCCCAGCNATGTTTACTATTATGTTTATGTCAGGAGAACAAGAATCTAGATTCTTTCCA
Source organism: Pelagibacteraceae bacterium TMED65 (assembly GCA_002167215.1). The sequence continues at coordinate 7,713 of NHDS01000015.1, forward strand.
ATATTCCATCACGCATACTTAAGTGGTTTAAGCACAGATTTTCGTGCTCAGAACGGAGCTTATTTCAAAGTTAAAGATGATTTCATGGGACAAAAACATAAAATAGATTTAACATTTACTGAAGCTAAGATGTTAACTAGAAATGATATATTAGATTTAGACAAAAGAGCTCCAGTTAGAGGAGAGATGGAAACTAATCAACCTATCAATATTACAGCCAAAGAAGTAGAAAGTCAAAATACTCCAAAGGCACAGCCAGATACGGGAGGATANNCCATGGCATTTTTTAAACAATTTCCAAAAATAGAATACGATTTTAATAGAACAGGTGCGGTGACTGAAATGTTAGATATATTTAGGTCAGTGAGAGCACTACCAGATGTAGTTGATAATTTTTCAGGATATAGATTTTATGAAGTAATAAATGGTGAAAGACCCGATTTAGTTTCAACCAGATTATATGGTACCCCTGATTTTTATTGGACTTTTTTTGTAATTAATGATTTTTTACATGATGGATATCGTTCATGGCCAATGTCACAAGAAGATTTATATGCATATATTAATAAAGAATATGCAGGTGTAGCCNTAGAGATACAAACAACAACACAAACTGTAGATGGAAAAACAACTACAATTGATAGTATTGCAGGAAAGTTTCAATTAGGTGAACAATTAGTAGGTCAANCATCTGGATGTCAAGGTAAACTAATTAAAAAGAATACTGATATGAATCAATTAATAGTTAATAACGTAACAACAGCTTTTATAGGAAATATGCATGAGCCTATTGGAGACANAGAAGNAATTAGAGGAGCTACAAGTACTGATTTAGTAAATACTTATAGGGTATATAACTATGCAGATGCACCTTATTATTACTACGATGAAAGTGATGGTGAGAAAAAGCCAGTCACTAGTGCTTTACATATTACTGGTGGTGTTGAAACATCAGATTTAGCTTATCAAACATATAGAAACTTTGAGTTCGAAAGAAATGAAGAGCGTTCTAAAATACGTTATGTAAGTCCAAACTATATTGAACAGTTTGTCGATCAATTTGAAGAATTATTAAATGTCTAATCANNCAGAAGTTACGAATAAAGNTGGAGNTTTGTCTCCAAGTTCTTATGTAATTAAGAAAGCTGAATTATTCCCATCTAATAAAAGTAAACCAGTAGATATTCGTCAAATGTTTATGACTCTTGATTTCGTTGAGAGTTTAGGAACACCATATATTGAAGCAACTGCTTTCCTACAAGATGCTGGAAACTTTTTAAGCATATTAAAATTAAATGGAAATGAAAAAGTTAAAATAACTATAGGAAGAAAAAAACAAGCTGATTCTGAAGCATTAGATGAAAATCAAAAATGGGAATTGGATTTAAGAGTAATAGAACTATCAGATTATTCTAGAACAAGTCCTAGTAAACAATTTTATAAATTAAGAATGTCATCTCCATGGCTAATGACAAATACTGCCAAACAAGTAGTAAATGCTTTTGATGGAACAGTAGCATCAGTCATTGAAAAAATCTTAAAAAATAATTTATCTATTGAAAGAATAGAAAAAATTAATACATCAAGTAAAGAACCAGTCAAGGGTATTTTTCCATCCATGAAACCGCTTCAAGCAGCTGTTTGGTTATTAAATAATTGTTATGAAGAAAGTACACCATTCTTTTTATACGAAACTTGCAAAAAAGGTGTTTACTTAGATTCATTAAAATCTATGTTTGAAAAAGAATCAACTCACAAATTTGAATTAAAAGCATTCTTTTCTAGTAATCCTGGTACATCAGAATATTACGATGAAGTATCAAAAAGAATTATTAAGTTCTCATCACCAATTAATTATTCACAATTCTCAAATGTCAATAAAGGTGTATATGCATCTAAAGTAGAGATGATAGATATATTTAATAAAAAGTTTATAGTTAATGAATATAGATATAGTGATAATACAAAATTTAATAAGTTTCAACCATTCTCAAATAATGACGAAGTTGATGGTAGTAAATTAAATCAACTAGTTAACTCTAAAAGCTATTACGTTTCTCTTAATCCAGGTTCATTTGATAAAAGTAATATACATTCACCACTTAATAATACAATTATGAAAGGTGAAGCTTATCATGGAGCACTATCTACAAATACAATGGAAATGGATATTGTTGGTGACTTTGGATTAGAAGTAGGTAATGTGATTGATGTAGAAGTAAGTAAAGCTTCTTCTGCTGATCAGTTAGATGAATCAACAATGATTGACAAATATTTAAGTGGTAAGTATTTAATTAAAAAAATTAATAGTAATTTTTATGAAAAGTTTACTCAGAGATTAACGTTAGTAAGAGATTCAGTTGGCCTTGATATAGATGAAAAAGAATCAAATGAAGGAGATGCATAATGAACCGTAATGATGAATATATTTCTCAAAGTTTTAATTGGTTTATTGGTGAAGTATTAGATATAAATGATACTGTACTTTATTCAAGAGTAAAAGTAAGAGCTTATGGATATTACGATGAAACAGTTTCAAAAGAAGATTTACCTTGGGCAACAGTATTATTACCAAATACATCAGCTTCAAAGGCAGGCGTTGGAAGTACTCATGGATTATTAGTAGGTTCATGGGTTGTTGGATTCTTTAGAGATGGGCCAAGCGCTCAAGACCCAGTTATTATAGGTTCAATACCAACACAAACAAATGAAGTAAAAGATATTCCNACCGAAGCACATGTTGAGAATATAAAAAATAAAGTACATAAAACAGAATCAGGTCATATTATAGAATTTGATGATACGGCTGATGCTGAAAGAATAAACATAAAACATAAATCAGGAACAACTGTATTAATTGATAAAGATGGTGGAGTTCATATTAGTTCAGTTAATGATACAGTCACAATAAAAGGAAATACAACAATTACAGGAACATTACACGCAACTGGCGATATCAGTACTGATGCAGAAAATGGTCCAACTTTAGGAACTCATACTCACCCACAAACTGGTGGTACAACTTCAGATGCAGACAGTGGAGTAGATACAAGTAAACCTTCCTAAAGTTGTAGTCAAAGTGTATAAATAGTTATATGGCAGGATATTCAGGAGACAAACAGAATACAGATGGCTTATCTGCAGCAAAAGTTGTTGCACAAAAGAAGCCCTTTAGAGATTTAGATTTAAGTCTTGCAATCCATCCTATAAGAAAAGATATTATACCGTTAAAAGATGATAGAGCAATAGTAAATGCAGTTAGAAATTTACTCATAACAAACTTTAACGAAAGACCATTTCAACCTACAAANGGTGCAAATTTAAGAGGTTTATTATTTGAACCTAATGATGCGATAACTAGAATCAGTTTAAGAAGTAATATAAGAAGATGTATACAAAATTTTGAACCTAGAGTAATAGTAAATGGTGTAAATATACAAGACAATTCAGAAAGAAATGCATATAATGCTACTGTCCATTTTATAATAAAGGAATTTGATAGACAAGCTAGTGTTGATATAGAACTAAGAAGGTTAAGATAATGGCAAGTAATTTAAACGTAACCGAGTTAGACTTTAATCAAATAAAAGATAACTTAAAGAATTTCCTAAAACAACAGTCAGAATTTAATGATTATGATTTTGATGGCTCAGGATTAAATATATTATTAGATGTGTTAGCTTATAATACTCATTATAATGCTATGAATGCACATTTTAGTTTAAACGAAGCGTTCTTAGACTCAGCTCAAATAAGAGGTAATGTAGTCACAAGAGCAAAACTATTAGGATACGTTCCACGTTCCGCTTTATCACCAAGGGCTGTTGTAAATATATCAGTAAATGTATCAGGAATAGATGGTGAGAAACCAACTACACTTACTTTACCAAGAGGTGCTAAGTTAAATACTTTAGTTGACGGTGTTGAATTCCAATTTGTTGTACTTAACTCTTCTCAAGCAACTTTATCTGGTACTATATACACATTTTCTAATGTGACTGTTGTTGAAGGTACATTAAGGTCATTAAAGTATAGAGTTGATAATGATATAGAGAATCAAAAATTTCAACTTAGTGATAAAGANGCAGACACAAGCACGCTACGCGTACGTGTACAGGAAACTCAAGGTTCAACAGCCTTTGAAGTATATACTAAATTTGAAACATTAAAAAATGTTGATGCAACATCTAAAGTTTATTTCTTACAAGAGAATCCATCAGGATTTTTTGAAGTATACTTTGGTGATGGCGTAACAGGCTATAAACCAATAAACGATAATATTATTACTGTTGATTACGTAAAAACAAAAGGTAATGAAAGTAATGGTGCTAGTGTATTTAAAATGGTTGACCAAGTTGGTGTAGTTGCAGATTTCGAAACTTCTAATCCAACTTTATTCTCAGTTGCAAATGATGGAATNACAACGATAACAAATGCTGCAGGTGGTGTTGAACAAGAATCATCAGAATCGATTAGATTTAATGCACCACTTACCTTTATCTCTCAAGATAGAGCTGTCACATCACAAGATTATGGCGCGATTATTAAAAAGAACTTTAGTAATATAGATTCAATTGCTACATGGGGTGGTGAAGACCAAGCTATACCAGACTTTGGTAGAGCATATGTAGCCATCAAACCTTTATTAGCTGAAAAATTAACAGATGATGAAAAGACAGAAATTAAAGATGCTATATTAAAAGGTAAGAACGTTGTATCAATTACACCAGAGATTGTTGACCCATCATTTACTAGATTAGAACTAGATGTAGCATTTAAATATAATCCAAACTTAACTGATAGAACATCAGCCGAACTTACAACATTAGTAAAAGATATTATTAGTGATTTTAATTTTAATAACTTAAATAAATTTGATGGTGTATTCAGACATTCCCAATTAACAAATGATATAGATAGTGCTGACCCAGCTATATTAAACAGTTCAGTGAGACCAAGAATGTTTCAAAATATAACACCACTTACAGATGTAGATGGTAATATAACTACACAAAATCATAGTCTTACTTTTGCAGGAAAATTTTTAAATAGAGGTGCAAACACAAAACACTTAATAACCTCTTCAGCATTTAAATTAAATAGTTCTGATACTAGTGACCATTTCTTTGGTGATATGCCAATTGATGGAACAACATTAACTAGAAAAGTAATAGTATTTAAAGTAGTTGATGGAGCAAACGTAACCGTGGTTGCAGATGCTGGATTAATTAATATCGAAAATGGAACAATTACATTAAATAATTTCTTACCAACAACAAATGCAAATATAAGAATTTCTGTTATACCTAACTCGTTGGATATTGCACCAAGAAGAGAACAACTTTTAACTATCGATAGTACAAGAGTAGAAATTACACCTGAGATTGATACCATTGCAACAGCTGGTTCAAGTGGTAGTATAACATATACAACAACATCAAGACTTAAAGACTAATGGCAAAATCAAATCTCACACCTGGAGTAATAGAACTAGATGATTCTTCTTTAGTAGATACTAAGGAACACATTCGTTTAGACCAAATAATTCCATCTGAGATTTTAGCTGATAAGACAAAATTAAGAGAATTCTTAGAAGCTTATTATACATTTATGAATATGGATGAATTCATATTCCAAGAAACAAAAATATTTTCAGATATTGTTTTAGATAATGTAGCNAGATTTAGAGTTCCTGATTCTCAAAAAAATAATGAGTTCTTTGTAGATTCCGGTGCTGGTAATTCAACACTAGTACTCACTTCTCCAACTGGGAAATCGCCTGCTAAATTCATCTTTGATGGCTCTTCATCATCGATAGTTGACACCACTAATGATAAATTAAATGTCGGTGCTACCAACCAAGGGGCTTTACCAGTTGGAACTTTAGTAAAATATGATGTTGGAGATGGTAGTGCAATTAATGGATTAACTAGTGGCGTTAATTATTACATAGTATTTTCTTCAGGCGGAGTAATACAGCTAAGTGCTACTGAAGGTGGAACAGCAATTGATTTAGCTGGTGTTGGTGCTGGTGTATTACACTCTTTTGAAGGTACAACAGCTACTATGATAATTCCAATTGGAGCAACAAATACTGCTATATCAAATGGTAATGAATTACCTGGCAGTTTACAACTTACAAGTGAGATTGGTAAAACATTTACTGTCACAGGTTTAAGTTCATTTAATGGATATACCGCAACCCTTACAACTTTAGTTAAAAAATATGTAGGTCCTGGTCCTTCGAATATTATGAATACAATTGAAAAGGCTATGGACATAGATTTAAATGATGACAATTTCCTGACTATGATGCAGAAAGAAATTGGTGTATCATTACCTAGAAATACATCTGGAGATAGAAGACAATTATATAAACAAATAATAGATTTTTATAAGTTAAGAGGTAGCTCAGATAGTATTGAAATATTCTTTAGATTATTATTTAATGAATCAGTGGAAGTAGAGTTTCCATATAACAAAACNTTAATACCATCACAAGGTGATTGGGACCAAAACGCTGANCACGTNACCACTTTATCATCAGCTGCAAGTAATACAGCAACAATAAACATTACAGCAAGTAATGAGAATATAAAACCAGGTACAAAATTTACTAGTGGCACAACATTTACTTTAGTAAATGCACCGACAGTATCATCTGTAGATGCAACTGGGAAGGTAATAACCNTATCCNAAGCCATTACTTTGTCATCTGGTGCATCTGTGACCTTCNTACCAAGAGGAAGATACCTAAACCAAAGAGGATTCCTATCTTATGACCAAGTAATTACAGATAGTAGGAAGTTTCAGAAGTTTGCTTATATTGTAAAAACAGGTAGAGGATTAACAGATTGGGAAAATGCNTTTGATAAANTAGTTCACCCAGCAGGATTTATATACTTTGCAGAAGTATTAATATTCTTACAATTAACTGATAGTATACTAGGTGCTTTATTAAATAAAATATCTATGCCTACNGTACAACCAGGCGTTATTGGTATNGAAGATATTCCATTATTAGTAGAAATATTCGCATCTCAATTCTCACCAATTGCAAAAGCAAAAATACATAGGTCNGGTTCATTATCATTAACACTAAAAGATGGTGTAATAAAAACAGTCNCNGTNACAAGTNNTGGTAGTGGTTATGAAAATGCAGCNGATGCAGCAATTACAACAAGCGATGGAGCCGCAGCTTCTGGATTTACCACTGCAACATTAGTTCCTACAGTCACAAATGGAAGATTAGCTAGTGTAGCAATAACAGATGGTGGAGAAAATTATGGTGTTCCACAAGGTACAGTTTCAGCACCAACTGCCATGGCATTTAATCCATCCTCAGCAGTTGATACTTCGACTGATAGAATTACACTAACTACAGCTCAATTAGCTCGTTTAAATGATACCGACCAAGTCACATATAATAATGGTGGAGGCGGTAATATAGGTGGATTAACTAGTGGCACAACCTATTTTGTAAGAGATAAAACTAGTACAACAATAAAATTAGCTGCCACATCTGGTGGTACAGCAATAGATTTAACTTCACAGGGTACTGGAAGTGCACATACTTTAACAGGACAAACAGCAACTGTATCATTTACAAATGAGAATGGCCAAGTAAAAGCAATTGAGATTAGTGAAAAAGGATTTGGTTATACTGGAAGTTCATTATCAGTTTCATTTGCTGGTCAAGCTGAAGGCTCAAGTACTACCCCAGTAGCAACAATAGGATTAACTTCCTCAGGTGAATTAGATGTAGATGCTATTAGCATATCAAATCCGGGTGGTGGATTTAGTCAATTATTTGCTACTGTACCTGCAAACTCTAATGCTACAAAAATTGCATCAGTTGAAATATTAGGACCACAACAAAAGAACTTTAGGTCAGCACCAGGAATAATATTCCCACCACCTACTGCAGTAGATGCTGATGGAATTGCATTATCATCGAACGTAACAGCTGCAGGTACATTTAGTATTGATAGCGATGGATTAATCTCAGGTTTTACTATTACAAATGCAGGTTCAGGTTATACTTCAGATCCGATAGTGACTATCAATTCTGGTGCTATAAATGAATTAAGAGCAAGAAATCAACAAGAAATATTAATACTCAGTTTAAATCATCAAATGACAAATATACACAATGGTTTTGGAAATGACAACTTTAGAACCATTATAAATAATGGATATAAGCAAAGGAAAGGCGATAATTTCTATACATCACCAAGGTTATTTAACTCAAATCAACAAATAAGCTTTTTAGGTGACGTAGAAATTCAAAACGTCGATTCAACTAATATAAATAAATATAATACACGTACATTCGTGGAGATAGAATAAGAAGGTAAATTAAAATGGCAGCAATAGTATCAAGTAATTTTAGAGTTGTAAACTCAAGCAACTTCAAAGAAGATGTCGCAAATAGTGCGGTATATGTTGGTATTGGTAAAGGGGATGTTTGGTCTAATAGCACATCTGATACTACCGATTTAGCAACAGCCCCAACACCTGGAGACCATTTAGATGAGTTCGGTGTTGCAAGGTCTAACTTAATTGGAGTTAAAAAAGTTGCATCATCTAATCTTTCACACGTAACAAACAGACACACATGGGATGGTGCAACATCCTACGNAGCATGGGATTCAAANGATTCNAATATATTCGATAAAAAATTCTATGTCGTAACAAACGAATTTAAAGTTTATAAATGTATAATCGCTGGTTCAGGAGTATCTACTCAACAACCAACTCAAACACTAACACAACCACAAGCAGAATCAGATGGATATACATGGAAATTTATGTATACAATATCAGTCACAGATGCTGAGAAGTTTTTAACAAATGCTTATATGCCGGTTAAATATATTCCTATGGGTGGCGAAGGTCAAGTAGCAGTCGCAGCAGCTGCAGGTCAAACTATAGTTTTATTAAAAGAAATTAGTGATGATATCGCAGTTGGAATGACAGTATCTGGAACAGGTCAACCAACAGCTGCAGCAGATAGAAAAATTGCAGCTATTAATGGAACACAAATAACACTAGCTGGAAATATCGCATCAGGTGGTATGGCAGCAAACTCAGTATTAACATTTGCTTATGCCGCAGATGGAGATGCTGAAGCAAATCTATCAGAAGCAGATTATTCTCAATACCTAAATCAAAAAGCATCAAGAGATGATTCCTTAGCTGCAGGAATAGAAAGAATTGTTTTAGAAAGTGTAGATTCAAGTGGTAATAGAACAGATGCTGCAACTTCAGGCTCTGGATATACATCAGCACCAACAGTCACAATCTCTGGAGATGGTACAGGAGCAACAGCTACAGCAACTGTAGCTAGTGGAGCAATTACAGGTATAACAATTAATGCAAAAGGAACTAACTATACAAAAGCTAATATATTAATTACCGGTGGCGGTGGTTCAGGTGGAGCAGCAAGAGCTGTTATTGCACCTAACTATAGAGGTCAAGGTAAGAGTGGTCATGGTACTGACCCAAGAGCAGAACTTGGTGGATTCTTTATGGGATTAAACGTCAAGTTAGATGGAGCTGCCGGTGATGGAGATATTACTGTTGGAAACGATTTTAGACAAATAATGTTATTAAAAAATCCATTAAACGGAAGTGGAGCATCATCAGGACAAATTGCATCAGCTGATACTTTAAAAGCTTTAGATAAATTAGATTTTACAAGTTCATTTACTACAAAAACTATAAACGATATCGTAGTTGATGAAGTTATGACTGGTGGTTCAGCAAATGCTCCAAAAGCTTTCGTAACAGAAGTAGATACAACTAATGGATTTGTATTCTTCCACCAAAATCAAAAAACAGGATTTGAACCATTTGATAATGGTGAAACTATTACATTTGGAACTAGTGGAACAGTAGGTACACTTGAAAGTTCAAATGCTGTTATAGCAGCTGAGTTAGATAGAGAAAGTGGTGAATTATTATTCTTAGANAATAGATTACCAATTAACAGAACAGCATCACAAATTGAAGATATTAAAATTATATTAGAATTCTAATATAGTTAAAGGGAAATTTTATGGCAACGACTAATGTAAAAAACTACAATGTGACACCGTATTACGATGACTTTGATGAGTCAAAAGGATTTCATCGTATATTATTTAAACCAGGTGTTTCAGTTCAAGCAAGAGAACTTACTCAAATGCAAACCNTGCTTCAAGCTCAGATTGATAGGCATGGTAAATATTCATTTAAAGAAGGNGACTCAGTAATTAATGGTGAGAAATCAATTAATACTGAGAGAGATTTTATNAAAGTAGAATCAACCTTTACTCATAGTGGAAGTCAAACAACTACATCAGCAGTATTAGATTCAATAGTNGGTTCCACATTANCTGGTCTAACTAATGGTGTGACNGCNATGGTTGATGGAGTTGAAGCTTCTGAAGGTTCAAACCCACATACAATTTATATTTCATATACAAACTCAGGNACAAATAATACAACNAAAGCTTTTGCTGATGGNGAGGTACTNCAAAGTAATGCTTCAGGTACACCATTNGTAAAAGTTGGTGCAGGTTCAGGTTCATCAATCACAAATGCTGTTGGTAAAAATTCATCCTTTAATATTAAAGAAGGTGTATATTTCTTAAAAGGTAATTTTGTATTTGTTCCAGCAGGTTCACTTACTTTAGATAATGCTGGTGATAAGTATACTCAAACACCAAATGGTGTAGTTGGATTAAAAGTCACAGAATCATTAGTACAATCAACAACCGATTCAAGCTTAGTTGATAATGCTTTAGGAGCTCCAAATTTTTCAGCACCAGGTGCAGATAGATATGCCATCACTACCTCACTTGTAAAAGCTGCTAGCGTTACAGGAATAGCAGTTTCAGACTTTGTCATCTTAGCTGAAATTGAAAATGGTATAATGAAAGTTGATAAAACCGATGATACCGAAGTTCCATTAGATAGAAGATTAGCTAAAAGAACTTTTGAAGAATCAGGTAATTATTCAGTATCACCATATCAATTAAATATTAAAGAACATTTAGATAATGGTTCAAACTTTGGTTATTTATCTAGCAGTAATGGTGGTGTTGCAACAAAAGCATCTATTCAAATAGAACCTAACATAGCATATGTCAAAGGGTTCAGAGTAGAAAACACAGTGACAAATAAAGATGTTGCTATAGATAAACCAAGAGATACTTCAACAACTACTGGTGATGTAAGAGAAATAGCTGGTTATTCACAAACTTTAACAGTTGGTAATTATGTAAAATTAGACCCTGCTGATTGTCAAGGTGTACCTAGTTTATATAACTTTGAAACAATAGATTTACACAACGCTGCTGACGGTGGAGGTTCCAAAGTTGGTGAGGCAAGATGTAGAGGAATAGAAGTATTTGGTTCAGAAATAAGAATGTATTTATTTGATATTCAAATGTCTTCCGGAAACTTTGGAGCAGTTAGAAGTTTTGTACAAGGTTCTACTTTTGCAGCTGATTTCTTATCTGGAGCTGAAGGTTTATTATTTGATACAAAAAATAGTTCAGCAGTATTTCCTTTACCTTTCAAAGCAGTCAAAGATGCAGATGCAAGTACAACAATCACTGTTAAAATGAGATTAGAAAGTAATACTAATGCTAATACAGTGACATTAAGTTCTCATTCACCTGCTCCACCAAGTATTGGTACAGTTTCTACAGTTGTTGACCCAAGTACTATTATTGCACAAATTGTTGATGCATCCTCTGGAGCATTTACAGGTCAGGCTGGAAACTATGGTGCTAGTGTATCAGGTGGTACAGTCACATTTAACCAACAAGCAGGTTCTGGTAAAAAGTTTGTAGCATTAGTAAATGTTCAAATAACAGGTAGAACAGCAAAACAAAAAACTGCTAATACAGAAACAAATGAAGCAGTCACAATTAGTAGTAGAGTTGGCGTTTTAGATAGTTCTGATGTATATGAAATTACAGATATTAGAACTGCAAACTCAGGTGGAGGTATATCCATAAAAGACCAATTTACTTTAGATGATGGTCAAAGAGAAAACTTCTATGACAATGGTCGTATCTTATTAAAACCAGGATTCTCTGACCCAGGCACAGTTTATGTCACTTACAAATATTACAGTCATGGAGATGGAAGTTTCTTTACAGTTGATTCATATCCAGACTTTACAAATATTCCAACATTTAATTCAATAAATGGTAAACTACAATTAAGAGATTGTATTGACTTTAGACCAAGAAAAGCTGATGAAGCAGTTAATAACTTTACAGGTACTAATAAACAAATATTAGAATTTGGATTCCCATCAAGTGGTAATTCATNTATNGCNACAGTTCAACATTGGTTAGGAAGAACTGATACTTTATTTGTAGATAAAAATGGTGAGTTTGGTACAGTGACTGGTGTTTCTGATGAAAGACCAAGAGCACCTACAGCACCCGATGATGCGATGTCAATATTCCATTTAAAAATTAATCCATACGTATTTAAAGCTGAAGATGATATNAANCCAGTCATGATTGACAATAAAAGATATACNATGCGTGATATNGGTAGATTAGATAAAAGATTAAAAAATGTTGAGTANTTCACATCACTATCTTTATTAGAACAAAGTGCAGCTGATATTCAATTAGGAGATANTAACGAAAGAATTAANAATGGATTTATAGTAGATAATTTTTATGGTACTAGTAAAGCCGACACAAGTAATCCAGAATATTCAGCAGCTACAGATAGAAACCGTGGTGTATTAAGACCACAATCAATTAATAGAAATATTAACTTAGTAAGAAAAACAAGTGATTCAGTTCCAAGTGGTAGAGCATCAACTCACCAACTTGTAAGTAAGAGTAATTCATTAACGCACTTACCGTTTACAGAAACATCCTTTATTAATCAACCATTCTCATCAGAAAGAATAAATGTAAATCCATATAATATATGGTCATGGCAGGGTATGATAGAATTATCACCTGATAGTGATGAGTGGAAAGATACAGATGTAAAACCNACAATATTTATTGATGATACTTCAGCTTATGACCAATTTAAACAAATGGCAGAAGAAGAAGGTATACTAGGTACTGTATGGAATGAGTGGGAAACAACATGGACAGGTGTTGAAGTATCAGAAGAAACTGAGACTGATNTAGATGAANATGAAAGAGGTCGTGAGACAGAAACAGTCACAACTACAACTACTACTACCACAACAACAAATCAATCAAGAAGTGGATTAAGTACAGAATTATCTTTTGATACAATCACAAAGANTGATGGAACTAAAGTAATNGCAGTTAACTTCGTACCATTTATTAGGTCAAGAGTAGTTAACTTTAAAGCTCAATTATTAAAACCAAGTACAAGATTTTATGCATTCTTTGATGGTGCAGATATATCAAGCTTTACTAGAACTGAAACATTTAGTAATTCAAATCCATTTGAGTTCTCAGACCAAGCNAGTGTAGATACTTTTGAAGGTAATACAACTCACCCTGATGGTTCAGGAGTAAGTTTAGTATCCGATGCAACTGGTGCATTAAATGGTTCATTCTTAATACCAAGAAATGATGNACTNAAATTTGCNACAGGAACAAGAGAATTTAGATTATCAGATGATAGTTCAAATAGAAGAAATGTAGAAACATCTTCNGCTGAAACNGCATATATNGCAAGTGGTACAGTAGAAACATTACAAGAAACTATCACCTCTACTAAACATCCAAAATTAGTATATAATGAATTAAGAGAAGATAGAACATTAACAGAAACTGAAGTAGAAGTAGAAACAACAGAGTATGAAGACCCATTAGCACAAACATTCGTCGTGGATAGAAAAGGTGGATTATTTGCAAGCTCAGTTGAAGTATTCTTTAGAAAGAAAGATACAGCTATTCCAGTTAGATTAACAATACGTACATGTAAAAATGGTATACCAACTCAAAAGATTGTACCAGGAGCTGACAAAATATTATATCCAAGTTCAGTTAGTGTAGCATCTGACCAATCAGCAAATAACGCAATTGGTAATGCAGATGCAGCAACTAAATTTAGTTTTGACCATCCGGTTTATTTAAATCCAGATGTTGAATATGCTATCGTCTTAACATCCAATTGCGATAGTTATGAAGTATACGTAGCAAATATGGGTGGATTAGATTTAACAGATAATAGTAAGCAAATATCGAAACAACCATACAATGGTGTATTCTTTACATCTCAAAATGCTTCAACATGGACACCTGAGCAATCAAAGGATTTAAAATTTAAATTAAATAGATGTGAGTTTGATATAAGTAAGAAAGGTGAAATGAATTTAGTTAATGATGTTATACCACTTAAGAAAATTAATATAAACTCATTAGAAACAACTAGTGGTTCTAAAGCTTTCATAATACATGCTAGAAACCATGGATTAAAGGTTGGTGATGATGTATCAGTTAGTGGTTGCCAAGCTGCAGTAAATGGTATACCAGCTAGTGAAGTAAATGCTGGTCATAATATTACAGCAGTCACACATGATACATTTACTTGTGAAAATCAAAGTGGAAGTACTAACGCTACATCAACTGGAAAAGGTGGTGGAGCTGGAGTAAAAGCTTCAATTAATAATATTATGGATTTAGTTTATCCTTATATAGAAAATATTCAAGTACCAGGTACTAAGTTAAACTTCTTTATGAAACCAATGAATACTAGCTTTACAAAAGATTCAAGTGAAATAAAAGTTTTACCAAATAGAAACTTTAAATTTGCAAGTTCTAGAGTTATATCAGGAAGAGAGAACAAAGCACAAAATCATGGAAGTGGAGTTGAGTCATTTGACTTAAGATGTGAGTTTGAATCTACAGATTCAGGCTTATCACCAATTATTGATATGAATAGACTATCATTATTTGCAATTCAAAATAGAATTAATAGTGCAGTCGAAGGTACATCAGCAAATGCTGGATTAAATGTGTCAAAACATATTACAAAGGTTATTACTTTAGATGAACCAGCTGATGAAGTTGATGTATTCTTAAGTGTTAAGAAACCTGCAGGGACAGATATTGAATTATATTGGAGAGCATCAGACGATGCAGATGCTGATTTAAGTAATGTAGCTTATACTTTACAAGCAACTACAGATGAAGTAGCGATACCAATAAATGAAAGAAAATTCCAAGAAGTACACTATAATGCTGACCCATTTGGCGATACTAATCCATTTGCAAAAATACAATTTAAAATTGTAATGAAATCATCTAACTCTGCAATCGTACCAGAGGTAAAAGACTTTAGAGCAATTTGTAGTACATAGGAAATATTATGGCAAGAAGAAAAGTAAAAGATAATCCTAATTTAGAAAGGGATATGTCTAGTAGAGCAATTATAAATACTAATAAGAATGCTATTGTTAAAAGAAGAGAAAGGATAGCAAAAGATAAAGCTAAAGAAGCTGAGTTCGAACAAATGAAATCAGAAATAGAAGAACTTAAAAAGATAGTTAAAAAGTTGAGTAAATAAATATGCCACAGAATAGCGAAACAAGAATTTTAAAAACTAATACCTTAGAACAACTAAGGCAGAAATCAAATGATGTATCTCTTGACTTAGGAGATAATAAGTTAATTGATTCTCGTATATTAGATAAAACAATATCGTTTACCGCAGCCGCATCTCAAGTATTATTTGAAAGTGGTACAATGAGATATGAACTTAAATCTGGTGAAACATTAGATGATATAACACATTCAATTTCAAATCCAGTTGGAAGAGTAAGAGTATATAGTGGAAGTACTGAACTTACTCAAGCATTATCTGGAAGTAATACATTTAAAACACCATTATATGTTGCTAACATAGCACTTACTGGTTCTCCAACACTTACAGAGTTTGTAGAGAATACAGTAGTTTATCAAGCTGCTTCAGCACAAACTGATTTATCAGCATCAGCGGTAACGTTCCAAGGTAAAATATTATCCGCATCAGTAGCAGATGGTATTAGATTAAAAACAGATTCAGGTACTTATAATACAAACGCAGCTTTAAGAGTTCATCCAGGTACAAGTGGAAGAAGTGTAAGTACTAATACAATTACTTCATCACAACATACGAGTAAAACAACAATTGATGGAACATATGGTAGAATCATTCAATTAAATAATGCAGCTTCAAGTGGTGATGTAATTAAAGTTGTATCTCATTCATTAGTAGATGCAATTAACGAAGTACAAGATGATGTTGGAGATATCACATCATTAAATACAAACACAAGTGCAGATATAGTATCATCAATAAATGAATTAGAAGTTGGTGTAAGAGGCACAAGTAATAATTTAGTAGCAGCTGGATTAACAACTACAGCAAATGATTTACTTGCTGGTATAAATGAACTTGATGCAGAGATTGGTAATGTATCTACGATAGATGATGAATCAGGTTATAGTGCTACTACAGTAGTTGGTGGTATTACGGAATTACAAGACCATTTAGGAACAAAAGCAAGTTTAACAACTACAGCAAAAGGTGATTTAGTATTAGCAATAAATGAAGTTGATGCAAATGCAGATGCTAGTATGAAACTAGTTTCTTCATCAGCACAAACACTAAATACTAATTTAACTTTTGGAACATCAGGTAAAACATTAACATTTGGAACTGGTACTACTCTTGATATTAGGTCAGGTACTTTATTAACTGGTGGCGGAGCTGGTTCATCTCTTGGATTTGATACTGCATTCCTTGACCTTACACCAAATACAAGTATAAGAGGTTTATCGTTTGAAAGAAGTAATCATATTTCTGGAGCTCCTGATGTTGAATTTAGATTTAATGAAACACAAGTAAGTGGTAATAAAGAAGCAAGAGCTTTCCAAGTAAAAGGATTAAATGACTCAGGTGGTTCAGAGGTTGCAGATTTAGTCACATTCTATAACGCAAAAGAATTATTTGCAAATAATACAGAAACAGGAATTAGTGTTGATTGGGATTCAACAAATCAAAACTTTGATATAGTTTTATCAGCTGACCCTGTTATAACATTAGGTGGTGATTTAACTGGTAATGCTACTTTAACTAATCTAGGAAGTGCTACACTAACAGCAACTATAGCCGCAGGGTCGGTAGAAAATAGTATGTTAGCTGGTTCTATAGCAAATGATAAATTAGCTGGTTCAATTGCAAATAATAAATTAGCAAATTCAAGTATTACAGTTTCAGATGGTTCAAACAGTACACCAAGAGCTTTAGGTTCAACAATTACTTTCCAAGGTACAAGTGGAGAAGTAGAGGTTGTTGAATCATCTGGTACAGTCACCGTTGGTTTGCCAAACAATGTCACAGTGGGTGGTAATTTAACAATCACTGGTAATTTAGATGTCAATGGTACTCAAACAACAATTAATACATCTACTTTAGAAGTAGATGATACTCTTATATTAACAGGTACTTCAAGTACTGAACCAACAACTGGTGGATTTGGTTTTGAAACAAGGAGCTTTACCGGTATAGGTACTCATTCAAATAATGCTTCAAACGTAACTGGTTCTCACTCAATTGTATATAACTTTGCAACTGATAGATGGGAAGCAGATGGTTCACTTATACTATCCGAAGCCACATTAGGAAATGCAACAGTAGAAGGTACAGCATTTGGTAGTGGAAAGAATTTAGTATTTTCAGCTGGTTCAGGTTTATCAGAAGCAGTCACAGGTTTAAGTGGTAATACATATACAGTCACATATACAAATACCGATAAAGGTTCAGACCAATTTATATTTAGAAATGTAGCAGTTTCGGGTCAATCAACTATTATTGCTGATAGTAATGATGGAGTATTAAATATTGTAGGGGGAAATGCAATAGATGCACTCACAAACGCTGGAACAGATACACTAACAATTCAACATAGTGATACCTCATCAGTAAGTAATGTAAATAATACTGGTAATACATTCGTACAAGATATTACTTTTGATACACATGGTCACGTACAGTCAGTTAATTCAGTAGCAGTTGGTAATTTAGATAATTATCAACATTGGTTAATTGATGCTGATAGTGGAAGTTCTGAACAAATTACATCAACTGAAACAGTACAATTTATTGGAGGTACTGGATTAACCACATCAAGAAGTGGTAATAATATTACAACAACATTAGATAACACTTCAGTTAGTGCAGGAAGTTATGGTGGAAGTTTACAATTAAACTCATTTACAGTAGATGCTCAAGGAAGATTAACAGCCGCAGCAAATGGTTCAACAATAAGTGGAACAGGTTTAATTAGTGTAGCAGCCAATGGAACTATATCAACAACTGCAGATAACTTTGGTAGTTGGTCATTTGATACTTCAAGTAATGGAACTAATGAAACTGTCACAAGTGGTGATGTTGTTAGATTTAGCGCTGGTACTGGAATGCAAGTAAATCACTCAGGTGATACAATTACATTTACAAATACATCCACAAATACAGATACAAATACAAGACTTCAAATCGATGGTGATTCAGGAACAGCTACAAACTTTAGTGGTAATACTAATAATGAAGTCACAATAGCAGGTGGCCAAGGTATCAATACAGCAATATCTGGTAATACTTTAACAGTTGCCACAGCATTAACTGAACTATCAACTACAACAACTCAAGGGGATGCAGATTTCTTCGTAGTAGTAAATAGTGCTGGGTCTGAATTTAAGATGGCACCAGGTTCAATTCCAATTTCTTACTTTAGTAATAACTCAGGATTTACAAGTAATACTGGTACAGTCACAAGTGTAAGTGGCTCAAATGGTATATCAGGTACAGTGACGGGTAGTGGTAGTTTATCAATGAGTGGTAATTATAGCGGAAACTTCTCAGTAAGTGGTGAGATTAGTGCTACTGGAGATGTTGTAGCATTTGCTTCTGATGATAGATTAAAAGACAAAAAAGATAATATTGAGAATGCTTTAGATAAAGTTAAATCTCTAAATGGATTCCACTTTAATTGGAATGATGAAGCATCGCATTTAGGTGATGAATTTGATATGAATAAAGATATGGTAGGTGTAAGTGCTCAAGAGGTAGAACAAGTATTACCTGAAGCAGTTAGACCAGCACCAGTAAACGATAAATATAAAACAGTTCAATATGAGAAGTTAGTTCCTTTATTAATTGAGGCAATTAAGGATTTAAATGCCGAAATAGAAGAACTAAAAAGTATAAATAAAAAGGTATAGATTAAATGGCGGTTTACTCTAATTTAACAGTCGATCAAGGGACTGATTTTACAGCATCTGTTGATGTGACCGATACTGATGGAGACGCGTTAAACTTAACGGGATTCACAGTAGCCGGCCAAGTAAGAAGAAGTTATTATTCTTCTTCAGCAACAAATCTTACATGTGCTGTAAGTAATGCCACATCAGGTATTATAACAGTTTCCTTATCAGCCACTCAATCGGATGCAATGAAACCTGGAAGGTATGTATACGATGTAGAGATTACAAACTCTGGTGGTACTAAAACAAGAGTATTAGAAGGCCAATTAGAAATTATGCCAGGCGTAACTAAAGTATAAGAAAAATATGGCAAGTATTAAAGCAAAAGTAAGAGGAAATAATCAGAAAATTGTAGCTCAAACCATTAAAGTTGGTAATTTGGCGCTTACAGATTTATCAGATATAGATGCTTCAGCTAACACAGATGGTGCTATGTTAATATATAACGGCACAACAACTAAATTTACATTAAAGCCTGAAATAGGTAATAGTAATACAATATTTAATGGAGGCACTTACTAAAAATGGCTAAATTAACAAGAATAAAGATTTTAACTACGGGCTCAACCACGTCCGCACCAAGTAACGTAAGGACCGGTGAATTAGCGTATTCATACGTTGCAGGTACACAAGCAAATAATGGTGATAGATTATATGTAGGTACTGGTACAGAAAACTCTGGAATAGCACCTTCCGTTGATGTTATTGGTGGTAAGTATTTTACCGGAATGTTGGACCACGTACATGGTACAACTACAAATAATAGTGCTCTAATTGTAGATGGCAATAAACATATCGATGTTTTAAATATTGGTACGTTAGCACTTGAAAGTTCAGGTGGTTCAGGCCAAGAGGTCACAAGCATTGTCACAGCAATGGGTGGCTCACCAACAGATGCTCAACTTATATCAGCACAAGGTGTTAAAGAATATGTTGACCAACAAGTCACAGCTCAAGATTTAGATTTCCAAGCTGACTCAGGTGGTGCATTAAGTATTGACCTTGATTCAGAAGTACTTACTATTTCTGGTGACACAGGTATTACAACATCTGCTTCAGGTAATCAAATTGAGATTGACCTTGACGATACAGCAGTCACACCAGGTTCTTATGGTTCTACCACAGCAATTCCAACATTTACAGTTGACCAACAAGGTAGATTAACAGCAGCAGCTACAGTAAACGTTGCCACAGCTTTAACAGTTGATGGTGATAGTGGTTCTGAAGATGTTGACTTATTAACAGATGATTTACAAATTCTTGGTACTACAAACGAAATCGAAGTTGCAGTATCGAAAGTAAGTACTGATGTTAAAGCAATTATTGGATTACCAAATAACGTCACAATTGGAAATAACTTAGCAGTCACAGGTAATTTAACAGTAAATGGTACAACAACCACTGTTAACTCAACTACAGTCACAATTGACGATCCAATATTTACATTGGGTGGTGATTCAGCACCAGGCTCAGACGATAACAAAGATAGAGGTTTAGAGTTTAGATACCATAATGGTTCAGCTGCTAAATTAGGTTTCTTTGGTTTTGACGATAGTGCTAGTGCATTTACATTTATTCCAGATGCTACGAATAATACTGAAGTATTTTCAGGTACAGCTGGTAACGTAATATTCTCAGAAGGTACGTTTACTGGATTAGCATCAGGTAATATTAAAGTTGGACAAACAGCTGATGGAGAAATTGATACTTCATCTGGTAATTTAACACTTGATTCAGCTGGTGGAACAGTAGCAGTTGATGATGACTTAACAGTTTCAGGTGGAGCAACAGTCACAGGAGCAATTGCAGGAGCAAGTTTAACATTAACCACTGATTTAGCAGTAGCTCATGGTGGTACTGGAGTTTCAACATTTACAGATAATGGAGTTCTTTACGGTGATGGAGCAAATGCTCTTGACGTAACTGCAGCTTCTAGTGCAGATGGAAGTTTATTACAAGCTGACTCTGGAGGAGCACCAGCATTTTCTAACGTTATTGACGGTGGAACATACTAGTATAAATATATTATAACACATTTATATGTGTTTGTAAACAGTTTTATTAAATTCCTTATATAAGGATTGAGAAAGGGAGCCAAAATTGGCAAGAAATACAAATATTAAATTAAGGCGATCTGCTACCGCAGGTGCCATACCAACAACAAGTAATTTAGACTTAGGTGAAATAGCAATAAATACCTATGATGGTAAACTTTATGCTAAAACAACCGAAGGTTCAGCAAGTGAAGTAATTCAAGTTGGTTCAGCCACAGATTCATATCACAAAATAAGAAAAAGTCAAACCCTAGAGTTTGCAGTCACAGTTGCTTCAAAAACATCTGACCATGCTTTTCATGGCTCAGGTTCAAGTAGTGGTTATTATATAGATGGCTTACAATCACCACATTTACATTTAGTTCCAGGTAATACATATAGGTTTGATGTATCTGATAGTTCAAATAGTGGTCACCCTTTTAGATTCTATTATGAAGCAGATAAAACAACAAACTATACAACTGGCGTTACCACATCAGGAACAGCCGGTAGTTCAGGTGCTTACGTACAAATAGTACCAACCGAATCAACACCACCAGTTTTATTCTATCAATGCTCTAGCCATGGTTATATGGGAAACAGAGCAGATTTTGGTACAAGAAATTTTACAGGATTTGATACAGCTGATTTAGCTGAAGGAACTAATTTATACTTTACAAACGCAAGAGTAGAATCAGCACTAGAAGCAAATGGATTTAGTGTACCTGATGATATACAAGCTAAATTTGGTACAGGTAATGATTTAGTCATAGACCACAACTCATCAACAGGTGTAAGTAGAATTATTGATAATTCAGGTATTTTAAATATTCAACAAAGTAGTGATGATGGTATTATAAGATTTCAAACTGATGATGGTTCTGGAGGCGTAACAACGTATTATAGTGTTAATGGAAGTTCTGAAATAAATCAATTTTTTAAAGATATTAAACTTGGTGACAATTTAAAAGTTAGTCTTGGTACAGGTGGAGATTTACAATTATTTCATGATGGTTCTAATAGTATAATAAAAGATGCTGGAACTGGAAATTTAAGACTACAAACTGGTAATGCAGTACAGTTTAGAAATGGAAGTGGAGCTGATTTATACTTTAATGCCACATTGGCAGGTGCCACAACTCTATACCATAACAAAGTAGCAAAATTAGCTACTAGCTCATCGGGTGTAGATGTCACAGGTAATGTTGCAGTCACAGGCGCTTTAACTACAACAAATGGTATTACCGTTGGTGATGGGGCTGCAGATGTTTTAAATGCAGTTGGTGTTATACAATTAAATGGAACTGAGATTGTAGATAACTCAAGAAATTTAACCAATATTAATAATGCAACAATAGGTGGAAATGCTGTAGTCACAGGTAATTTAACAGTTAATGGTACAACCACAACAATCAATAGTACAACAACTACAGTAGATGACCCTGTATTTACTTTAGGCGGAGATTCTGCTCCAGGTTCAGATGATAATAAAGACAGAGGTATTGAATTTAGATATCACAATGGTTCAGCAGCCAAAGTTGGATTCTTTGGATATGATGATTCAACAGGAAAATTTACTTTTATACCAGATGCAACAAATACTTCAGAAGTATTCTCAGGTACAAAAGGTGATTTAGATATAAATGATATATCAGCTGTAGATATTACAGCAACAGGTACTAATATACTATCAGGTTTAACTTACCCGACAAGTGATGGCTCTAATGGCCAAGCTCTAGTGACCGATGGTTCTGGTAATTTATCATTTAGTTCTATATCTGCTGGTGGAAATGCATTTGGTACTATTGCTGTAAGTGGTCAAAGTAATGTTGTAGCAGATTCTAATAGTGATACACTAACTTTAGTAGCTGGTTCAAATATTACTCTTACAACCGATGCATCAGGAGATTCAATCACAATTGCTTCTTCAGGTGGAGGTGGTAGTAATGTATTTAAAACAATTTCAGTTTCAGGACAAGACGATGTTGTAGCTGATTCAGCAACAGATACTTTAACATTAGCTGCAGGAAGTGGTATGACAATTACCACAACAGCTGGTTCAGATACGATTTCATTCTCAGCATCAGGTTCAAATAACCAAAGTGCATTATATAAAGAATTCTTATATGTAGCATCTGGAAGTCAAACAACATTCTCAGGTAATGATGCTAATGGCTCATCACTAACTTATAATACATCGTTTATTAGTGTATTTGTTAATGGAGTTAGATTAAGACCAAGTACAGACTTTACAGCATCAAATGGAACTTCAGTTGTTTTAGCTGAAGCTGCAGCTGCAAATGATATAGTACAAATTGAAACCTTTGTACAAGTACTAGGATTTGGAGATTCTGTTATAACAACAGCAACTGGAGATGGCTCAACAGCAACAGTCACTCTTGGAGCTAATCCAAATAGCGAAACAAATACACAAGTTTATATTGATGGTGTATATCAAGCAAAAGATAAATATAGTGTTAGTGGAACAACATTAACATTTGGTTCCGGAAATATACCACCAAGTGGTGCAACAATTGAAGTTGTTATTGGTAGCAGAAACGTTACGATAGCAGATGTACAAGATTTAACAGTCAAAGGAGCATTATCTGTTGAAGGTAATACAACTTTAGGCAATGCATCAGGTGATACAATTACAATTACTGGAACAGCAGATATAAACAATACACTTAATGTAAGTGGACATCTTTCATTGGATGGCTCAGCAAATGAGTTAAGATTCTATGAAGGAAGCAATTATGTAGGATTTGAGGCACCTGCATTATCTGCAAATCAGATTTGGGTTTTACCAAATGCTGATGGCTCTAGCGGTCAAGCTTTAAAAACCGACGGAAGTGGAAACTTAAGTTGGGGAACCGCTGGAGATAACGCCTTCGCAACTATAGCTGTAAGTGGACAATCGAACGTAGTAGCCGATACTACTTCAGATACACTGACATTTGTGGCAGGAACAGGTATTACTTTAACTACAGACGCTTCGGCTGACTCAGTCACCATAACAAATAGCAGTACTGGAGGTAATTCATTTGGTAATATCGCAGTAAGTGGCCAAACCACTGTTGCCGCCGATTCGGCCACAGATACTCTGACGTTAGTAGGAAGTGGTGGTATATCCATCACAACAACTGCAGCTTCAGATACTGTCACAATTGCAGGAACATCGTCAGTCAATCCTTTTTCGACTGACCTGTTCACTACAGCTAATGCGTCAACTACAGCATTTACTTTAAGTACAGCTCCTTCAAGTGAAGATAACTTAATCGTATTTATTGAAGGTGCTTATCAAAATAAAAATTCATACTCATTAAGTGGAACTACCTTAACATTAGATAGTGCTCCAGCAAGTGGAACCGAAGTTGTTGTTCATCAAATAGGAAATGGTGTCACAGGTTCTAATATGACTGTTGATGAATTTACCGGTGATGGTAGTGATACAACATTTACTTTATCGGTTAATCCAATTAGTGAGAATAATACTTTTGTATATTTAGATGGTGTATATCAAGAAAAAGGTGTTTACTCAGTAAGTGGTACAACCCTTACGTTTGCAACAGCACCAGTAAGTGGACATAGTATAGAAGTTGTAATACCTACAACTACACAAATAAATCAACCAGCAAATGATTCAATTAACTCAATTGCAATGTTTGATGATACAACAATTCAAGGTTCGGAAATAACTTCCACAACCTTAACAACAACAAGTGCTAGCACAATTGCAACTCATGCAGCTGCAACATACAGAACAATTAAATATTTAGTTCAATTAACACAAGGAACTGATTACCATTCAACAGAGATTAGTTTAATTCATGATGGTACTACAGTTTATATAACAGAGTATGGTACATTATACGATAATGCTGTACTTGGAACATTTGATGCTACAATTTCAAGTGGTAATATATTACTACAATTAACACCTGGAAGTAATAGTAGTTTAACAGCAAGGGTGGTGTCGACAGCAATTCCTGTATAAATAGAATTATAACGTTGGAGAGTGATAACGTATGGCAAATAAAAATTTTATAGTAAAAAACGGATTAGATGTTGGTGGTCTTATTACAGGTACCACGACAACTCAATCTGCTTCAGACAATTCAACAAAACTAGCTTCAACTGCATATGTCACAACTGCAGTTTCTAATTTGGTTGACGGTGCACCAAGTACATTAAATACTTTAAATGAAATTGCTGCAGCTTTAAACGACGATGCTGCTTTAAATACTACATTAACAAACAGTATTGCAACTAAATTACCATTAGCCGGTGGTACTATGACTGGTGTATTAAAGATAAATAGCGGTGATGATAGTCTACCAACGTTAGCATCATCAACAAAAGCTGTTTTTGCCACAGATAATACTGCAAACTTTGAATCAAGTATATCAATAATAGGTGCATCAAATAATGGCTCTGCAATAATAAATTTTGGAGATTATGCAAACGAAGATGCTGGTCAGATAAAATATAAAAACGATAATGGCGGATCAGACTATATGGCCATTAGTGTTAACACAAGTGAAGCTTTGCGAATACTACATAACGGAAATGTTGGTATTGGCACAACCAGTCCAAACACAACATTATCGGTAGTTGGTTCTAGTGCAAATGGTATAGAGTTAGGACAAACAACAAGCGCAACAACAGATTCACAAAGATTATTTTTCTCTACCTCTAGTGGTAGCAACAGTATAAGAAGTAGAAGTGGTGCATTATTATTTAGTACAGGAGCAACTGCTGGTTCTGCTAGTGGGACTGAAAGGATGCGAATGGACAGTTCAGGCAACGTTGGAATTGGAGAAACAACTCCTTTAGGTAAATTACATGTTAAAACAGCAGATAGCGGTGCTGGTGTAGATGGAACTGCTGACGAATTAGTTATTGAAGGCTCAGGAGATTCAGGATTATCAATTTTATCTGGTGCAAGTAATTATGGTACAATTTTATTTAGTGATTCAGGAGATTCAGCAGCAGGAAGAATGAGATATGAGCATAATAATAATGCTCTTAATTTTGGTACAAATGGTTCATGGAACAGAATGTATATTAACAGTTCTGGCAATGTTGGTATTGGTGCTACGCCAAGTTATAAATTAGATGTGCAAGGAGCAGCAGGAGATGTTGCTATTTTTAGAGGAGATGCAAATAATACTATTCGTACCTATTTAGGAAGTAGTTATCAAATTTTTCAAGCTTACAATGGCACAAATACAAATCAATTTGGTTATGTTGGTGATGCATTTTATATACAAACAGCAGCAGCAGAAAGAATGCGTATTGATAGTTCAGGAAAGTTGTTATTAAAGAAAACAAGCTCTGCTGTTAGTGCATCAGGTGGGATAATAGATGGTGGTGAGTTTATTGCATCTATTGGTTCTTCTGCAAACACATATTTAGTATATAACACTACAGGTTCAGCATACTCATTTTATGTAAATGGTTCAGGTCAAATTTATGCTGCTCATACAGGTATATCATCTATATCAGATGAACGCCTTAAAGAAAATATTGTAGATTTAGAAACTGGTTTACCTGAAATAATGTCTTTAAAACCAAGAAGATTTGATTGGAAAAATGGCGATGGAAAAAATATAGCTGGTTTCGTTGCACAAGAAGTAGAAACAGTATTCCCTGATTTAGTTGATAATTATTTACATGATGAATTAGATGATGCTAAGTCTGTAAGAATGGGAGATATGTTGCCCACATTAGTAAAAGCTGTGCAAGAACAACAAGCACAGATAGATGAACTAAAAGCAAAACTGGAGAGTAAATAATGGTAACAAAAGTAAAAGGAGGAGTATTAGACGAAAGCGCATTATCTGGCAAAAATATGACTGGAGATATCGCTTTTGATACTACTACTCTTAAAATAGATGCAAGTAATAATCGTGTTGGAATTGGAACTGCAAGTCCAAGTGGTGGAAAACTTCATGTTGTAGGCGATGTTTTTGCAGAAGGCGGTACTTTTTATGTTGGCAATGGCGGTGTTGTAGCTAGTGATAGTACTAGCAGAAATTTAAATTTTGGCATAGGAAATACTACTGCTAAAATGACTCTTGATACTTCAGGCAAAGTTGGAATTGGCACGACTAGTCCAGGACATGGATTAGATGTTCAATATACAACATCGAGTGGTACTTCTGATGCAATAGCAAACTTTGGAACAAGTGGTTCAGGAAACTGGGCAAACTCAGGTCACCAAGTAATAATAGGTGGGCCAAGTGTTTTAACTTACACAGGTCTTATTATTCATTCAGATTCTACATCAGGAAATGGTCAAATATCTTTTGCAGATGGCAGAGGTGCTAGTGATTCTTGGAGAGGAGTTGTTGCTTATAACCATGCCTCTGACTATATGCACTTTTGGACTAATGCAAATGAAAGAATACGTATTAATTCTTCAGGCAATGTTGGCATTGGAAATACATCGCCAACAACAAATTTAAGCATAGGAACTGGTATTGGAACATTTAATGGAATGAGTATTGGTGGTAGTGCAGATAGAGATATAAGAATAGGTCAAGGTTCTAGTAATAATGTAATTTTAGGTTGGAAATATAACTCAACAGCATCTAGTGCATTTGCAATTTTAGAATGTTATGGTGGCTCAAACAACTTAGCATTACAAACAGCAGGTGGCAATGTTGGAATTGGAATTAGTAGTCCTGATGGCACTTGTCATATTCATAGTGGTTCAGCAGGAACAATAACTGCTGCTGCTTCAGGAA
>NHDS01000016.1 GCA_002167215.1 Pelagibacteraceae bacterium TMED65
AAATGATTCAAAAAAAATACTAAAACCATTTGGAAGCAAAGCTGACAAATTAATCCAACTAACAAATTTTGTAATTTCACGAAATAAATGAAATTTAAATCAAAAAAAGTTCCTGAAAAATTAAATAATAAGAGATTAGATAGCCTACTTAAAGAGTTGGAATTAGTTGATTCAAGAAATAAAGCGTTGGCAATGATTATTTCTGGTAATGTTTTTGTAAATGATGCTAAAGTTGATAAACCTGGGAAGTTGATAAAATGTGATACTATTATTAAATTACGACAAAATGATCATCAATGGGTATCAAGAGGGGGAGTAAAACTTGAACATTCCATCAAAGTTTTAAATATAGATCTTAAAAATAAGATTTGTTTAGATATTGGAAGCTCTACAGGAGGTTTTACAGATGTTTTGATAAGTGGAGGTGTAAAAAAAGTTTATGCAGTTGATGTGGGTTATGGTCAATTTGATTGGAGATTAAGAAATTCTGAAAAAGTAATTTTATTTGAAAGGACTAATGCAAGAAATATAAACAAAAAAATCATCAAAGAACAAATTGATTTAATTGTATGCGACGTAAGTTTTATTTCTCTTAAGATGGTTTTATTACCATCTTTAGAATTACTTAAAGATCGTTTTATTATTCTTGCCTTGATAAAACCGCAGTTTGAAGTTGAAAAGAAAAAAGTTGGGAAAGGTGGTATAATAAAAGACCCTAAAATTCATGAATATGTTTGTGAAGATATAAAAAATTGGGCAAAAGAAAATATCAATTATAAGTCAATAAAGATTATTGATAGCCCAATATTAGGCCAGAAAGGGAATAAAGAGTTTTTTATATATATAAGAAATTAGGCTTTAACTTTTTTATTTATAAGAAATAAATCAGCTAATATAATTGCAACCATTGCCTCGCCGACTGGAACTGCTCTAATTCCAACACATGGATCGTGACGACCCTTTGTAATTACAGATGTATTCTGATTTTTTAAATCAACGGTTTTTCTTTTTGTTAAAATAGAACTAGTTGGTTTTACAGCAAACTTTACAATAATATCCTGACCTGACGATATTCCGCCAAGTGTGCCACCAGAATTATTTGAGTTAAAAATTATTTTTTTATTTTTATATTTCATTTCATCAGCATTTTCCTCACCTTGCAACTCGGCGCTTCTAAAACCATTACCAATTTCAATGCCTTTAACTGCTGGAATACTCATTATACCTTGAGCAATTAAGGCATCAATTTTTGAAAAAACTGGTTCCCCAAGACCTGGTGGAACTCCTGAGGCAGTAATTTGGATTACTGCACCGATAGAAGAACCTTTTTTACGAATATTTAAAAGATATTTTTCCCAACTTTTTACAACTTTTTGATCTGGACAAAAGAAATCATTTCTATTAATTTCATTCCAATTCCAATTTTTTTCATTAATTTTTTTTTTACCAAGTTGTATTAGTGCACCTCTTATTTTTATTTTTTCACCTAAAATCTTTTTTGCTACTGCCCCAGCTGCAACTCTCATCGCAGTCTCTCTAGCTGATGCTCTACCTCCACCTCTATAATCTCTAATTCCATATTTCATTTGATAGGTATAGTCTGCATGACCCGGTCTAAATTTATCTTTGATTTCACTATAATCTTTTGATTTTTGATCTTTGTTATAAATTATTAGGGAAATTGGTGTTCCAGTGGTTTTGTTATTAAATACACCTGATAGAATTTGTACTCTATCATCTTCTTTTCTTTGAGTTGTAAATTTCGATTGTCCGGGTTTTCTTTTGTCTAAAAATTTCTGAATATATTTTTCATTGATCTCTATATTTGAAGGAACGCCTTCAATAACGCATCCAATTGCTTCACCGTGGCTTTCACCCCATGTTGTAACTTTTAATATTTGACCGAAAGAACTTCCTACCATTTTATCGTTCTACAGTAATATCCGGAGCATCAACAGATTTCATTCCGACTACATGGTAACCACAATCAACATGAATTACCTCGCCAGTCACTCCTGAAGAAAGATCAGATAAAAGATAAACAGAATTTTTTCCAACTTCTTCTATTGATGTAATTCTTCTAAGTGGAGAATTATATTCATTCCATTTCAGAATGTAACGGAAATCAGATATTCCTGAAGCAGCTAGAGTTTTTATTGGACCTGCAGAGATAGCGTTAACTCGAATGTTTTTTTTACCCAGGTCAACTGCTAAATATTTCACACTGGTTTCGAGAGCTGCTTTAGCAATTCCCATTACGTTATAATGAGGCATTACTCTCTCAGCACCCAAATATGAAAGAGTAAGAATTTGACCCCCATTTTTCATAACATTTTGAGCTCTTTGACAAAGAGAGGTAAATGAATAACATGAAACATCAAGTGTCTTTATAAAATTTTCCCTTGATGTATTAACATAATCTCCCTTCAATTGATCTTTATCTGAGAACGCTATAGAGTGAACAAGAAAATCGAATGATCCCCAGTTAACTTTAATTTTTTCAAAAAAATTATCCACACTTGAGTCTGAGGAAACATCACATTCTATTACAATTTGAGATTTACATTTCTCTGCCAGTGGAACCACTCTTTTTTTTATTGAATCATTTACATATGAAAAAGCTAGTTCTGCACCATATTCACTTAATTTTTGTGCAATACCCCATGCTATTGATCGATCATTTGCAATCCCTAGAATAATTCCTTTTTTACCTTTTAAATTTACTATTGAATCCATTTTAAAAATCCTCAATTGAAATTGTGAACCATTAACCTATATTCTTATAATATATTTCTTAACAAAAAGATATAATGAATCCTTTTAAAAAATTCAATTTATGGTTTAGCTTAGCAAAAAAAAAGCATCCATTTGATCACACTGCCTTTGCTCTTGGAACATCAGACAAAAAAAATCAACCGCATGTAAGAATGGTTCTTCTCAAGTTGATACTCGATGATGGATTTGTTTTTTTTACAAATCTTAACAGTAATAAGGGAAAACATTTTGACTTTAATAAAAATCTTTCGATGTGTTTTTATTGGGAATCCTTGAATAAACAGATCAGAATTTTAGGTAAAGGAGTTGTTTTAGATGATTTCAAATCAGACGAATATTTTGCTTCAAGGCCTAGAGGAAGTCAAATCGGTGCGTGGGTTTCAAATCAATCAAGTAAAATTAGTTCAAAAAAAATTTTAAAGAAAAAAGAGGCCGAATTTAAAAATAAGTTTGATGGTTTTTCTGTTCCCAGACCCAAACATTGGTGTGGTATCAAAATAAAACCTAATGAATTTGAGTTTTGGCAACAAGGTGAGTTTAGACTCCATGATAGAGAATTATTCAAGCTAAATAAAAATGTTTGGGTTAGACAACTTTTATCACCTTGATTAGGCTGCCTTGTTTATCTCTAAACTTTCAAAAACTGTTGATAAAGCAGATACAAGTTTTTTTATCATCTTGAACGAATGTTGAGGTGATGCAGTTATTCTTAACCTTTCCTTTCCTCTAGGTACAGTTGGAAAATTGATTGGTTGAACATAAATTTGGAAATCATCTAAAAGAATTTGACTAGCTTTCTTACATAACACAGGATCACCAATAATAACAGGAATGATATGGCTATCACTTTGGATGAATGGAATATTATTCTTCTTAAGTTGTGCTTTTAATTCATTAACTACTTTGAATAACCTTTCTCTCTCCGAAGATGAAAATTTCAGATGTCTAATTGAAGTGTAGGCTCCAGCGGCTATACACGGTGGAAGTGAAGTTGTAAATATAAAACCTGACGAGAAACTTCTTATAAAATCAATAGTTTCTTTCTTTCCTGTGATATAACCACCTATTACTCCAAATGCTTTAGCTAATGTACCTTGAATGATATCTATTTTTTCCATCACACCATCTTTTTCTGCAACGCCAGCACCCCTTTGTCCATAAATTCCAACAGCATGTACCTCATCAAGGAAAGTAAGTGCATTGTATTTTTTCGCGAGATCGCAAATTTTACTTATAGGTGCAAAGTCGCCATCCATTGAATAAACTGATTCAAAAACTATTACTTTTGACTTTGCTTTTGAATGTTTTATTAAATTATTTTCTAAATCTTGAAGATCATTATGCTTGAAGATGACCTTCTTTGCATTTGAATTTTTCATACCTTGAATCATAGAAGCATGATTTTTTTCGTCAGAAAAAAAAATACAATCTGGAAGTTTTTTACCTAAAGTTGACAAAGATGCTTGATTAGCTAAGTAGCCAGAATTAAAAAGAAGTGCAGATTCTTTTTGATGGAGATAACATAACTCTCTCTCTAAAAGTACATGATAATGATTAGTACCAGAAATGTTTCTAGTGCCTCCAGACCCAGCTCCTACTTTTGTCAACGCATCAACCATATTAGCTAACACCGATTGATTTTGACTCATTCCTAAGTAATCATTGCTACACCAAACGGTAACTTCCGATACCGAGTTGTCTTTATAGTTTAATGCTTGCGGGAAACTTCCTGCTAGTTTTTCTAAATCGGCAAAGACTCTATAATTACCTTCTAACTTAAGGTTGTTTAGACTTTTTTTGAAAAAATTTTCGTAATCTTTCATTTTTTTACAAACCTTAAAGCTGCAGAGTTAATGCAAAATCTTTTATAACTGGGTTCAGGCCCGTCGTCAAAAACATGACCCAAGTGTGCCTTACAATTTTTGCAAATAACTTCTACTCTTTTCATGCCAAAAGAATTATCAACTAATTGTTCAGTTGATTCTTTGTTAATTGAAGAATGAAAGCTTGGCCAACCGCTCTTTGACAAAAACTTGTCATTAGAACTGAATAAATCTAGACCACAACAAACACATTTATAAGTTCCTTGGTCAAAAAAGTCAAAGAATTCCCCGGAAAATGCAGGCTCAGTAGCTGCATTTTGAGTTACTTGATATGCTAATTTAGATAGCTTAGATTTTAAATCTGATTTCCTCATTCTAATTCACATATAATATAGTTATTATAAATTAAAATAGAAATATTAATAGTTTTAAGTTTTTTATGATTATAATTTTGGGTGCAGGAATAATTGGGCTTTTTTCAGCCTATAATTTATTAAAAGTAGGAAAGAAGATTAAAATCTTTGATTCAAAAAGTATTAAAGCTAACTCAACTAATGCTTCAGTGGGTATGTTGGCGCCAGCAATAGAGTCAAAACCTCAAGAACTCAAATTATATAATTTAATGAAAGAATCAAAAGATATATGGAATAAATTAAATGATGACAAAAAGTTGAGTAGGGCTATTGGATTAAAAAGTAATAATTCATTAATGATAGCATTAAATCATGATGATGAAGAAAGACTTAAATTTAAAAAAGTATACTTTGAAAAAATAGGTTATGATTGCCAATTTTTAAATTCAGAAGATACATTAAAATTAGAACCTTTTTTAAATTCAAATGTTAAGTCCTCACTTTTATGTGCGAATCAGGATCAAGTTAATCCAGAAAAATTAAAAAAATTCTTAATATCAGAGATTAAAAAAATGGGAGGGGAAATTGTCTATGGAGAAAAGATCAAGAAAATTTCTCTACAAGACAACCAATTGCTAAGTGTAAACGGCATAGATATAAATTTCGAGAAAATAGTTATTTCCTGTGGGTCTTGGAGCAATGAAATAATTTCAAACTCATTTGGATTAAAACTTCCTCTTGTTCCACTAAAAGGAGTCTCAATTTTAGTCAATTCTATATATGATAAACTCAATCACAACTTATGGTTTAGAAATATTTATGCTGCACCAAGAGATGACGGAATTATTGCAATTGGTGCCACTGAAGATGAAAAAGGTTTTGATAGTTCAATCAAATTAGATGAATTACATTATTTAACTAAATCTATTTGGGAATCATTCCCCAAATTAGAGGATCTTAATTTAAGAGAGATAAGGGTAGGTTTAAGGCCAGCTGTAATTGACGGCAATCCAGTTTTAGGTATTTTGCCAAAAGTCTCGTCGAAAATTATTTGTGCATTTGGTCATTATCGTCACGGAGTTTTGTTAGCTCCGATAACTGCTAATATTGTNACTGAATATGTTTTAGATAAAAAGATTCCTGAAAAATATAAATTTTTTTCTCCAAGTAGATTTAATTTATAAATATTTTNGTTTATCATTAATNAATGAAAGAAATNGGAAATAAATATTCTATTAATGGAAAAATTTTTGAATGTAATTTAGAAAAACCTTTTTTGTCATACTTAATTGAAAGTTTTTTAAAAAAAAATAACAGTTCTAGATATAATATAGCTGTAGCTGTTAATGATGTTTTGGTTGAAAAGTACAAATGGAAAAGAAAAAAAATATTTAANGGAGATAAAATTGAAATTGTTTCTCCTTTTTTTGGNGGCTAAAGATGTCCAAAGATGATCTTGTCATTGATGGTGTGAGACTAAAATCAAGATTAATTATGGGAACTGCCATGTANCCCAANACNAGTGTGNTAAACAAGGCATTGATTGCTTCAGAAACAGAAATAATTACTCTAGCTATCAGNCGNATTAATCTTGCAAGTAAAGANGGGTTTTTAAATCAAATAGAAAAAAAATACAAACTTTTACCAAATACTGCAGGCTGTTATACCAAAAAAGAAGCAATTTTAACTGCAGAGTTGGCCAGAGAAACATTANAAACNAATTGGATAAAATTGGAANTAATAAATGATGAAGAAATGTTATTACCTGANCCAATTGAATTATATGAATGTTGTANAGATCTTATNAGNAAAAAATTCAAAATTTTTGTTTATTGCTCTGATGATCCAGTTTTATGCAAANGATTAGAAGATTTAGGCTGTGAAGTGATAATGCCATTAATATCTCCAATTGGTTCTGGTTTAGGNATTAGAAATGAGCACAATCTAGAAATAATTAGAAAAATGTGTTCTGGGAAAATATTTGTTGATGCCGGAATTGGAAAACCAAGTGATGCTGCTAAGGTNATGGAGTTAGGNTTTGATGGAGTTTTATTAAATTCATCAGTCGCAAGATCNCTCGACCCTGAAACAATGGCTAATGCAATGAAGTTGGCTGTTATATCTGGAAGAAAAGGTTACTTATCCGGTTTAATTGAAAAAAAAAAAAATGCGATGGGTAGTACTACATTCAAAGGTAAGATTTCTAATTTTTAACATTCATATTCGATAAGAATTTTTCAATTAATTTGATTTCANTACTACTTAAAATTTTTTTTCTGTATGCTTCNTCTAAAATGAACTTCCAATTAGTNAGGTATATAACTTCAATATTTTGTTTNTTGAATTTAAAATAATCTCCAATAATACCGTAATTAAAAATTACAAAAATTGCTTTTGTTTTTGCTCCTGCTCGCTCTATTGCCTCTAAAAAATTTAACTTACTTCCACCATCCGTCATTAAATCTTCAACAAGTATTATATTTTCTTTGTTTTTAATNACCCCCTCAATTTGTGAATTTCTTCCGAATTTCTTCTTTTCTTTTCTTACATAAATCATAGGAAGGTTTAAACTTTCGGACACCAAAGAAGCAAATGGTATTCCCGCAGTTTCACCTCCAGCGACATTGCTTATTTTCTTAATATCAACTTTTTCTTTAATTTTTTTGATTCCAAAATTAATAAGCTTTTTTCTCTCTTTTGGAAAAGAAATTATTCTTCTGCAATCACAATAGACTGGACTATTTTTTCCAGACGTGAGTTTAAATTGTTTTTTTGGACTAAAATTTACACATTGAATATCAAGAAGTATTTCTGCAGCAAAATTACATATTNTTTTTTTCATCTGGTATAATATTTACATGATTTCAAAAAAATTGATAACTTTTTTATTACAATGGATNTCTCTNAACACAGANTATGATNCGAGTAAATTTGATTTTCGATTGAAAATTATTGAAANNAANGAGTTGCAACAAATTGTTTGTGNTGGAAAATGTCCAGTACTTGGATTTTTTTCTAAAGAATCTGGGATTCTATTAGTAGAAATGAACTTTGAAAATATTTGTAATCAATCTATTCTACTTCACGAAATGATCCACTTTTTTCAGGAAAGCAGTCTTGAAAATGTTTTTAAAGAAAAAGAAGCCTATTATTTGCAAAATAAATTTTTAGAGGAATTTTCATTAAAAAATGATATGATCGAAATCTTAAATGTAAAAAAATGTAGATCAAATCAAATTAAAGATTTATTTTAGTGGAGTTAGAAATGAGTGGATATAAAACAGATTTAGAAATAGCAAGAGATGCAAACAAACTGCCAATTGCAAAAATTGCTTCAGATAGGTTGTCAATTGATCAAAAAGACTTGGTTCCTTATGGGCATTATAAAGCTAAAATAAATTCTGAGTTTATAGATAAAATTAATAAAAATAATGACGGAAAGCTCATCTTAGTTACTGCTATGACACCAACAACAGCTGGTGAGGGTAAAACAACAACATCTGTTGGTTTAACCGATGGTTTAAATTATATTGGAAAAAAAGCAATGGTAGCTTTAAGAGAACCTAGTCTTGGACCATGTTTTGGCATGAAAGGTGGAGCTGCTGGTGGAGGATATGCTCAAGTTGTACCAATGGAAGATATTAATTTACATTTTACAGGTGACTTTCATGCAATAACATCTTCCCATATGCTATTGTCTGCAATGGTAGACAATCATATATACTGGAATTTAGATCCAAAGCTTGATTCTAGAAGAGTCAGTTGGAGAAGAGTTGTGGATATGAATGATAGAGCTCTTCGCTCTATAACTAATTCTCTAGGGGGAGTTTCAAATGGATTCTCGCGTGAAGACGGATTTGATATTACAGTTGCATCAGAAGTAATGGCTATTATCTGTCTATCTAAAAGTTTTGATGACCTAAAATCAAGATTAGGAAAGATAATTGTTGGTTATACAAGAGATTTAACTCCAATTTTTTGTAAGGATATTAAAGCAGATGGAGCAATGTCAGTTCTACTTAAAGACGCAATGCAACCCAATTTGGTACAAACATTGGAGAATAACCCGGCATTTATTCATGGGGGACCTTTTGCTAATATTGCTCACGGTTGCAACACTGTGATTGCAACTCAAACAGCTTTAAAACTATCAGATTATGTAGTAACTGAAGCAGGGTTTGGAGCTGACTTGGGAGCAGAAAAATTTATTAATATCAAATGTAGGAAAGCAGGTCTGTCACCATCATGTGCGGTAGTTGTAGCAACAGTCAGAGCTTTGAAATTGCATGGAAATGCAGATTCCAAAAATTTAGGAGAAGAAAATTTAAAAGCTGTTGAAGATGGACTACCTAATCTCCTTAGACATTTAGAAAATCTCGCAAAGTTTGGTATACCAACAGTTGTTGCACTAAATAGATTTCCTACTGATACAGAAGATGAGATCTCTAAAGTAATTGATGTTTGCAAAAAAAATGGTGTAAATGCTGTATTAGCAGAACACTGGAAAGATGGAGGAAAGGGGGCTTCAAAGTTAGCTGAAACAGTCATAGATACAATAGAGAAAAACAATTCTAAACTTAAATTCTTGTATGATGATAAAGATAGCCCTGAGGAAAAGATAAAAACAATTGCTAAAGAAATATATAGAGCAGATAGTGTAAGTTTTTCCTCACCTGCCAGAAAAAAACTTAGCGAAATATCTAAGCTAGGATATGATCATTTTCCAGTCTGTATGGCTAAAACCCAATATAGTTTTTCAACAGATCCAACAAAAAAATGCGCTCCATCTAATCATAACATTGAAATCAGGGAAATAAGACTTTCAGCAGGTGCAGAATTTATAGTTGCCATTGCTGGCGAAATAATGACAATGCCTGGATTACCAAAAAAACCAGCCGCATATGAAGTTCACATAGATTCTAATGGAGACATTCAAGGTTTGTTTTAGATAATTTTTTTATAAAGCTTAAAAAAACCTTCATTCACAATTTTCGTTGAAAACTTTTCTTCAACCAACTTCCTTCCATTTTTCCCAAATTTTCTTGCAAGTTTTGGATTAAATAAAAGCTTTTTTATTGCCATTGCTAAAAGTTCACTGTTTTTTGGAGGCACTAGTAAGCCATTGTAATTATTTATGCAAATATCTTTGCATCCTGCGACATCTGAGGTAATTATAGGTAATTCACAACTAGCAGCTTCTAAAAGCGATTTTGGAAGACCTTCTCTGTAAGATGGTAAAATAGCAATCTTGGAAATCTGTAAAAATGGTAAAACATTTTTCTGTTTACCCTTCCAAATAATGAGTTTTTCTTTGTTCCAGTCTTTTAATTTTTCAACATTAATTGAAGATTTGTTTTCCTTATCAGTGTCACCTATGACAAGAACGTTTAATTTTGTTGTATGTTTCAAGTATCTTAAAGCTTCAATCAGTTCTAAAAAGCCTTTATCATATAAAATTCTTGAATGAAAAATTAGATCATATTTTTTTTTTATATTTTTAGTTTTAAATTTATTTGTATTAATACCCGAACCGCGGATAATAAAAGTTCGTGAATTTTTTATCAATCCAAGACTTTTAATTTGATCCTTATCATCATTGTTTTGAAAAACAAAACTAGTATTTTTCTTAACAAGGAATGTTTTTATTAAAAAAATGTAGGTAAATTTTAAAATCCTAGTTGATATTCTTTTATCAATAAAGAGAAATCCTAAACCTACAATACACATTATTAACTTGGTTTTTTTAGTTAAGATTGAAATTAAAGACGAATAAAGTATCGGTTTTAATGCTATACTTTGTATTACATCTGGTTTAAATTTCATTACAGTAAAAAAAAAGTCTAGAATGTTTTTAATTTCTATTAAAGGATTTAATGATCCTCTTATGAAATCAATATTTTTTGTTTTAAAACCAAGCTTCCTTATTTTCTTTTCATGATTTAAAAACTTACAAATTATTAGAATATCAAAACCTTTTTTTAGAGCAGACTGGGCTTGATCTATCTTATGTGATAAGAAATATTGATCTTCACTTACAAAATATAAAAGTTTATACTTTTTCATGGTTTAATTTAAAAATGTTATATTATATTATTTTTGGAATAATTTTAGCAACTATTTTGCTAACACTTTTTTTAGAGCTAGTTCATTCTTCCAGAGAAAAATTTAAGAAGAATCTCAAGTTTTTAAGTTTTATATTTATTGTAGGTATAATTATAATAATAATGTCAAAGTTCCCAAAAATTATATCCCTTATACCTGCAATCTTTTTAATTATCTACAGGTGGCGTTTTGTAATTGAAATATTATCAAAGATTATATTTATTAGACAAAGAAAAAAAAAATATTCAAGTAAATTAGATAAAATACAAGCCTTAGAAATTTTAGGACTGTCAGAAAAAGCTAGTAAGACTGAAATATTAAAAAAATATCAAGATTTAATGAAAAAAAATCACCCTGACAAAGGTGGGTCAGAGTGGATAACAAAGAAATTAAATCAAGCAAGAGAAACTCTTTTAAGTTGAGATTTTTTTTTTTTCCTTTAACCTTTGCAACAATGTTAAAAAAAATTAGAAAAGCAATTTTTCCTATTGCAGGATTGGGTTCAAGGTTCTTGCCGGCAACAAAAGTTATTCCTAAAGAAATGCTTATAATCCTCGATAAACCAATCCTAGAGTGGGCTGTAATTGAAGCAGCAAAATCTGGAATCGAAGAAATGATTTTTGTGACATCATCCAAGAAAAGTTCAATTATTGAACATTTTGATCGAACAAAACCTCTTGAGGTTCTGCTTAAGAAAAAAAAGAAAAAAGACCAGTTAATTTCCATACAAAGTCAAAATCTATTGGGAAATTTTACTTATGTTATTCAAGATGAACCAAAAGGATTAGGTCATGCTGTTTGGTGTGCTAGAAGATTTATTGATCATAATGAAAACTTTGCTGTAATTCTTCCCGATGATATAATCCTTTCAAAAACGCCAGTTTTAAAGCAACTTATAAATATCTCTGAAAAAACAAATGGAGGATCAGTCTTAGCATTAGAAAAAGTTCCTAAAAAAGAGGTTTTCAAATATGGAGTAATTGACCCAAAAGAGAAAATTAAAAACTTCTATTCTGTTAAAAATTTAGTGGAGAAACCAAAACCAGAAAAAGCTCCTTCTAGTCTTACTGTAGTTGGAAGATATGTTTTAAACTATAAGATATTCAATGAACTTAACAAGAAAAAAAAAGGATACGGAAACGAAATCCAACTTACAGATAGTCTTAAAACCCTGATTAAAAAACCTGGTTTATTTGGACTTGAATTTGAAGGTAGTAGATTCGATTGTGGCAGTAAACTCGGTTTTGTAGAGGCAAATATTAATTTTGGACTTAAAGACAAAACAATTAATAATAATTTAAAAAAAATATTGAGGAGTTTATGAAGATCACAGTAGTAGGAACAGGATACGTAGGTTTAGTATCAGGAACATGTTTTGCTGAATTTGGAGTGAACGTTGTATGTGTTGATAAAGACATTGATAAAATCAATAAATTAAAGAGAGGTATTATTCCTATCTATGAGCCAGGTCTAGAAGAGTTGGTTAAAAAAAATATAGAAGAGAAAAGACTTTTTTTTGAGACAGATCTTTCTAAATCCATGAAGGATTCTTCAGCGATTTTTATCGCAGTTGGCACTCCTTCAAGAAGAGGGGATGGTCATGCCGACTTAAGTTATGTTTATTCAGCAGCAGAAGAAATTGGTAAAAACTTAAGTCAATATTCAGTTGTAATAAATAAATCAACTGTTCCAATAGGAACAGGTAAAAAAGTATTCCAAATTATAAAAAAAATAAATCCTAAAGCAAATTTTGATGTTGCATCCAACCCTGAGTTTCTGCGAGAAGGTTCTGCAATAAATGATTTCATGAGACCTGATAGAGTTGTTATTGGTTGTGAGAGTGAAAAAGCAAAAAATATATTAAAGGAATTGTATAGACCATTATTTTTGTTAGAAACACCAATATTGTTCACAAAAATGGAAACAGCTGAATTAATAAAGTATGCTGCTAATTCTTTTCTTGCTACAAAAATAACTTTTATAAATGAAATATCTGATCTCTGTGAAAAAGTTGGCGCTAATGTCGGAGATGTTTCAATTGGTATTGGGTTGGATGGAAGAATTGGAAAAAAATTTCTTCATCCCGGTCCTGGATATGGAGGTTCATGCTTTCCAAAAGATACATTAGCTCTAGTAAAAACCGCTCAGGACTACAAATCTCCATTAAAATTAGTTGAACATGTCGTCAAAAGTAATAAACAAAGAAAAAGATTAATGTATAAAAAAATTATAAATGCACTTCCAAAAAAAAATTCTAACAAAATAATAACAATTTTAGGCTTGACATTTAAACCTAATACTGACGATATGAGAGATAGTCCTAGCCTAGATATTATTCCCTCCTTGATAAAAGAAAAATTTACACTAAAAGTTTTTGACCCTGAGGGTATGGATGAAGCAAAAAAGTATTTTTCCAAATACAAAGAGAGAATTATTTGGTGTA
The DNA here is from genome assembly GCA_002167215.1 of Pelagibacteraceae bacterium TMED65. Next base: position 13,497 of record NHDS01000016.1, read on the forward strand.
AAGATTCTTATGAAGCATCAAATAATTCAGAAGCTCTTGTTATACTTACAGAATGGAATCAGTTTAGAGCATTAGACTTAACTAAGTTAAAAAAAATACTAAAAAATAAAATAATAATCGATCTTCGAAATATCTATAATCCTAAAGAAATAATTGAAAAAGGTTTTAAATATTTTTCAATAGGAAGACCTGATAAGTGTTAAAAAAAGTAAAGTATAGATTCCATGAATCAATTATTAGATCATACGATATAAGAGGGGTTTATGACAATACCCTTGATTGTAAGGACGCGAGAGTTATTGGAAATTTATTAGGAATAAAAATCGGAGAAAAAAAAACAATTAACGTCGGATACGACGGTAGAAATTCTTCAGTTCCTTTAAAAAAAAGCTTAATAAATGGAATTTTAGAAACTGGGGCAAATGTTTGTGAGATTGGCTTAGTTCCCACCCCTTTACTTTACTATTCTTGTGTTCATAACAATGCTGATGCAGGCATAATGATAACAGGGTCTCACAACCCCAAGGATTACAATGGATTCAAAATTATTTACAAAAAAATGCCATTTTATGGTGAGGATCTAAAAAAAATAGCAAAAGAAGCCGTAGATTATGAGTTTGATCAAAAAAAAGGGAAAAAACAAAAAATTGATCTTCAAGAAAACTATATCAGTAATATTCTTAAAGATTTTAATCAAGAAAAAAAAATTAATGTTGTTTGGGATGCAGGCAATGGATCAGCAGGAAATGTCATGACAGCTTTATCTCAAAGAATTTCAGGTTCACAAAAATTGCTTTTCAATAAAATTGACGGAGATTTTCCAAACCATCATCCAGATCCATCAGATCCAAAAAATTTATTATTTTGTCAAAATGAAATAAAAAAAAATAAGTTTGATTTGGGTATTGCATTTGATGGTGATGGAGACAGAATTGGGGTTGTTGATGATAAGTCTAGAATTATACCTGGAGATATTTTGTTATTAATTTTAGCAAAGGATTTAATTGAGAAAAATAAAAATATTTCAATAATAGGTGATGTAAAATGTAGTCAGGTTTTATTTGATGAAGTTAAAAGGTATGGAGCCAAACCAATTATTTCTCAAACAGGTCATAGTCATGTAAAAGTTAATATGAAGATACAAAACGCAGAGTTGGCTGGTGAAATGAGTGGACATATCTTTTACAAAAAAAATTATGGATTTGATGACGCACTTTTTGCTAGCCTTGAATTAATAAAGATATTGTCGTCATCAAAAAAAAAACTTTCTGAAATGGTAGATGAAGCTCCTAAAGTATTCAATACACCTGAAATAAGAATAGAATGTGATGATGATAAAAAATTTAAACTCATAGATATGATTTCAAAAGAACAAAAAAAATTAAAAAAAAACATTATTGATATTGATGGTTTGAGAGTTTCTTCAAAAAATGGTTGGTGGTTACTTAGAGCTTCAAACACACAACCAGGAATTGTTTTAAGATGTGAAGCAAAAACTCCTGAAGAACTAAACAAACAAATTTTTGCAGTAAAAAAAGCAATTGAAGAGTTTGACCCATCTCTTTCTAAAAAATTTTGATTGAAAATCAATCAAGATATTTTTATTTTAATAACTGGATATAAATATGACTAATGCAAATAAAAGTTTTTCTACAGATCTTGCAACTAAAGAAAAAGTAGATGCAAAAAAACCTAAATTATATAAAGTAATTTTATTAAATGACGATTATACTCCTATGGAATATGTGGTAAGGTTGTTGAAGGTTGTTTTTAAGAAGAGTGAGAGTGAGGCTGTAAATATTATGCTAATGGTACACAAAAAAGGATCGGGGATATGTGGGATATTTACTAAAGAAATTGCTGAAACAAAAGTAAAAGCTGTATTGACAATGGCAAAAACTGATCAGCACCCTTTAAAATGTATTATGGAGCAAGAATCATGATTTCAGAAGAACTCGAAAAAACACTTCAGAGAACTCAACAATACGCTCAATCCTTCAATCATCAATATATGACTTTAGAGCACCTTTTGTTGTCTATGTTAGATGATAACGACGTCTTAAAAGTGATGGAAGCTTGTGTGGTGGATATCAAGAAACTAAAAGATAGCGTGAAAAAGTTTGTAGAATTTAATTTGAAAGATCTTGTTGTTGACGGATCTGATAAGGAAATTAAGCCAACTCTTGGTTTTCAGCGAGTCATTCAAAGAGCGGTTATCCACGTGCAATCCTCTGGCAAAGATGAGGCTAATGCAACCAATGTTTTAGTAGCTATCTTTAGTGAAAGGGAATCGCACGCAGTATATTTTTTGCAAAAACAGAACCTAAATAGATTAGATGTGGTTAATTATCTATCACATGGTATTGAAAAGGAATCTAAATTTGAAACTGATACAGATTTAATTGAAGAATCAAATAGTGAAAACGAACCTAAAAAATCTAATGAAGTTATTGAAAAATTTTGCGTTGATCTTAACAAAAAAGCGATTGAGGGAAAAATTGATCCAATTATTGGAAGGGATAAAGAGATTTCTAGAACTATTCATGTTCTTGCGAGAAGAAATAAAAACAACCCTATTTTTGTAGGTGACCCTGGTGTTGGAAAAACTGCGCTTGCTGAGGGGTTAGCATTGAAAATAACTAAAAAAGAAGTACCAAATGTCCTATCTGAAGCAAAAATATTTTCATTAGACCTAGGAGCATTATTAGCTGGAACAAAGTTTCGAGGAGATTTTGAGGAGCGCTTAAAAAAAGTAATGGATTTTTTTAATAAGTTTGAAAATTACATTTTGTTCATAGATGAAATTCATACGCTTATTGGTGCAGGTGGAACAAATTCAGGTTCAATGGATGCTTCTAATATTTTAAAACCGGCACTAACGAAGGGGACTTTTAAATGTATAGGGTCAACCACTTACAGTGAATATAGAAATTATTTTGAAAAAGATAGAGCTTTGTGTAGACGATTTCAAAAGATTGATGTTGAAGAACCTTCTATTGAGGATTCAATCAAAATTCTTAAAGGACTTAAGACTTATTATGAAAACTTCCATAATGTTACATTTGAGGAAGAATGTCCTAAAGAAGCTGTAAACCTCTCGAAAAAGTATTTGATAAATCTCAAATTACCAGATAACGCTCTAGATGTTCTTGACGAAACAGCTGCTGCAGTAAAAATAAATGATAAAAGACATTCAAAAAAAATTAACAAACTAGATATACAAAATACAGTTTCAAAGATTGCCAATATTCCTGAAAATAGTATTAAATCTGATGAAAAAGTAAAACTTAAAAACTTGGAACGAGATCTTAAAACCTTAATATTTGGACAAGACAAAGCCATAAAAATTGTTTCTTCATCAATAAAATTATCAAAGGTTGGATTAAGAAACAAAGACAAGCCAATAGGATCGTTTTTGTTTTCAGGACCAACTGGTGTTGGAAAAACAGAACTAACCAAGCAATTGGCTAGTATTATGAAAATGAATTTTGTTAGGTTTGATATGTCTGAGTATATGGAAAGGCATAGTGTATCAAAACTTATTGGAGCCCCACCAGGATATGTTGGCTTCGATCAGGGAGGTCTTCTTACGGATGCAATTGATAAAAGTCCTTATTCAGTAGTGCTTTTAGATGAAATAGAAAAAGCTCATCCAGATCTTTTTAATATTTTACTTCAGGTGATGGATTACGGAAAACTCACAGACCACTTAGGAAAGAAAGTTGATTTTACGAATGTTATTTTAATTATGACGAGTAACATTGGTGCTGAGGATTTGATTAAGGAAAATGTCGGCTTCTTGGGGGATAGTGTTGAGAACGATAACGAAAAAGCCGTTAAAAAGTTTTTCAGTCCTGAATTTAGAAATAGGTTGGATGCCGTAGTAAATTTTGCGATGTTAAGCAAACAAAACTCTATAAAGGTTGTAGATAAATTTTTAATGGAATTAGAGTCGATCTTGCTTGAAAAAAACATTTCTTTGAATGTAAGTGAAAACGCCAAATCAAAGATTTTAGAATTGGGCTTTGACGTTATTAACGGAGCAAGACCCATGGCAAGAATCATTCAAGAAAAAATTAAAGTTCCACTTGCAGAAATAATGTTAAAAAAATCTAATAAGTTAGATAATATAAAAGTTGATTTTTGTAATGATAAGAATAAATTTAAATTCTCTTTTACCAATAGTCAAAGAAAACTCGTTACTGTGTTTGCGGAAGACTAAAAGGAGAATATTTTTTTAAAAGAGTTGAAGTCTCTACCATCTTATAACTTTCCTGTACTAAAAACTTTTTTATTGGATCTCGTAGAATTTCGTTTCTAAACCAGTGGTTACTATAAGTAAGGCATGGAAGATATCCTCTGGATATTTTGTGCTCTCCTTGTGCCCCAGCCTCAATTTTTGATAATTTATTTTTTATTGCATAATCAATTGCTTGGTAATAACAAAGCTCAAAATGTAAATAAGGAATTTCCTCTAGGCATCCCCAGTATCTTCCATACAGTGTATCTTTTCCTATAAAATGTATTGAGCAGCCTAGAACTTTTTGTCCTTGATATGCAGTTACTAAAAGCATTCTTTTTGCCGTTGAAAATTTGATTAATCCTCTAAAAAAATCGTAATTTAAATAAGGTCTAGACCATTTTTTATCAATGGTATTTAAATAACACTTATAAAGTAAAATTATGTCACCTTCCTTTATCATTTCTCCTTCTTTGTGAACAAATGAGATATTTTTTTCTTTTAAGGAGTTTCGCTCTTTCAATATACTTTTTTTTTTCCTGCTTTTCATAGTATCCAAATAATCTTGAAAACTAGAAAAAGAATGATTTGTCCAATGATATTGAATTCCTATTCTTTGAAAAAAATTATAATTTTTCAATATATTTGAAATATTTTGATTTACAAAATTTATGTGAAACGAAGATGTCTCGGATTTTCTTAGGAATTCTTGAAGTGGTTGAATAATATTTTCAATATCAATTGATTCTTTTGAGTAAATAAATTTAGATCTATTTACTGGTGTAAAGGGTATCGCAGATAAATATTTTGGAAAGTAGTCAGAACCAACTTGATAATAAGCTTGTTCAAAAGCTTGATCAAAAATATATTCACCCTGTGAATTTAATTTTTTAAAATTTGGAATAAAACCAATAATCTCATTGTCTTTTTCAATTATTAAATGTTTAGGGATCCATCCTGTATCTTTACTTGTACAGTTTGTGTCTTCGAGAAGCTTAAAAAAACTATACGTTAGAAACGGAGATGAATCTTTAAAATTTTTCAAACAAAAGTCTTTAGCTTGTTCAATACTATCGATGGTTTCCAACTTCATATATTATAATTAAGATATGGAAAATATTGCTTCTATTTCAACAAGTGAATTCAAAGGCAAACTTGAAACTCCAATAGCAACTCTGCTGTGATACCCTTCCTCTCCGAGCACTTTAACTATCAAGTCTGAGGAAAAGTTTAATATTTTTGGATGATCAGGAAATCCATCCTCGCAATTAAAATATCCTTTAAGGCTACAACATTTAATCTTTTTTATAATAGTATCATTTTCTTTAACACAGTCACACAGATTCCAAAGTAAATTGGAAGTAGTAAGCTCAACTGCTGATTGAAGGAGAGTTAGATTAGTATCTTTTTTAATCTTTCCTGTATATCTTATTCCTTGATTTGTTAATGGTAACTGTCCTGAAATAAAAACAAAATTATTACTTAGGATAAATGGCTTGTAGTTAGCTAAGGTTTTATTTTTTGATAGATTTCTATCTATTTTTAAAGAAATTAGTTTGGTTTCTAAAAAATCATTCATCTATTGTATGATTGCAAGTAAGACATTTAATTTTTTTTGCGTATTTGTATAAAGTAAAGTTACCACATTTATCGCATGGATCGCCTTCGAATTTGTAATCATTTTGAATCCTTTGAGTTTGTGTCTTTTCATTTTCATTGGTTATCAATGTAAGATTATTGTCAAAGACTTTTTTTCTGATGTATCCCTTGCTTGCAAATTCTTTAAGAACAATCTCTGCATCTTTGTTTTTATTTTTTACATATTCATTTGGAATTAATTCAGTAGTTTCGCTCCGATCATGATTGCTAAAATCGTCTCTTCCTAGATATGAAATTGCTAATTCTTTAAAAATATAATCTAACACTGAAGTTGAGAATTTGATTTCTGTGTTTCCATGTACTTCTCCACTTGGTTCAAAACGGGTAAACGTAAATGCTTCTACAAACTCCTCTAAAGGCACTCCATATTGCAAGCCAATTGAAACTGCTATTGCAAAATTATTCATAAGGCTTCTAAATGCAGCTCCCTCTTTGTGCATATCTATAAATATTTCTCCAATAGAGCCGTCCATATATTCGCCTGTCCTCAGATAAACTTTATGTTTGTTAATTGATGCTTTTTGTGTATAACCTTTTCTCCGATGTGGTAGTTTCCTTCTTATCACATTAGATAGTTGTTCATTATCACTATCCTTCAAACTATTTATTTGATCAGCTAATAGCTTTTTGTCTTTTTCAATTCTTTTTAAGATGCTAGTTTTATTTGAATCGTTTATCGACAAAGCGTGTTTTTGAAATTTATCAATAAAATTGTCGATAAAGTTTTTTAAATCGTTATATTTATCCATATAAATTATTAATTTAAATATATCTTATGAGTCTATCATATAATTCTTGGTTTTTTAAAATATATTGCAATATTTTTGCAAAAAGAATAGGAGAAGATTCATATGGAAATCTTTATTACGAGAAAAAGAACGTGTCTAATAAAAATAATTTTAGACAAAGACGCCTAGTGATTTATAATGGTGTTGTAGAAGCCAGTAAGATTCCCCAAGAGTGGAATGCATGGTTGCATCATATGACTGATAAAGTACCGGAAAAGAACAATAAGGATATGCCTGCTTGGGTAAAAGAACACGTTCCAAACCTTACTGGAACACCATTTGCTTATGAATATAAAGACAAGAAAGATTCGACAAAAATTAAAAATACTTATTCCATTTGGAAACCCAAATGAATTTGAGAATTAAAAAATTTATCTTTGGGCTAGTCACTTTCATAATCTTACTAAATCTTATTTTTTCAAAGAAAGAAGTAAATAATAAGGACTACTCTAGCTATGTTGCATCATTTAATAAAATAGATGGAGTGGGGATTGGAACTGAAGTTATGATTTCAGGAATAAAAGTTGGACAAGTTAATAATATTACAATAGATAAAAACTATCCTCAGATTTCTTTCAATGTACAAAAAGATTTATTTATTTCAGATGATTCGTCAATTTCAATCCAAACTGATGGTTTGTTTGGTAAGAAATTTCTCTTAATTGAAGTTGGAGGTAGCGAAAATAACTTGAAAAATGGGGATAAATTTTCTTTCACAGAAGACTCTATTGTAATTGAGGATTTATTAGAAAAAATCATAGAAATTGGAGAAAAAAATAAACTATTATGAAGAATAACTACATTGAATCTATATTAGGCGGAATTACTTTGATAATAGCATCGTTATTTCTACTAAAATTTATTTTTGTTAATACGGATAAGTCTTTAGACAGCTCATACATATTATACGCCAAATTCCTAAAAGTCGGTGGTGTAATGATAGGAAACGATGTTAAGTTAAGCGGTGTAAAAGTAGGTGTTGTGTCTGATGTAAAATTAGATGAAGATTACATGGCGGAGGTAGAATTTAAAATTTACTCAGATATAAAAATTCCTACCAAAGTGATTATTACGGTTTCTAATGATGGTATATTAGGCAATAAGTATTTATCAATAACACCATTAAACAGGGATTCAGAAGATTACCTTAATGCTAGAAGCGAAATAAAGAATGTTAAGGATTTTGAATCAATTGAGGATCAAGTAAGTAAAATAATTTTTTTAGCAACGCAATAGAATGAATAAAGGTTCAAATAAAGAATTTTTGTGGATTGATAAATCAAAAAAGGTTATTTCGTGTGAGGAGACAAACAAAGTTTTAAATGAAAACTTTCTAGAAGTTTCTATGTTGATCCAAAATACATACGATGATGCAGTTCTGCTAGGCTGTGACGAGGATGATTTTAAAAATAAATTAACTGATTTATTGTCAAGCTTAGAATTTTCAATTGGTAAAGAATGAAACTATTTTTAGTTTTACATTTTTTTTGTATCTTATTTTTTAATTATTCAGCTTCACAAGAAATCAGTTGTCAGGGAGCCATCCTGAGAATTTTAAATAAAACAACTAATGAGAAAGTTTTTTTTACAGTACCAGTCTCTCAAACCATTGAACTTGAAAATTCAAATATAATTGTGCATAAGTGCGTTAAAATAGAAAATAAAAGTAAAAATGAAGAAATTGCTTTAATCACGCATAATTATAATGAGTTAGTAGGTTCAGAAAATAATTTTTTTGGATGGATATTCAAATCTTCTCAATATCTAAATTCACCAAAAAACCCATTGTATGATATAAAACTTCAGGAATGTTTGGAAGAAGACCCAATATTTCTTAAAAATAATTAGCTTATTCAAAATAATCAAATGATAATTTATTCAATTTCTTTTGAAAACTTACCATTTTTGAATCTTTGTTTTGTTGAAGAATCTTTTGGTATTCCAACTTTGTAATTTTTTTTGTTCCAAACTGTTTTAAGTGTTCAGAGTAAAATTGTGTATCTATAAATTTACAATCATTTTGTTTAAGCAAAGCCGCCAGATAAACCAGTGCAACCTTACTTGCATTTTTTTCTAAACTAAACATACTCTCACCACAAAATATTTTTCCAATAATAATGCCATACAGTCCTCCAACTAATTTTTCTTCTTTAAAACACTCAATAGATTTTGCAAATCCTAATTTATGAAGCTCGATATAATTTTCTATAATTTGTTTATTTATCCATGAACTTTTTCTAAATTTATTTTTTGAACAAAGTTTAATGACCTCTTGAAAACATGTATTTATTTTTATGTTATATTTATTTTGCTTAATTACTTTTTTCAAACTTTTAGTTACCTTAAATTCTTTTAAATCTATAATACCTCTTTCTTTTGGTTCTACCCAGTAAATGTATGGATCATAATTAGAGTCTGACATTGGAAAGAGTCCCTTTTCATAAGCCTTTAAAACTAAATCTGTTGAAAGGAACATGTCTTACGAATTAATTTTATCATACCAACTAATATCAAACTTTGCTTCACGAAAATTCTTGTGATTTAAAATAAGTTTTAGCGCCTGAATATTAGTGTCGATGCCTTCTATTACATATTCATCAAGGGCTCTTATCAATCTCATAATGCATTCTTTACGATCTTTTCCTTTAGAAATAATTTTAGCAACCAAGCCATCATAAAATGAAGTCACACTACAACCAGAGTAAAGCAGTGAATCTATTCTGATTCCTGGACCTCCTGGTGGGTGATAGGTTTTAACTAGTCCGGTTGAAGGAAACAAAGTTAATGGGTTTTCCGCATTAATTCTACACTCTATGGAATGACAATTTTCCTTAATGTCTTTTTGATCAAAAGAGAGTTTTCCTCCTGAGGCAACATTGATTTGTTCTTTAACGAGATCAATATTGAAAACTTCCTCTGATATGGTGTGTTCAACTTGAAGCCTTGTGTTCATCTCAATAAAATAAAATTCTCCTTTGCTGTAAAGATATTCAATTGTGCCAAGACTTTGATATCCAATATCCCTAAATGCAGTAAGAGTGAGATCATAGACTTTTTGTCTTTCAGCATTACTGATTCCAGGGCTAGGACATTCCTCGATAATTTTCTGGTTTCTTCTTTGGATTGAGCATTCTCTTTCTCCAATATGAATCATTCTTCCATTTTTATCTCCAATAATTTGGACTTCGATATGCCTTGGATTTTCAATAAATTTTTCTATGTAGACGTTATCATTCCCAAAGCTTTGAACAGCTTCTTGTTTGGCCAATATGAAGTTATCTTTGAGCATATGCTCATCAAAAACTTTTTTAATGCCCCTGCCACCTCCACCATTACTAGCTTTAATCAAAATTGGATAACCAAGATCCTTTGCAATATTTTTGGCTTAGGTCAAGTTTTTAACATTTTTATTACTTCCTGGGATAATAGGTAAACCAAGGCTTTTTGCAAAATTTTTAGCTTTTACTTTATTAGCCATTGTTTCGATATGCTCCGCCTTTGGTCCAATAAAATTAAAACCATGATCATTTACTATTTTAGCAAATTCTGAGTTTTCAGATAACATTCCAATTCCAGGATGTATGGCATCAACATTGGCAATAGTAGCTGCAGAAATTATTGAAGGTATGTTTAGATATGAGTCTTTCACTTGTGGTGGACCAATACACACACTTTCGTCTGCAAGTCTTACAAACATTTCTTTTTCATCAGCAGTTGAATGAACAACTACTGTTTTTATATTGAGTTCTTTGCACGCTCTCAATATTCTGAGGGCAATTTCCCCCCTATTTGCAACAAGAATTTTCTTTACCATTATTCTATAAGAACAAGAGGTTCTCCAAATTCTACTGGAGTTTCATTTTTAATATAAATTTTTTTTACGGTTCCATTTCTGTCAGCTACAATCTCGTTCATTGTTTTCATCGCTTCTATAATCAATATAACCTGACCAATTTTTACATTTTGTCCAACCTCTACGAACTGTTTTGATCCAGGTTCAGGGCTTAAATACGCTGTTCCTACTAAAGGAGACTTTAGAGACTTTTCAGGTTTAATTTCTTTTTTTTCTTTTTCCTTAGTGTGGTCTGTTATAGTTGGTTTTATTTGCTTAATTTCGTTTGAATTTTTCTTTAATTTGTAACTAAACTTATTATCTGATATCTCAAGTTCTTCTAAATTATTTTTATCCATGAGCCTTGAAAGCGCACAAATCAAATCATCTAATTGTTTTTTATCGAATTTTAACATTCTAATAATATCTTAATGAATCTATTGCAATGTGATATACATTTGTCCCAAACCCCGCAATAATACCATTAACAACTGGACTAATAAAAGACTTTTTTCTAAACTCTTCCCTACTGTAAATATTGGAAATATGAACCTCAATTTTAGGAATCTTTAAAATTTTTAAAGCATCATGAATTGCTATAGAAGTATGAGTAAAAGCACCTGCATTTATTATCAGACCATCATATTCTCTTGCTTTATGAATAGTATCAATTATTTTACTTTCAGAATTACTTTGGATAAACTCTAATTTAATTTTGTTTTTTAAAAAGTAACTTTTACATTCACTTTCAATCTCTTTAAGTGTTTTATCTCCATAAATTTCTTTTTCTCTACTTCCTAATAAATTTAAGTTAGGGCCGTTAATTATTATAATTCTTTTCATTTTTGTTTCTTACTTATTTGGTACTCAAGGTCGTTTATTTTTTTAATTAAGATTTTATTCTTAGTAATTTCCTTTGCTTTTTTGATATGAATTCTTGCATTATCAATTTTATTTACAAGCACGAATTTTTCTGCAAAAGCATATGAAGAAAAATCTAATTTTTTTAATTTACCATAATTTAACCCTAAGTAGTGCCACGCATCAACTGGAAATTCATCTTTTTTTACATAATCCCAAAGTAATTCAATAGATTTTGAATGATTAGTCTTATTACTACTATGGTATAAGGATTTAGCTAAAAATAGTTTAAACCCTTTTTCATCAGGTAAAATTGAGCTCGAAATTTGAAATGATTTTATAGCTTCTTGAAATCTTCCACTTTCGTAAAGCATCTGACCTTTAAGTTCGTGAAAATAAGGGTTTTTAGGATAAAAATTAATACACCTTGTTATTAAAATTAAAGCACTTTTAAACTTTCCTAATCTATAGTCATTTAGAGCATTTGCATAAATACTTTCAATCTTTTCTGGATTAGGATAATA
>NHDS01000017.1 GCA_002167215.1 Pelagibacteraceae bacterium TMED65
CTTTTTGTTTTTCTTCAGCTTTTCGTTTGACTTCTAACTCTTTTCGTTTTTGTTCTTGATCAGCCTTTTTTTTAGCTTCTAACTCTTTTTGTTTTTGTTCTTCATTAGCTTTTCGTTTAGCCTCTAATTCTTTTCGTTTTTGTTCTTCATTAGCTTTTCGTTTAGCCTCTAACTCTTTTCTTTTATTTTCTTCTTGTGCTTCTCTTTTGATTTCAATTGCTTCTTTTTCTTTTATTTCTATGGCTTTTTTTTCCAAAATACTTTTCGGGGGAATTAACTTTATTCTTTCATTTTTCTTTTCTGGGGGGGGGGAAAGTAAGCGCCCAGAGTCTAAACCATCTTCAATTATTATTTTTTTAATGGTTTGTGTCTCTTGGGACTGTAAATTTTTTTCATAAATGAATATGAAAAGAAAAAGGTATAATAAAAAAGTGAATTTNATTGATAAATTATTTAGATTCATAATTATTTTCTATCATCTCTTTAGTNATCTTTCCAATATAATTNTTGCTTGCAATATAAATTTTTTCACTANANAGNTCTAGTGTATTCAAAACACCTCCAGTTTCTGATAAAACTAGTGAAATTTGATTCTTAAGATTTATATTTGATGTTATAAATATCAAACATTCAATTTTACCACTTGCCAAGAAACCAATGTCGGAGCATATTGATCCACTTTCTCTTGTAGCAATTTTTTCTTTTTTTACAACTTTCTTTATATTACATAAAATTTCATTTTCTCTCGNTTGNTGAATTTTACTAAAAAAGGAAAAAATGGATTCTTTAAAAAGNTTNTTTTCTGATACTCTTANTCTACTGTCATTCTTATATCCACCAANTCCAGCTTGAAAGAAAAAAGTTTCATCTTTGATTGGGTTATAAAAGATATTTGTTTTTATTTTTTTATTCTCTTGTAAGGATATGTTGATTGAAAAATTATCAATACCTCTTGCAAAATTTCTTGAACCATCTATCANATCNATAATCCAACAATCCTGATCTCTTTGATCATCAAATGTAATAATTTTAAAATCAGGTTTTATTNTCTTTAAAATTTGGTGCAAGTCCTTTTCTANTTTTGATTTTGCTAANTGCGCNAATTTTTCAGTTTGACGAACAGANCTTTGAAGTTTTTCNATCTCNCCAAAATCTCTAATAATTTTTTTACCAGATAATCTAATAGATTTATTAAGAGCATTTAATAAAGGACTGAAATTACTCATTTTAATCTTTTGCTTTTTCTACATAATCAAGNTTTTCTGAACTTATTAAAACACAATCTCCTTCTTTTATATGTGGAGGAACTAAAATTCTTAAATCATTAGTTGTTGTTGCNNTTTTAAAAGAAGATGAAGCAGTTTGACCTTTAACTACTGCATCTGCATTTTTAATTTTTACTTTTATNTTTTTAGGAAATTTTATGCCCGTAATCTTATCATCTACAATTATAAGGAATAATTTCATACCATCTTCTAATAATTTTTCTTTTCCAGNTATTAATTTGCTAGAACATGANATTTGTTCNTAATTTTGATTATTCATTACAGTAAAGNTNTCATTCTCNANAAATAAAAAAGTTACTTCTTGTTCATTTACTGAAANTTTTTCAATACTTTCTGANGTTCGCCATCTTTCATTGAATTTTGNACCACTTTCAATATCCTTCATTTCAACTTGGATGAAAGCTCCCCCTTTACCCGGTTTTATTACACTTGTATTTAAAACCTCAAACATTTTTTCTTTATGTTTTAAAAGATTGCCTGCTTTAATCAAATTAGCATTAATTTTCATATNNATTNTTGTTCCTTAAAATTTCTCTAAACTTTATNGCAGCTTTTACAGGCCCATCNGGATAATCCCAAAAGGCACTGATAACAGCTAGTTCATTTGGATTAAATTTTAGTAGNTTAATAATGTTATTATGATTTATCCCACCAATCAATGTAAAAGGCAATCTTAAACTTTTTAANAAAATAGATAAATTATTCAAATTAATTTNTTTCTTATTTTTAGACAAACTTTNAAATACAGGGCCGAAAGCAACATAATTTGCNTTTTGTTTTGCGGCGTCTTCATATAACTTANGTGAGTTTGAACAACTNACACCAACAATGAATTTTGAGCCAAATTTNTTTTTGGCTTCTNANCAGCATTTATCATTNTGTCCGAGGTGAATTCCATCGAATTTAAATTTTTCTGCTATTTCAAAATCATCATTAATNATAATTTTAATTTTTTTTTTTTTTACAAATTGAATAAATATCCNGATAATGAGACTTAACAAATTTNATTCTATTTTTTAAAGTTTTATGNTTTGGTCTAAATTGAAAAAAACTAAACTGTAATATATCCGACATTTTATCAAAATTAATTTTATTAAATGAAAGGTTGTCTCTTGGAGGTGAAATTGCGTAAAATNTCATTATTCTANTTTNTCTATTTTNAACTTTTCAACTTTAAGTATTTTTATCTTCTTATCTACAGCAATTGACAATATTTTTTTTAGTGTAACTTTATTGATTTTGTTGCTCACTGCTATTGCATCTACTTGAGAATTAAGTAAAGCAAGTATAAGACCTATGTTATCTTGAAGATCAATTATATAGTTTGTTTTTCTTCTTCTTAATTTTTTTGCTAGAGTTTTTACATAATCTGGACCTTGCCAAATTATGGATTTATAACTGTGAAGAATGTTAATGTTTTTGTCTGGAAATTTTTTATCTATTAATTTTATATCGGATATTTTATTTATTTGGAATATTTGTTGTTCATAAATTTTCATTAGAACATTTTTTTTACAACATCTAACAATCTATTTGAAAAGCCCCATTCATTGTCATACCAGGACAGAATTCTGCAAAATCTTTTTTGGATGACATTGATTTCTGATAAGTCAATTATTGAACTGTGAGGGTTATGATTAAAATCACCGGAAACCATGGGATCTTCAACAGTTTGAATTATTGACTTAAAATTTGTATTTTCAGCTTTTTTAAAAATCGATTGAAGTTCATCTTTAGACGAATCTCGCTTTGAATAAAATTTGAAATCAACAAGAGAGACATTAGGGGTTGGAACCCTAATTGCACTTCCATCGATTTTACCTTTTAAATTAGGTAAAACCTCACCTACTGCTCTTGCTGCACCGGTAGAAGTTGGAATAATAGAAATAAGTGAATTTCTTGCTCTTCTCAAGTCCTTGTGTAAGGTATCAATGGTGTTTTGATCGCCAGTTACTGAATGAACTGTTGTCATATAACCTGATTCAATCCCAATGATTTCATCCACTAAAAACGCAATAGGAGCTAAACAATTTGTTGTGCATGAACCGTTTGATATAATTTTATGGTTACCGTTAATGTTATTATGATTGATACCGAAAACCACTGTAATATCTGGATTATTTGCAGGCGCAGATATGAGTATTTTTTTAGCACCAGCTTGAAAATGAAGACTTGCTTTTTCTCTGTCTGTAAATACACCAGTTGATTCTATCACAATATCTACATTATGTTTTTTCCAAGGTAGTTTGCTAGGGTCAGCTTCTTTGAAAAAATGAATATTATTGTTGCCAATTATTATAGAGTTGTTTTCTTTTTTTAACTCATATGGCAATGTGCCATGGACTGAATCATATTTCAAAAGATGAAGATTGCTATTTACATCTCCTAGGTCGTTAATAGCTGTGATATTAAAATCTGAAATTTTTCTTTCGAGAAAAGCTCTCAAAGTTAATCTTCCGATTCTTCCAAAACCATTTATTGCTACATTAATTTTCATGATAGATAATATTTATAATTATTGATTAATGAAAATTTATTGTAATGTAAAGGAGTAGACAAAAATAAAGTTAAACTTTTATGTTAAAAGCAAAATCAAAAAGTACATTAATTAGAATTAAAAGGATCTATGCGAAGATTCAAAAGAATAAAATTGGAACAAGAACAGATCTAGATAAAGACTTTTTAAAAAAAATAGTCGATACACTTGAAAAGGTTATAAAATATTTAAAACATAAACAATGACAATTGTAAAAATAAACATTGATAACAAAGAATTTGAAATCGAATGTAGAGATGGAGAAGAAAAATTACTTCTTAATGCAGAAAAAAGAATAGTATCTGTTATAGATAATTTCCCAGAGCTAAGGAAACTATCAGAATCAAAAAAATTTTTGATGGTCTCTCTTATCCTTGCTGAAGAAGGAATAAGAAAAAATAAAGAAAGTATAGATTTTGATAATTATCTTGAAAGTATCAATATTGAACTTGAAAAACTTGAAAATTTAATTGATGCAAAAAAGTAAAATAAAACTTAGAAGAAAATTCATTAAAATTAGAGGCTCACTTAAAGGTAAAAAAATTAAGGAAGAAAAATTAAATATAAACCTTAAAAAAATTATAAACCCGTCATATCCAACAATTTCACTATATTATCCTGTGAGATCAGAAGTATCATTATTAAATTTCGTTTCTTACATGCATAAAAATAATCAGCAAATTGCTTTGCCAGAAATTTTGAGAAAAAAATCTTATCTTCACTTTAGAGTATGGAAAAAAGACGATAAATTAAAAATGGGTAAATTCAATATTTTAATACCTGAGAAGAATTTATATATTGTCCCTAGAGTATTATTAGTTCCTATGGTTGCTTTTGATAAAAATAAATCTCGGCTCGGATATGGTGGTGGATATTACGATAGAACAATTTCTTTTTTACAAAAAAATAATAACATAATAACTATTGGTATTGCATTCGATGAGCAAGAATCTAAAAATATTCCTGAAATGAAATACGATAAAAAAATGGATGTTATTGTTACCCAATCTAGGATAATAATTTAAAGAAGCTATGAATATTTTAATTTGTGGAGATATAGTAGGAAGATCTGGGAGAGATGCGATTGAAAAGTTCTTACCTAGCATTATTAAACAAGAAAATATTGAATTTGTGATAGTGAACGGTGAAAACTCTGCAAGTGGATTCGGTATAACTGAAAAAATATGTAAAAAACTATACGAGTTAGGAGTTGATACTATTACAACTGGTAATCACGTATGGGATCAAAAAGAGATTGTAAATTATATAGATAAAGATGCAAGATTACTGAGGCCATGTAATTATCCAAAAAACACACCTGGTAAAGGTTACGGTATCTTTAAACTAAAAAATGGAAAGTTGATAGTGGTAATTAATGTGATGTGTCGTTTGTTTATGGATAGTATTGAAGATCCATTTAGTTCGATTAATGAAATAATTGAATTAGTAAAAACTAAGTATGGTGACCAAATAATTGTTATTGACGTTCATGGTGAGTCAACATCAGAAAAAATGGCAATCGGTCATTTCTTTGATGGCAATGTAACCGCCATTTTTGGAACACATACTCATATACCAACAGCTGACTTAAGGATTTTAGAAAAAGGAACTTTGTACCAAACAGATCTAGGTATGTGTGGTGATTATGATTCTGTTATTGGTATGAAAAAGGAACTATGTATTGATAGGTTTAGAAAAAAATTTATTAAAACTAAACTAGAACCTGCTAGTGGAGAGGGTACTTTATGTGGTACAATATTTAGAATTAATGAAAAAAATAAAGTGATTAAATTTAATCAAATTTTTAAGGGTGGAAAGCTTCACAAATAATCATGGCAGGTCATTCAAAATTTAAAAACATTATGCATCGTAAAGGTGCTCAAGACAAAAAAAGAGCCAAACTTTTCTCGAGGCTTATTCGTGAAATATCTGTTGCTTCAAAAATTGGTGGAGAAGACCCAGATGCTAATCCAAGACTCAGAGCAGCGGTTAATAACGCACTTTCGTCAAATATGTCAAAGGACAGTATTAACAAGGCAATTAAAAAGAATAGTACAGACTCAGAGTCAGAATTAATTGAAATAATCTATGAAGGATTTGGTCCTAATGGTGTAGCGATAATCATTGAATCTCTTACAGATAATAAAAATAGGAGTGCCTCAGAAATTAGATCAACTTTTTCTAAGTTTAACGGAAATCTCGGAATTACAGGTTGCGTTAGGCACAATTTTGACAAAGTAGGTATTATTAATTATCCAATAAATATCGATGATTATAATAATTTCTTTGAATACTGTGCATCTTTAGATGTCGAAGACATAAATGAAAATGATGATGTGTTGGAGGTAATAACAAAACTAGAGACGTTTCATGATGTTTTGCTTAATTTAGAGAAAAAATATTCACCTCCTAAGTTTTCATCAATTGAATGGAGACCATCTAATATAATAGATATTGAAAATGAAGACCAAGCTAAACAACTTTTGGTATTACTGGATAAACTTGAAGATTTGGATGATGTTCAAAGTGTTACATCAAATTTTAATATCGATGAAAATCTAATGGACAGATTGATTTGAAAAATCAAAATTTGATAATGGGAATAGACCCTGGACTTAATAACACTGGTTGGGGAGTTATTAAAAGCAATAATAATCAAGAAGTATATATATCCCACGGTGTTATTAAAACAAATAACAACCATAACTTAGAAATTAGGCTTAAGTTAATTTATGATGGGTTAAATGAATTAGTAAAAAAATTTAATCCAAACAACTTGGCAGTCGAAAAAATTTTTTCTAACACAAATCCACAATCCACTCTTAAATTGGGGAAAGCAAGGGGGATGGCTTTTTTAGTTGCAGCTCAGAATAACATTTCCATTAGTGAATATTCACCAAACATAGTTAAAAAAAACCTTGTAGGATATGGACATGCAAATAAATTTCAAATTTTAGATATGGTAAAAAGAATATATCCAAAAATTGAAATAGACGATACAGATTCTGCTGATGCTTTAGCAGTTGCAACCTGTCATTCTATGCATAGTCAGTCATTAATTTCTAAGACAGTTCTTTAAACGAATGATAGTAAAGCTGAAAGGACATATAGACAATATTGATGAGGAGAACATTGATTTAGATGTTCAAGGGGTTGTTTATCGTATTTTAATGTCTAAAAAAAATATCATTCAACTTGGTCCGATTGGATCATATATAGAAATTTTCATCTATGAGATTATGAGAGAAGACGCAAGAATCTTGAGTGGTTTTTTGGATAAAGATGAAAGAGAGACTTTCAGTGATCTGCTAACTGTACAAGGAGTTGGGAGTAAAATGGCCATTAACATAATGTCTAATTTAGAAAATAAAAAAATAATATTTTCGATAAATAATGGAGATACACAAATTTTTAGAAATGTAAGTGGAGTAGGTAACAAATTAGCATTAAGAATTGTGAATGAATTAAAAGAAAAAATAAAAAAGAAAATCACAATTAAAAATGTTGAAATTGTCAAGGAAAATGACCTGATTTTTCGAGATCTTGTGTCATGTCTGTTAAATCTTGGGTTTTCACAAAAGATTTGTGAATCAACAGCTAGTTATGTTATTAATAATAATCAGGAAAAAGAGCTTGAGCAACTAATTCCAATTGCAGTAAAGAGTTTATCCAACCCAGCACGATAAAATATGAATCATGAAGAAAAAAAAAAAATAACTCCTAACGAAATAGAAGAGGACAAAAAAGTTAATTTGAGACCGACTAAAATTGAACATTTTATCGGTCAAACCTCTATAAAATCAAATTTAAAAACTTTTATTGATTCATCAGTTAAAAGGAATAAAAATCTTGACCACATAATTCTTTATGGCCCACCTGGACTCGGAAAGACTACTTTAGCCAATATAATTTCTTTTGAAAAAAATGTTAATATACATTCCACCTCGGGACCAGCTTTCACTAAAAAGGGAGATTTAGTTACTTTATTGAGCAACCTATCAAGTGGGGATATTTTATTTATAGATGAAATTCATAGACTATCTCCAATTATAGAAGAATCACTTTATCCCGCAATGGAAGATTTTAAATGTGACTATATTATTGGTGCTGGACCGTCAGCTAGGGTAATGCAAATATCTATTGAGAAATTTACACTTATTGGTGCCACAACTAGGTTAGGCCTGCTTAGTCGTCCACTTAGAGACAGATTTGGAATTCCACTCCAATTAGAGTTTTACCAACCTAATGAACTAAAAGAAATTATAAATATGAACTCTGAAAAACTTCAGATAAAAATTGAAAGTTCTGCTTCTTACGAAATTGCTAAAAGATCCAGAGGCACACCTAGAATTGCAATAAGGCTATTGAAAAGAATTATTGATTTTTCTGTAGTGCAAAATTCCCACACTATTAATATGAATGTTGTTTTAAGTTCTTTGAAGCAGATGGGTATTGATTCAGAAGGTCTTGATGACATGGATAGAAAGTATTTAAAGTGTATTTATGAAAACTATAGTGGAGGGCCTGTTGGTGTAGAATCATTGAGTGCGGCACTTCTTGAACAGAGAGATATTATTGAGGATGTTATAGAACCTTATTTAATGCAAAGAGCACTTGTCCAGAGAACTTCCCGTGGCAGAATCATTACAAAAAAAGGTGTTTTTCATTTAAGCGGTGATTATTGATGAAAAAAATTCATGAGGAAATATTTACAGTTTATTACGAGAATACAGATTCTTCTAGTTTTACATATCATACTTCTTATTTATGCTGGGCAGAGAGAGCAAGAAGTAATTTACTAAGAAAAAATTTTCCAGAAGTTGTTAAACTCTTGAAAAATAATTCTTTTTTTTTTGTGGTAAAACAACTTAAAATAGAATTTATAAAGCCTTCATATTTATTTGATAACCTACTTTTAGAAACTTTTTTTAAAGGAAACTCAAAAACATCTATAAAACTTGTTCAAAAACTAAAAAAAAGAGATGAAACAATCTGTGTAATAGATGTTTTCTTGGTTTGGATTAATGGAGATATAAGCAAGCCCTCAAGAATTCCAAATGATATAATATCTAGATTTAAATCAATGGAAGTAGTATAAACATCTTATGGATGAAACTATCGAAAAAAAGATCATTGAGGAATCTTCTGACTTCTCAATTTTTTCATTATTTTTACAAGCAGATGTTGTCGTAAAAATTGTTATATTATTATTGTTGTTCTCGTCGGTTTGGTCATGGACTATTATATTTTCGAAATATACAAGGTTAAAAGGAATAATTATGGAAACCGAAGATTTTGAGGAAAAATTTTATTCAAGTGAAACCCTAAGTAAGCTATCTAAAAGGATAGGAGGGCAACCAACACATCCAATGGAGTCAGTATTTTTTTCGGCAATGGTATACTTCGATAGAATAAAAACAGGATTTTCAAATAAGAACTTTGAGTTTAAAAAAAGTTTCTGTGAAAACGTAAAAAAGGAAATGGAAATTGTCATAAATAAAGAATTATCAAGTTTAGAAAAGGGACTTAACTTTCTTGCATCGGTTGGTTCAACTGCACCATTTATTGGACTGTTTGGAACAGTATGGGGTATTATGAACAGCTTCACAGCTATCGGCATTTCACAAAATACAAGCCTCGCCGTTGTCGCTCCCGGTATTGCTGAGGCTTTGTTTGCAACTGCACTTGGACTTGTGGCTGCTATACCTGCGGTACTTTTTTTCAATAAATTCAATGATATGTTAGATAATCTTAATAACAAGTTAGATGTATTCTCAGATGAAATATTAGTGATAATTTCTAAAGAAATTTTTAGGTAGATTTATGAGAAAAAAATTCAGGAAAAAACCAATGTCAGATATTAACGTAACTCCATTTGTAGATGTGATGCTAGTTTTGTTAATAATTTTCATGGTAACAGCCCCACTTCTTTCTTCAGGAATTAAAATAAATTTGCCAGAAAGTTCATCTGTATTGAAAAACGAGAAAAAAGATCCAGTAACCGTTTCACTAAACTCTAAAGGAGAAATTTTTATCCAAAAAAAACGATTTACGAGGCAGCAATTAATACAAAAACTCAAACTTTTAAAGAAAAATAATAAAAATTTAAAAATTTACATTAAAGGGGATAAAAAATTAGATTATGGAAAAGTTATGGATTTAATGAGTTTAATCAATAGTTCTGGTTTTACCAAAGTAGCATTAGTCACTAAATTAAAATGATTTAAATATGACCCAAGGCCTTCTAAAGTCTTTTTTTTTACACTTACTAATTTTATTTTTCTTTATATATGGTGCTGAAATTTTTAAGCAAAATAAAAAATTTGAAATAAATGAAATTCCTCTTGAAATCGTCGATATATCTGATCAAACAGTCAATAAATTAGAAAATGAAAAAAATAAAAAAATTAAATCCAAACCCTCACCTGTAAAAAAAGT
Organism: Pelagibacteraceae bacterium TMED65; assembly: GCA_002167215.1. Next base: position 10,261 of record NHDS01000017.1, read on the forward strand.
TTTATCTGGATTTCAACCTCCCAAAGTGGAGTCCAAACCGAAGCCACCTGAATTTTCAGAAAAAAAAAAAAAACCAAAACCAAAAAAAATTAAAAAAGACCTTGAAGAGGAAAAACAAAAAAAAAGGGTAGATAATATTCTTAAATCTATAGAAAAAATTAAATCTGCAAATAAAAGTAAAATTAAATCAACCGAAAAAAGGATTGAAGAAAAAAAAGATGAAAGTGAAAAAGAGGAAATTAAAAGTGTTAAGTTGGGAGAAAAACTTACTATTTCTGAAAAAGACGCTATCAGACGCCAATTTTATAGATGCTGGATAGTCCCTGCAGGAGCAAAAAATATTAAGGATTATAAAGTTTCGTTAAAACTAAAGCTTGATGTAGACGGCGAAGTTGTAAATACTGTAATCATGAATAAAGAGAATATGAAAAATACATTTTTTAGAACATTAGCAGAAAGTGCATTAAGAGCTGTAAATCATCCAGACTGCAAAAAATTGAAGGTTCCAAAAAAAAAATATGAAACTTGGAAGGAAACAATTTTAGATTTCGATCCATCTGTTATGATTAACTAGTAAATTAATTTTGATTTTGTTACTCAAAGACACTAGACTATTTAACGTATAGCTATGAAATTCTTTTTTGCCTTTTTAATATTTATTTCCTTTTCTGCTAGATCAGAATTGAGAATAGATATAACTCAGGGAAATTTAAACCCCATACCTGTGGCAATTTTAGAATTTAATTCTTCCAACTCAGAATCTAGAGAGATTTCATCAAATATAAATATTGTAATTTCAAATAATTTAGAGAGATCAGGTCTTTTTTCGATTTTACCCAAAAAGCTTTTTTTCAATACATCTTTACCATTTGAAAAAAAACCAATCTTTGAGGATTGGAAAATAACAACAGCACAAGGTCTTGTTCATGGAAAATTAAATTTAAGAAATGAAAAAATTGATATTGAATTTCGATTATGGGATGTTCTTTCCCAAAAACAAATGGTTGCTCAAAAACTTTCAACTGAAAAAAGTAATTGGAGAAGAATTGCACATGTAATATCAGATATTATTTATCAAAGAATAACGGGCGAATCTGGTTATTTTGATAGCAGGATAGTATACATATCAGAATCCGGTCCTAAAAGTAATAGAAAGAAAAGATTGGCTATTATCGATCAGGATGGTGCGAATCATAAATTTTTGACTGATGGTTCCTACCTCGCTTTGACACCAAGGTTTTCTCCAGCAGCACAAGAAGTGGCTTATTTGTCCTACAATAATACTGTTCCAAGAATTTTTCTTTTAGATCTGAATACAGGAAAACAAAAAATATTAGGAGATTTTCCAGGAATGACCTTTAGTCCAAGATACTCTCCTGATGGAAAAAAATTAGTAATGAGTTTAGCAAAAAACGGCAATACTGACATTTACGAAATGAATTTAGAAACATTAAAGATGAAAAGGCTTACATTTTACGACGGTATTGACACTGCTCCTTCCTATTCACCTGATGGCGATTTTATTACATTTGAATCTGACAGAAGTGGTAGCCAAAAAATATACATAATGAATTTAAAAACAAAAAAAGTAAAAAGAATTAGTTTTGGAAAAGGAAAATATGCAACACCAGTTTGGTCTCCAAGAGGTGATTTAATTGCATTTACAAAGCTTTTAGGTGGTGAGTTTTACATTGGCGTTATGTATGCTGATGGAAAGGGTGAAAGAGTTGTTTACAAATCATACCTGGTTGAAGGACCATCTTGGTCGCCTAACGGAAGAGTGATAGCATTTTATAACCAAAGTAAGTTTTCAGGTGGAAAGATTTCTAATCCTAAAGTTAAAATGATTGATTTAACTGGTATTAATTTAAGAGAGCTTGTTACACCCTCTGATGCTTCAGACCCCGCCTGGTCAGGATTACTACCTTAGTAGGTAAAAAAAAAAGAGTTATCATTGACTTATTAGTATTCAAAATGTAAAACTGTACTGAAGTTTAACATTAAAGGTATCTATTTTATGAAAATCAAATATTTCGTTCTTTTAATCGCGATTTCCTTCATTAGTAGTTGTGCAAATGAACAATATGTTGGTAGCGATAACCTGCTCCAAGACAACACGTTCAGAGACATTCCAACGCACGATTCAGTCGACTGCTTTGGATCTTGTACTGTAAAGATTTATAACAGATAAAAAAATTAGTTTGTTACCTAATTCTTTATTTGATTGTTAATATCTTTTAATAAACCTTAACCGTTGACTTATTTCTGTACAGATTGTAAAACAATAAGTTATAATACTTTAATAAATTTTTAAGGATCTAAAAGTTATGAAAAACAAATACATATCATTATTATTCGCTGGTATACTCATGATCACGGGTTGTGAAACAACTGGTGGTTCGTCATCATCGGGTAGTACTCCAGGATACGAATACGGAGACTCTAGACAAGCAAACCTTCAAGCCTACCTTCAAAACGAAATTGGGGATAGAGTTTATTTTGAAACAGATAAACATAATATTTCATCTGCATCAGCATTTGTGCTTGAATCTCAAGCAAATTGGCTTAAATCGACTCCTGGCTTTCAGTTGTTGATTGAGGGTCATTGCGATGAGAGGGGCACTCGAGAGTACAACTTAGCTTTAGGAGAGAGAAGAGGTAATTCAGTTAAAGAATTTCTTGCCTCACTTGGTGTTGATCCCGGCAGATTGACAGTAATAAGCTACGGCAAAGAACGTCCAGCTGCCGACGGAAGCACTTCTGAAGCTTTCGCAGAGAATAGAAGAGCAGTGTTAGTTGTAAGTGGTAACTAACATTAATGTATCCTTATTTATTTGGAATTAGGGCTAATGATATTAGCCCTTTTTTTTTGATAATATGTCATCCAAATTTAAATTACTACTATTAATACTTTCAATTGTTTTTTTTTCATTACCAACCCAACCATTATCTCAAGACCTCGATGTAGATGAGCTTTTAGAGAGGTTAGAGAGAATTGAAAAAAATATTTCAGATATTCAAAAAGGGAAAGTTGAAGAATTTGAGAAATCACTGTCATCTGGCTACATTTCAAGGAATGAATCAAAACTTGGTGATTTTGAAACAAAAATAAGAGCAAACTACGGTTTATTGGAAGAAATAGAAAATAAAGTCCAAAATCTTGACGAAAAGTTAAATCTTATTGATAAAGATTTAAAAGCGCAAATTGACTCTATCAAAAAAATCGTAAACGAAGTCAAATCAAAAAAAAAAGAATCTTTTAGAGATTCACTTTCTATTAATCAAAATGGGTTGATTTTAAATAATGATGATGTAGCAAAAAAAGTTGAACCCCAAAAAAAATCAAAAAAAAAACTAAATGAGTCCGAGATAAAAAAAAAATATGAAAATGCAATCAAATTATTGTGGGCAAATAAATATGAACAAGCAGAAAAAGAATTAACAGAACTAAAAAAAATAAAGCCTAATGATCTTATGCCGAATATTCAATATTGGCTTGGTGAAGTTTATTACGCAAATAAGAATTTTCAACAAGCTATTATAGAGTTTGGTGAGGGGTTTTCAAACTATCCTGATTCTATAAAAGGTCCAGATAATCTCTTGAAACTTGGTCTTTCATTTTCCAACTTAAATAAAAAAAATGAAGCATGTAGTGCTTTTTATGAGTTAGAAGTGAAATATAAAAATTCTCCAAAAAATGTAATTGAAAGATCACAAGAGGAAAGAAAAAAACTTAATTGTCCTAAAGAATAAATGATAAATACAAAGCCTGTAGATCATAACGAATTCAACATAATTTTAAAAAAAAAAAACTTTCTCTTTGAAAAAAAACCTCATATTGCAATTTGTGTTTCTGGTGGGGTAGATAGCCTTGCTCTTTTAATTTTAATGAATAAATGGATAAAAAAGAAAAAAGGTTTGTTAACGGTTCTTCATTTTAATCACAAATTGAGAGATAATTCAAAAAAAGAGGAGTTTTTTGTGAAAAACATTTGCAGTCAACTTAAAGTTGTCTTCAAGGCTTTTAGTTGGAATTTACCTAGACAGAAATCATCAATAATGAAAAATGCACGAGATGCAAGATATAAAAATTTTATTGAATATTGTTCAAAAGAAGGAATTATATCTCTTATGACAGCACATCATAGAGATGATTGTCTAGAAACTTACTTAATGAGAAAAAAAAGAAGGTACGCGACTCTTGGTTTAAATGCAATCCCTACACAGAATATTCAAAAAAATTTACAAATTTTGAGACCTTTAATCGATATTTGTAAAAAAAGATTAATTAATACATGTAAAAAAAACAATTTTAATTGGATTAGTGATCCTAGCAACGAAAATAATAAATACGAAAGAGCAAAAGTAAGAAAATATATAAGTAGCTTAAATCAAAATTGTTTCAAAAACATCAATGTGGATTTTAGAAACTCTCAAATCGAAAATACAAAAATCGAAAAAAAACTTAATAACTTTTTAATCAATAATTTAAGTTTTTTTGATTATGGTAAATTTATATTAAAAAAAGATAAGCTTTTAGCAAATTGTCAAAGTTTACAGATAGAAGTGATAAAAAGAATTCTAGTAACTTGTTCTGGAACAATATATCCCCCAAAAACTCTTTCTGTAAAAAGTTTAGTGAGAAAAATCAAAATCAAAGACAAATTTATATTTTCTCTTAATTGGTGCATCATTAATGTCAAACCAGATCTCATAGAATTTTATAGAGAATATCAAAAAATTAAAAGATATTGTTCAACAAAAACTATTTTAAAAAAAAAACAAATCTTTCTTATGGGATAACAGGTTCGTTATTGAAACCTTTAAAAATGATCTTACTTGCGAAGCAATGAACGAAAAAAAGTGGCTTTTTATTAAAAAAAAATATAAGTCAGTGAGTTACAACAGACAAATTCACTTTGATGTAATTAAAACATTACCAATCATTAAAGTTAAAAATAAATTAATAATCCCTTACTTTTTGAATCAAAGTGAACTAGAAAGAAATTCTGTAAGAGTTCTTTTCAATCCAATTATACCTCTCACAAAAAAAAATTTTTTAAATATTAATTGAGAATAAAATATATATAATTATATGATATTTAAATGAATAATAATTTTCTTAAAAATGTAGCAATATGGCTCCTTATTGGGTTCCTAGTCTTTTTAATCATAGATTTTTATAAGTCTAACGATGCTTCCCAAAGAACAGCTCCTATATCCTACTCAAATTTTTTGACAGAACTTCAGAATGGGAATGTTTCTCGAGTAGAAATAAGAGGTAATAATATAAAAGGAGAATATTCCAATGGATCACTTTTCTCCACATATGCTCCAAATGATATGAGTTTAATTGAAAAGCTTGAGAAAAATAATGTTGAAATAATAGCATTGCCTCTTGATAAAGGCTCCCCAGGTTTGTTGGATATTCTAATCTCATGGTTTCCAATGCTACTTTTGATTGGCGTTTGGATTTTCTTTATGAGACAGATGCAATCCGGGAGTGGAAGGGCCATGGGTTTTGGAAAATCGAGAGCAAAGCTTCTTAATGAGAACAAAGATAAAGTAACATTTCGCGACGTTGCTGGAATAGATGAAGCTAAATCAGAATTAGAAGAAATAGTTGAATTCTTGAAAGATCCAACCAAATTTCAAAGACTTGGTGGAAAAATTCCTAAAGGAGCTCTTTTAGTGGGTCCCCCAGGGACTGGTAAAACATTACTTGCAAGAGCAATAGCAGGCGAAGCTAACGTCCCGTTCTTTTCAATTTCAGGGTCAGACTTCGTAGAAATGTTTGTTGGAGTAGGAGCAAGTCGTGTTAGAGACATGTTTGAGCAAGGTAGAAAAAATGCACCATGTATCATTTTTATAGACGAGATTGATGCAGTAGGTAGACATAGAGGAGCTGGTCTAGGGGGTGGTAATGATGAAAGAGAGCAAACTCTCAATCAATTGTTAGTTGAAATGGACGGATTTGATTCAACTCAAGGTGTAATACTGATTGCTGCTACTAACAGGCCTGATGTTTTAGACCCAGCTTTATTAAGACCAGGAAGATTTGACAGACAGGTGGTGGTCCCCAACCCTGATATTGAAGGTAGAAAAAAAATATTAGCCGTTCACACCAAAAAACTCGCACTTGCACCTGATGTTGATATAAAGGTAATTGCAAGAGGAACACCTGGTTTTTCAGGAGCCGACCTTGCAAACTTATCAAATGAAGCAGCCTTGCTAGCTGCTAGACGAAACAAAAGACTTGTTACTATGCAAGATTTTGAAGATGCGAAAGATAAGGTAATGATGGGAGCTGAAAGAAGGTCAATGGTAATGACTTTGAAAGAAAAAGAACTTACAGCTTATCATGAAGCTGGGCATGCCTTAGTTGGAGTTTTTACTCCCGGCAATGATCCACTTCACAAAGTTACAATCATTCCAAGGGGTAGAGCTTTAGGGGTTACCATGAACTTACCAGAAAGAGATAAGTATTCAGAGACAAAAACCGAAATGAAAGCAAAGTTAGCTATGATCTTTGGTGGCAGAGTAGCAGAGGAACTTATTTTTGGTAAAGATAATATAACCTCAGGAGCTTCCAATGACATTCTTCAAGCGACTCAACGTGCTCGAGCAATGGTAGTTGAGTGGGGTATGAGCGATACTCTTGGTCCACTAAGATATTCAGAAAATGAAGAAGATGTATTTTTAGGTAGGTCAGTTACACAAAGAAAAAGCATGTCAGATGAAACTGCTAAATTAATTGATCAAGAGATTAGAAAACTAATTGATAACGCTGAAAATCATGCTAGGAAAGTATTAAAAAAAAATATGAAACACCTCCATAATCTTGCTAAAGCTTTATTAGAATTTGAGACTTTATCAGGTGATGATGTTAAAGAACTAATAAGTAAGGGTAAAATCAAAAACAATAAAGGACCAGATAACAATACACCTAAAAGGAAAACCTCGATTCCACTTAATAACAAAGAAACGAAAAAGAAAAGAGGATTAGGCATAGATCCGAACCCCCTCGCAACTTAAACACTTTGACTAAAACTAAATTTTATTTAAGACCTTTCGGTGTAGTTAATTCAAAAGATGGACTCAGCTTAATAAAAAAAGATAATGCCTTCAAGGTTAATAAGTCCTTTTTTACACATATAGAGCTGATCAGAAGGGATAACTTAATAAAAAAGAAATTATATTCATTTCATGAATTTAAAGAAATCCTAAAAAAACAAAAAAAAATTAAGTCATTATTTGAAAATTATAAAAATTTAAAAAATAATAAACTTGAAAAACTTCTATTTGACCAAAGACGTTTTTCCATCTTTGGTATCTTAAATATAACACCTGATAGTTTTTCAGACGGCGGAGAAAATGTAAATCTTAAAGATGCAATCAAAAATGCTCAAAAAATGATATCATATGGTGCTAATTTCATAGATGTCGGAGGAGAATCAACAAGACCAGGTGCAGAATTTATTTCTCCTCAAGAAGAGATAATGAGGATCCTTCCAGTAATTCAGAAGTTGAATAATCAAAAAATAAATATCTCACTTGATACAAGAAATTCCTCTACCATGGAGTTTGGTATTCTTTCTGGTGTCAAGATAATTAATGATGTTAGTGGGTTGAATCATGATAGAAGGAGCGTTGACTTAATAAATAAATACAATGTACCAATTATTATTATGCATATGCCTGGAACACCAAAAACTATGACAAAAAAAAATAAATATGAAAATGTTGTTCTTGATGTATATGATTATTTAAAAGAAAAAACTGATCTAGTAGTTAAAGCAGGTGTTAAAAGAGAAAATATTATAATTGATCCTGGTATTGGTTTTGGAAAGGATTACTTACAAAACATGGATTTGATAAGCAATATAGGAACATTTCATACACTTGGTTTTCAAATAATGCTTGGTGTTTCCAGAAAACGATTTATAGACTCAATTTCTAGAGAAGCTGTTCCAAAAAATAGAATAGGAGGTACTATTTCAGCTACATTATATGCTATGATTAATGGCGTTAGGATTCATAGAGTGCATGATGTACGAGATGTTAATCAGGCTACCATTATTTATGATAGAATAATTAACTAATGAAAAAAAAATACTTTGGAACCGATGGAATTAGAGGGACTTTTAATGAATTTCCAATTACGATTCCCTTTTTTATAAGTTTAACAGATTCAATCAAGAAAACCCGAAAAACAATTAAGAAAGTAATTATTGGTAAAGATACAAGAGAGTCTTGTAGCTTGATCGAGGAAGCAATTATTCAAGGATTTGCTGATAATGATGTTATTTGTGAAACGTGTGGTGTCGTTTCAACCCCTATACTGTCCTTTAAGACAAGATCTTTAGACTACGATTTAGGAGTGATGATTTCGGCATCACACAATCAATTTACTGACAATGGAATAAAACTATTCAATAAAAATGGGGAAAAATTAAGCGATGATGAGGAAATTGCAATTGAGGAAAATATTGATTTATCAGAGAAAAACAAAACAAATGGTAGACAGCTTCTTAAAGAAATAAATTTAGATTGTCTAGATTACGAAACGTGGTTAATAAATAGGTTTGTGGGGTTGTCAAATTTTAACCAAAGTATAGTGGTTGATTTTGCTAATGGTTCTTTGTCTTACATCGGACCAAGATTTTTTGAAAAATTAAATTTAGATTTTAAAAAATACTCATTTAATCCTACTGGGAAAAATATAAATAAAAATTGCGGTGCTATGCACCCACAATTTCTAACTAAAAAAACCCATCTTAATAAAGCTAAACTAGGAATTTCATTTGATGGTGATGCCGATAGGGTCATATTTTGCGATGAAAATGGAGAGATAATTGATGGTGATTTAATTCTTGCAATTCTCGTTATGTATTTGAAAAAAAATGATCAATTGAATAATAATATGGTTGTTAATACACAAATGTCTAACCTTGGTTTTAGAGAGTTTTTAAATGAAAAGAGAGTAAACTTTATATTATCTCAGGTCGGAGACAGATACGTCATTGAAGATATGAAAAAGAATAATTGTGTAATCGGTGGTGAACCCTCGGGTCATATTATTTTTTCAGAAAATTCATATTGTGGAGATGGTTTATACACAGCTTTATTAATAATTGAAATTTTAAAACACGAAGATTGTTCATTAGCTGAACTAAGTAAGAAAATGTTCAAAAAAGTTCCTCAAAAACTTGTAAATCTAAAATTAAATAATGAACCAAAATTAATTTTAGAAAATAATGAAGTAAATAGTTATATTAAAAATACATTGAATGAGAATAAATGTGATATTCTTTTAAGAAAGTCTGGTACTGAGAATTTGCTGAGATTAATGGTTCAAGCCAATTCTTCAGAATTGGTTGACAGTTTGATTGAAGATTTAGTTTCTCGTATTAAAGAGTTAGATGAAACATAATAAAAAAATAACTTTAATGTTATCAATCGCTGGTAGTGACAATACTAGTGGGGCAGGTGTTCAAGCAGATATTAAAACGTGTCTAGCTATGAATGCATATTGTCTTAATTGTGTTACAGCTGTAACCTCACAAGATTCTAAAAAAGTTTATAAGTTATTTAAAATACCTGATGACTTAGTTGTTTCTCAAATTTCTACAATTATAAATGAGTATAGAATAGATTGTATTAAAATAGGGATGATATCCAATCTAGGACAAGCAAAAAAAATACATGCATTGTTGAGTACATTTAAAAAGAAAATTCCAATAGTTATTGACCCTATTTATAAATCTACAACGAATAAAATATTTAATAATCTGACTACTTATTTATCAATTTATAAAACTTTTTCTAAATTAAAACCAATATTTACACCGAATTTATTTGAATTTAAAAAATTAATTAAAACATCACACATTGAAAATCATAAAATGAAAAGTTTTTTAGATCTATTTTTGCAAGAGTATAGAAGTATGGTAGTTGTTACAAATTGTAACGAAACTGATAATAATTCAGATGACTATTTTATAACAGAAGATGGAAAAATTGGAATTCATAGTCTTAAATCAATTTATTCGAAGAATACACATGGAACTGGATGCACATTTTCCACATCTTTAGCTATAAATCTTGCTAGGGGCTTTAACTTATCTCAATCAATTTTACGTTCTAAAAAGTTAATGATTAAATTCATTAAAAAATCTCCAAATTTTAACTTAAGCTATGGACCTTTAGGGCATTTGCTTTGAACTAACATAAAGCTCAGCACCTAATTCTTTAAACTTCTTAGACATTTCTTTTTTACCAGCACTACTTTTTTCTTTTATTTCTTGGGAGATTTTCATTGAACAAAATTTTGGACCGCACATCGAGCAAAAGTGGGCCAGTTTTGCTCCTTCAGAGGGGAGAGTTTGATCATGATAATCTTCAGCTGTCTCAGGATCTAAAGACAAATTAAATTGATCTCTCCACCTAAATTCAAATCTAGCCTTAGATAAAAGATAATCTCTATAATAGGCTCCTCTATTACCTCTTGCCAAATCCGCAGCATGTGCTGCAATCTTATAGGTAATAACACCAATCTTCACATCTTCTTTATCAGGAAGTCCTAGATGTTCTTTTGGGGTGACATAGCAGAGCATTGAGGTTCCATACCACCCAATCATTGCTGCACCTATAGCACTAGTAATATGATCATAACCTGGTGCTATATCTGTTGTAAGTGGTCCAAGAGTATAAAACGGAGCTTCAAAGCAATATTTTTTTTGTAAGTCCATGTTTTCTTTGATTTTCTGCATTGGAACATGACCTGGACCTTCAATCATAACTTGTACGTTTTTTTTCCATGCAACTTTTGTCAATTCACCAAGTGTCTTTAGTTCTAAAAACTGTGACTCATCATTAGCATCATGGATAGAACCAGGTCTAAGTCCATCGCCAAGAGAAAATGAAATATCATAATCCCTCATTATTTCACAGATTTCCTCAAAATTTGTGTATAAAAAGTTTTCTTTGTGGTGAGCTAAGCACCATTTGGCTATTATAGACCCACCCCGTGAAACAATACCAGTAAGCCTGTCAACAGTTGTTGGAATAAATGGAAGTCTTACCCCTGCGTGAATTGTAAAGTAATCAACTCCTTGCTCAGCTTGTTCTATCAGTGTTTCTTTAAATACATCCCATGTTAAGTCCTCTGCAACACCTTCAACTTTTTCAAGAGCTTGATAAATTGGTACTGTACCAACGGGAACTGGAGAGTTTCTAATTATCCATTCTCTAATATAATGAATATTGTCTCCTGTTGAAAGATCCATAATAGTGTCACTTCCCCATCTTACTGACCATAAAAGCTTCTCCACTTCATCGTAAACACTTGAGATCACTGCAGAGTTACCGATGTTAGCATTTATTTTAACAAGAAAGTTTTGTCCAATAATCATGGGCTCAAGTTCAAGATGATTCACATTTGAGGGAATGATAGCTCTACCTTCTGCAATTTCTTTACGAACAAATTCTGGTGTTATAAGATCTTTTTCTTTTATAAATTTACCAACTAGTTTTTCTCTTCCCTCATTCTCTCTAATAGCACAGTATTCCATCTCTTCAGTTATTAATCCATTTCTTGCAAAATAAAGCTGAGTTAAGTCTTGTTTTCCTTTCTTTTTAAATATTTTTGTTGGTATGGAAGGAAAAGCTTTTACCTTGCATTTTGAATGATCAAGGTATTTAAGTTTCATTTTATTGGTTCGAGAAATTCCATTACGTTTGTCAATCCATTTTTTTCTAACTTTAAACAACCCTTTTTCATAGTCGTGAACATAGTTCTTCTCCGAGTAAGGTCCTGATGTATCATATACAATAAGATTCTTAATATCGTTGTCTTCTAATGATATTTTTCTCATTCCAACTTTTATGCTTTTATTATTTTGACTATGAATATAAACTTTTTCAGATTTTGGAAGATGTTTGAATTTAGATAGACTTTTTGAGTCATTAATTTCAATATTTTTTTTATTTATTGTTTTTAGCATTTTAAGAAAAAATTTTTTTTAACAGTATGATTCTATTATAATGTTAATAAATATAAAATAGGCAAATTAAATAATTTTAAAAATTATGTTTTTTTTATCAGAAGAAGTATTTATTTATTTAAGTTTATTAATAGTTTTATCAAGTATGATATTTTATGCTACCGATAATCTATCGATAATTTTTAAATCTATTGTAATACTAACCTTTTTATTAATTTTCTTTTCAATATTTCCATTTCAAGCAGATGATGGAAAAAATCTTTTGAACCCCCAGACAATTTTAAGTGGATTTAGTAACACTTCATTGATTACTGTTTTATCACTGTTAATTTTAGGGCAGGGTGTGGTTCAAACAAGAGCTTTAGATAATGCTTTATCATTATTATTAAAAATATTTCCAGATAAACCAAATCTAGTAATTATCATTTGTTTACTTTTAGTTGTTGTTTTGAGTGCTTTTATTAATAATACACCAGTAGTTATTATTTTTATTCCGATTCTTCAAGGTATTATAAAGAACATGAATTCGTCGCTTGGGAGATTTTTAATGCCCTTAAGTTACGTAGCAATACTAGGTGGTATGACAACATTAATAGGTTCTAGTACCAACTTGTTAGTTTCAGACTCACTCAAAACTTACTCAAATATAAATCTTGGTTTTTTTGATTTTACCTTGGCAGGTTCTATTATTGCTTTTTCAGGATTTTTATACGTAGTTGTTTTCTCTAAATTTAAACTTTTTTTAACTGATAGATCGCCTTCAACAAATGAGCTTCTTGATAATAGAGATAACAACTTTATCACCCAATTAGTTGTTAATAGAAATTCAGAATTAATAAATCAATCTACAACAGATGGTCAATTCCCTGGTCTAGAAAAAATAAAAATTTTGATGATTCAAAGAGGTGAACATGCTGAACATGGCCCATTTGAGGGGTTGATATTAGAAGAAGGTGACATACTAGTTGTTTCTATAAGTAGAGAACAATTAACTGATGTTTTAGCAAAAAATATTGTGTCAATCGAATACGAAAAAAAAGACGAGGAATTCGATAACAACCAACTTATTACAGAGGCAATGGTTACTCCATCGTCAAGTTTAGTTGGTAATACAATAGAGAATGTAAGTTTTAGGTATAGATATAATTGCTTAGTAATTGGACTTCAAAGAAAATCAAGAATAATTACTAAAAAAATGGGGGAACTCCCCCTAGAACCTGGAGATACACTTCTTATTCAAGGTGAAGCAGAAGTAATAAAAAATTTAAGAAATCAAAGTGACCTTCTCCCAATGGAATGGGCAACATCTGAAATTCATAACAAAGAAATCGCAAATAAATCTCTTCTAATCTTTCTAACAGTTGTTGGTCTTGGTGCACTCGAAATTCTTCCATTGGTCGTGGCTTCTTTATTAGGTGTTGTATCAATCATATTTTTCAAAGTTTTAAATATAAGACAAGTAATTAGAAGTATAGACAATAGCTTGTTACTTTTGATCGTAACCTCATTAGCTCTTGGTCAAGTGATTCAGGTTACAGGTACTGCAAACTTTTTATCAGATTTCTTACTGAACATATTAGAGGGTTCTTCTGCAATGACGATAATTTTATGTTTTTATATTTTTGTTTCAATTACAACAAATTTTATTTCAAATAATGCTTGTGCCGTATTATTTGCTCCAATAGCAATTGATATAGCCGAGAAACTTTCTGTAGACCCTAAAACAGTAGCAATCGCTTTGATATTTGCAGTAAATACTTCATTTTTAACTCCACTTGCATATCAAACAAATCTTTTAGTTATGGGGCCCGGTCATTATAAGTTTATAGATTACGTAAAATTTGGGATGCCCCTAACAATTTTGTGTTGGTTGATTTTCTATTTTACTTTTCCTGTGATTTACAAAATATGAGTATTCCGAATATAAAAAAACCTGATGACCCACGGTTTTCATGTGGTCCAACAAAAAAACCTGAAGGCTGGTCATTAAAAAAAATTAAAGATAAATTTCTAGGTCGGTATCATAGATCTGACGATGTCAAAATATACATTGATAAACAGATTTCAAAGCTGAGAAAAACGTTACAAATACCAAATGATTACAGAATTTATATAATTCCAGGTTCTTGCACTGGAGCAATGGAAGCAGTTATATGGTCTGTGCTTGGCAATAGGAAAATTACCGCTATTGTCTACGACCATTGGGGTAAAACATGGTGTGACGATATTAATAAGTTACACTTTAAATTGGATTGTAGAGTTTCACTAGATGGCTCAATGCCAGAATTAAAGAAGATTCCTAAAGATAATGATTTGCTTTTTGTATGGACAGGTACAACAACAGGTGTCTCTATTAATAATTTAGAGTTTTTAAATGTAAATCATAACGGGTTAGTAGTTAGTGATATAAACTCAGCAGTATTTATATATGATATACCTTGGAAAAAAATAGATGTATCTGTGTTCTCTTGGCAAAAGGCACTTGGGTCAGAGTCTCAACATGGAATAATTGTTATGAGCCCAAAGGCAATTGATGATTTAAGACAAAAAAATAATATACCAAAAATATTTGATTTAAAAAAAATTAATTTCTTAATAAACACACCCTCATTATTGTCAATAGCAGATTTTGAACTTTGCTTAGACATATATAATAAAAATGGAGGTTTGATGGGCAATAAAAAAAAATGTGAAACAAATCATTCTATTATATCAAATTGGATAAAAACAAATGGTTATTTAAATCAATTTGCCCAAAAAGAAAAATTCAGAGCATTATCTCCTGTTTATGCAACATTTAAACATAAATTTAACTATGATGATCTTTTTAAATTTTTGAATAAGAATCAAATAGCATATGATATTAAGAACTATAGGTTGTGTGAACCTGGAATAAGAATATGGACAGGACCAACTATAAAAAAAAATGATTTGATTGCTTTAACAAATTGGCTAGATTGGTCTTTTAATAAATTTGTATAACAAGTGAAAAGTCAATTATTACCAGAAGGTTTTAGAGATGGTCTTCCAGATCTGGCAGAAATCGAATATAAAATCAACTCTATTTTCTTAGATCTTATGAGATCAAATGGATACATGTTAGTAAAACCACCTTTAGTTGAATTTGAGAGTTCTTTATTTTTTCTCAACAATGACAACGAAAATATTGATTCTTTCAGAGTAATGGACCCATTGACTCAAAAAATTATGGGTATTAGGTCAGATATTACAATGCAAATTGCAAGAATTTCTTGCGGTTCTTTATCTAATGGTACAAGGCCTTTAAGGTTGTCCTACAGTGGTGAGATTTTAAAAGTCAAAAACACAAATATTAATTTATCAAGACAATTTACTCAAATCGGTGCAGAAATTATTGGTGTTGATGAAAATTATTGCTTAAGTGAAATTATAAATCTAGTGATAGAGAATTTAAAATGTCTAAAAATCAGAAAGTTTATAATAAACTTTTCGATGCCAAATTTAATAAAATTAATTTCTAAAGAGTTTAATTTAGACGAACATCAGTATAAATTGGTGGAAAATTGTTTCAAAAATAAAAACTTATTTCAAATAAAAGAATTCTCTGAGGATCTTTTCAATATTTCAGAATTCTTGCTAGCTAATATAGGTAGCATTGATGAAAAGGTTGATATAATTAAAAGGTTTAATTTTCCTAAATCTATAAAATTAGAAATTAATAATTTTATTAATCAGATAAAAAAAATTAAAGATGAGTTTAGTGATCATCAAATTATTATAGATTTATTAGAAATTGATGAATCAAACTATCATAATGGATTTAACTTTACTGTATATTCAGAAAACTCTAAAGAACTGTTTAGTGGGGGTGGGTACAAAGTGAAAGGTGAAAATTGTGTTGGTTTCTCTGGTCTGATAGAAAATTTTGTGAGTGAAACATTAATTAAAAGGAATATTAAGGATAAAATATTTGTACCATTTAATTTATTTCAAAATAAAAAAGAAATTTTAAAAAAGAAAAAAAATTTGGTTGTAATTATGGCTATTAAAAAACTTAATAAGAGAGAACTTAATATCGAAGCAATTAAACAAAATTGTAAATACTATTATTTTAATGACGAAATTTACGAGGTGAAAAATGACTAATGTCACTGTTGTTGGAGCTCAATGGGGAGACGAGGGTAAAGGGAAAATAGTTGACTGGTTGGCCAACGAGGCGGATATAGTTGTAAGGTTTCAAGGAGGAAATAATGCTGGGCATACAATTGTTGTCAATAGAAGAAAAATAGCTTTAAGTCTTGTTCCATCAGGTATTATTAGAAATAATACGTTATCAATAATTGGTAATGGGGTGGTTGTTAATCCTTTAGCCCTCCTTGAGGAAATTAAAAAATTAAATAAAGTTGGAATAAAAGTTTCTAAAAAAAATCTAAAAATTTCAGAAAATGCTTCAATAATTTTTAGTTTTCATAAAAGAATTGACGAAGTTCGTGAAACTAAAAAAGGACCAAATAAAATTGGTACAACAGGCAGAGGAATAGGACCAGCTTATGAGGATAGAGTTGGTAGAAGGGCAATTAGATTTGCTGATTTAACTAACGAAAAATTTCTTAGAGAAAAAATATTAAATACTCTTGAATACCATAATACAATCCTTGCAGGTTTAAATTCAGAGCCTTTAACCTTAAAAAACATACTGAAAGAAATAAATATTTATAAAAATAAAATTTTAACTTATGTGGATAGAATTTTTCCAATTCTACAAAAAGCAAAAAAAGAAAGTAAAAAAATTCTTTTTGAAGGTGCGCAGGGCATTCTTCTTGATGTTGATCATGGGACTTATCCATTTGTTACTTCTTCCAACACTTTGCCAAGTGCAGCTTCTACAGGGACTGGAATGCCAATCAAAAATCTTGGATTTATTTTAGGAATCGTGAAAGCATATACAACAAGAGTAGGAAGTGGACCATTTCCTTCAGAACTTTCAGATTCAACTGGAAGAAGGCTTGGAGAAATCGGAAATGAATTTGGTACTGTGACTGGAAGACAAAGAAGGTGTGGATGGTTTGATGCCGTGATCACCAAACATTCAATCAATATTTCAGGTATAGATGGGATTGCTTTAACTAAATTAGATGTTTTGGATAATTTTAAGAAAATAAAAATCTGTGTTGGTTATAAATTAAGAAATAAAAAAATTAATTATTTCCCGTCATCTGAGATTGACCAAAGAGAAGTTAAACCGATTTATGAAATACACCAAGGATGGATGGAGAACACTCAGGGAGCCAGATCATGGTCTGACCTTCCAGCTTTAGCGATTAAATACGTTAGAAGGGTTGAAGAGCTTTTAGAGACCCAAGTATCATTGTTGTCTACTAGCCCCAAAAGGGAAGATACTATATTAGTTAAGAATCCATTTATTGATTGAGGTTTTTGCTTTTATAGTTAATGTTTTTTACAACTTTTCTCAATTTTTCGAAGGCCCTAACTTCTACTTGCCTAACTCTTTCTCTTGAAATGCCAAATGATTTACTAAGTTGATCAAGTGTGAGTGGATCGTCGACTAATCTTCGTTGCGTCAGTATTCTTCTTTCTCTGTCGTCTAAATTCTTAAGTGCAAGTTTTAGGATTTCTTTTCTTTTGAATAGCTCATCATTTTGCATAAAGATGTTCTCATGATTGTCTCTATTATCTGGCAAGCCATTAATCCATTCATCTTCGTTATCGAGAGAATAGGGATTATTAAGTGAATGATCGTGGCCTGCTAAACGCCGATTCATATCAACCACCTCATTTTCCGCAACGTCTAATCTGTCAGCAATCTCTGTTACTAACTCTGGTGGTAAATCCCCGTCATCAAGAGCTTTAAGTTTTCCTTTTAATGATCTGAGGTTAAAGAACAACTTCTTTTGGGCGGCAGTAGTGCCAATTTTCACCAAAGACCATGAATGGAGTATGTATTCTTGAATGGAAGCTCTAATCCACCACATTGCATAAGTAGATAATCTGAAACCCTTTTTTGCGTCAAATCTGTCTAATGATTGTATTAATCCTAGATTACCTTCAGATATTAATTCGCTTAATTGAAGACCGTATCCCCTATACTTCATTGCAAGCTTTACTACCAACCTTAAATGTGAATTAATTAATTTGTGAGCCGAGGCCTCGT
Source organism: Pelagibacteraceae bacterium TMED65 (assembly GCA_002167215.1). The sequence goes on from NHDS01000017.1 coordinate 28,417, forward strand.
TTTTATTTTCCGACCAATCGGTTGCTAATTTAATTTCCTCATCGTGTGCAAGGATAGGATATTTTTGTATTTCTCTAAGATAACCTGTGATATCATTTTGATCTAGGGAAATGTTAAATCTTTTTTTAAAATAACTACTCATAACTACATAATAGAGATCAAAATATAGATGTCAACAAAAAATGAATGCAGGATGAACAAAATATTGTTATTTTATTCATATTTAATAATTTTCATCCAAATTTAATATCGATAATAAATTATTAATGTCAAGTGGCATTTTAGACTTAAATAACATATTTTTATGTTTTTTAGGATGAAAAAACCCTAACTTTCCTGCATGAAGTGCCTGCCTCTCTTTACTAACAAAGGAGTTGAGTACAATTTTTTTTAAACTGTCAGGCAACTTTGTATAGTAATTATTCCTGCTGTATTTTTTATCTCCGATTAAAGGGTTTCCCATATGACTCATGTGGACCCTTATTTGATGGGTTCTTCCCGTCATTAAACAACATTTAATATGACTAATGCTAATATATTTATTTATTATATAATTTTTTATTAATTTATATTTAGTTATTGCTGTTTTTCCTATGTTTTTTTGGTTTGTGATTGCCATTTTTTTTCTATTAAATTTTGATCTACATATTCTATTTTCGATTACACCCTCTTGTTTTGGTGTTTGATTCCATGCTAGCAAATCATATTCTCTTATTGTTTGCTTTTTTTTAAATTGTTCTGATAGTTCATTGTGTGTGTAGTCATCTTTGGCAAAAACCAATAATCCACTGGTCATTTTATCTATTCTATGGACAACACCTGGCCTTTTGACTCCACCAATTCCCGATAAGTTCTCTTTACAGTGATGAAGTAAAGCATTTACAAGTGTATTATCTGTATTTCCTGCAGCTGGATGGACAACCATTCCTGCATTTTTATTTATTATAATTAAATAATCATCCTCATAAACTATATTTAATTGTAAATCCTGAGNNNTGGAATTTTAGATGGTTTTAATTCAGGTATTGATAGTAACAAAGTACCTAATTTCCTCAATTTGATTGAAGTTTGGGTTATTTTTTCGTTATTAAATGTTAAATTACCATTATTTATTAACATCTGAACTTTATTTCTTGAAAATTCATCTAACTTCTCTGAAATAAATAAATCAATTCTTTTTCCAAGGTCTTTGCTAGATACGGAAATAGATATATAATTTTTTTTCAATGAAAAAACTCCTCAAACATATTGTTGTTATTTTGGGTATTTTAATATTTATTTTATTATCGATAATAATATTAACTATATTTAATAAATATAAAAATAGTGATAATAATTATATTAATAACATAAAACTTATACCGAAAGTTGAAGATAACTTCTCTTTAAAAGGNTTTCAGATNAATAAAAATGAAATNCAGTTATTTCTTGAAAACAATACAAATANTAAAATATATATAAGNTTNTATGATAAAAANAATGGTAATTTGTTATCGGAAATTGAAGTAAAATGATTTCAAAAACACTTNTAGTATTTTTAAGCTCTTGGATTATANAGAATACAGAATTTAGTAAAAANATTGATGATCCAGAATTCTTTAAACTTTCAAAAAAAGAAATGTCTNATAAAGCTTGNTTTTCTTCAANAAATTGCAGGGTTAAAGCATATTATGTAAAAAANAATGGGATTTATTANATTGACCANTTAGATCCTGAAAAAAATGTATGTGATAAATCAATAATTCTTCACGAGTTNGTTCATCACTATCAAAAGAACGATGATAGAGTAATAGATCTTGATGAAAAAACATTATGGACGTTGCAGGAAAGACAGGCAATTTACTATCAGAATCTATTTCTGATTTCACAAAAAAGACAGAATAATAATCAAGGTCCAGAAAATGTTCTTGAATGTGAAGGTGGNTCCTACCTTGATCTTCAGTATAAATATAATGAAAATAGATAGTTAATAGTTCAAAAAAATTTTGATGAAAAAACTTGAAAAACAGTATGTTTTAAAAACCAAAATTTGTAATTTAGATGAAGATTCATTAAAAAAATATGTCTTCTCAGGTAAAATCTTATTAATCAAAAAATCTGATGAATTAATTCAAATCCTTAATCAAGTGGAAAATCATCTATTAGATTACTTTAATAGCTCGGTTTATAAAATTAGAAAAGAATTTAATNATAATAATGAANATAATAAATTATTNTCTATACTTCAAAATAGNATAAAGAATTGCAAAATAATAAAAAGGAANTTTANTTTNTTTTTAAGATCAATTGGTTTAAAAACTTCTCAAACATATATGGACTTAATAACATTTAGATTTAGTCCTTGTTTTGGAAAGAGAGCTATTGGTATATTGAATCCTGCGCAAGCACATAGAGATACGTGGGCCTCAAATATATTTAATCAAATTAATTTTTGGTTTCCTTTGCATAATGTTGAACATGAAAATTCAATTTTCATAGTTCCTGAGTACTTTTCAAAAGCTGTTAAAAATAATAGTGATACATGGAGTTTCAAAAAATATAAAAAACTTCAAAATTATTCATCAGTTCCAATTTCATCTAAATCTTTTTTAAAAAAAGAAGTGTTAACATTTAAACTAAATAGAGGAGAGGTTATCTGTTTTTCTGGNCATCATCTTCACGGAAGTAANGTAGGNAAAAAAAATAGAATGAATTTAGAAACAAGGATAGTAAGTAAAATAGACGAAAAGAATTATAGAACACCAGAAAACTTAGACTCATACAGTAAAAAANTNAAAAATANATGGTTTAGGAATATTGATACNAACGAATANTATNCNTGATTGTTTTTNGTAAAGTTCACAAGAAATATGTGNGAAGTAGTNAGTGATGACAAACCGATAACAACGTATGAAATATTTAAGTTATAGGGGANTCCATCAAAAANAAAAAATATTGCAATAAAAAAAACTAAAGTTANGAAAGTNAACGGGATGGTTTTNAAAATTAATTGAAGNAAACTGANTCCCAAAACTCTTTTTTCGTCTATTAAATGTCTNGTTGAATGAAGAAAACAAAAGTAAAGAAAAAATGAGATAAGAGGTTGATAAAACCAAAAACAAAAGAAAAGTATCATAATCTCAAATGATGAAATAAAGTTTCTATCGTTACTATAGAATCTTGAAAAACAAGTAATAATCCAGAATAAAATTAAGAATAAAAGAAAATAATACAGGTAATTAAAATATGTTAATGAACTAACTAAAAAGGTTTCATTTACCAAAAAATAGGAAAAAATTTCTATAGATTTTTCAGAATGAAATTTGAATGGCAGACAAATAACAATAAGCCCTCGGATTAAGATCTCGAATAATCTAATGCCACGCACCTTTGTAATACAATCACTTATTCCAAAATGAAGAATTGAAAGTATCAAAAAAATGGTGAACAAAACCTTGGGGAAATAAAGCCAAAAGATAAAAAAACAAAACGGTATAGTTAAGTAAATAATTATAAAAGTTAGTNTTTGTAAATTATTATTTATTATCTTATTTTTTTTGGCTATAGATATATCCAGGCTTCCGTGAGCTAAACCGGGCCATAATAAAGGTAGCGAAAAAAGTAAAATCTGATTAATATAATTATTTTCCAATTGATTTTGAAAAATAATAAAAANAGGAATCATTAAGACAACAAATAATAAAAATAATTTTGTGTCCAAGTATTTCATTTTTTTGTTAATACAGTTTTAATTAATTCAAATTTTGGTAGTGAAACTATTATTTTCAATAGTTCAATAATACCTGCTTTATTGGTCAAAAAATTAACAATATTAATTAATTTGTTTTTTTTATAAAACTTTTCAAAGAAAAGAGCAGATTTTTCAGGGTTATTCTTTAAAAATATACAAAAAGTATTATCTAGAAAGTTTAAAAAGGAACTTTTCTTAATTTGCAGGTTCTTACCTTTTAAAATACAATCTACTATTTGACTTGAGTATTCAAAAGCATTTTGTAGAGAATATCCTGAGGATTGTCTGACCCAATTTCCGGCTGTACCGATTTTTATGTGGTTTCTTGAATTAAATTCTTCAAATTTAAACATTGGAATTTTTCCAAATTCACTAAAGTTAATTTTATATTTTTTATCCTCATATTTATTTTTTAAGTATTCATATAGATCTTCTTTATATTTATTTTTTTTAAATATTTTCTTTGAAAAATATGTCGACTCAATAAAAATTTTCTTTTTGCTTAAGGGTAAAATATACATAAAGTGGAACTCTTTTTTATTATCTTGTATATCCATTAATGTTAAAGAATTATTTGTAACATTGCTTTCAAACTCAATTTCCACTCCATAAAAATGCTGTAATAGTTCATTGTTTTCGTAAGCTTTTTCTATTCTACTATCAAAACAAAATTTCGAGTAAAAATTTTTATCTCCTATTGTAATTGCTACACGATTGCGATCTGAATTTATAGACTTTATTGAATGACCCAATAATAACTTAAAGTTTTTTCTTTTTTTCAGCTTATTTAAAAAAATTCTATAAAAATTTGATGACTTTATTCTAAGGTATTCAATTCCATCTGAGCTTAGATTTATTTTTTTGTTGTTAATATATACACAAAGTTCAGACCATCTATTATCTGCAAAATCAGTTAAAAAGTTTTTAGGAATACTCCAAAAGCAAAGATTCTTGTCGAATTCAAATTTAGTTTTTTTTTCTATTAATAATACTTTATTATTAGTTCGCTCTGTTATTTCATTTGCTAAAATTAGACCGGAAACACCAGCACCTATAATTGTAATATCAAAATATTCTTCAATCACATTAAATTAATTTAAATTTATTCAAAATACTTCTGATTTCCTCATCCATAGCTTTATCTTTATTTATTTTGGTGTCAAAAACTAGTTTAAAAAAAACTTTTATAGTCCGTACTAATTTCTCTGATAAATTTAGATATATTCTTTGATTCCATATATCATAATTACTTGATCTTATTTTTACTCCAATAGATTGATATAAAAATGATGCTACTGCAATAGGTACTCTAAATTTTATAGGCAACATAATAATTCCATTCCAAGAAATCCTATAAATTCGATCTGCCAAATTTAGAAAATTTTCTAAATCCTTTGAAAATTCTGTTTGAATTTCTTTATTAGAGGGAAGTTTTTTAAAATCTTTAGTTTGATGTGACCTAAGTTGTTGGGGAAAATAGATTCTATCTCTGTATAAATCTTCTTTAATATCCCTTGCAATATTTGTAAGTTGCATAGCTATTCCTAATTGAACAGCTCTTAGTTTCATTTTTTTATTATTTACTCTCATAATACTGCACATCATTATGCCAACAGTGCCGGCAACTTTATAACTATACTCTATTAATTCTGAGTTATTTTTAAAATCAACTTTATCCAGATCGCTTAAAACTCCATCAACCAGATGCATCGGTATTGATGTTTTAATGTTATATTTATTACATATCGATATAAGTCCCGAAACAATTTTATTATTAGATTTACATATTTTTAGATTATTTTTAATCTTTTTGAGCTTTATTCTGGATATTTTAATTCTTTTCTTTGAATCGTCACCAAGATCATCAACGTATCTACAAAATTCATATAAAACTTTGATATCAGTTCTCAAATTATTTGGAAAAAATAAAGATGCAAAATAAAAGGTTTTCGCTCTATTCTTTAGTGAATAATTAGTATGTTGCTGATTCATTACTTACAATATTCTCCAGTACTTTGGCTGAGCTTATTACCCCTGGAACTCCGGCTCCAGGATGAGAACCGGCTCCAACAAAATAAAGATTTTTAAAGTTTTCTGACTTATTATGAAATCTAAACCAAGCAGATTGTGTGAATATTGGAGATATTGAAAAACCACTCCCATAAAGTGAATTATAATCTTTTTGAAAATCATTAGGTGTCATATGAAAGCATATCTTTAGATTTTTAATGAGTCCAGGTAGTATGGTTTGATCTAATGCCTCTAGAATTTTTCTCTCATAGGTTTTACCTTCTTGACCCCAATTAATTGGATTTTTTAAATTTGGAACAGGAGATAAAACATAGAAACAATCACAATTTTTAGGTGCCATTGATTTATCAGTAGCAGTTGGTCTATGAAGATAAAGGCTGAAATCATCAGCTAATATTCTATTTTTAAAAATATCTTTTAATAAACCCTCATATCTTTTCCCCATCCATATTGTATGATGAGCTACATTTTTATATTTTTTTGTTGTCCCGAAGTATATAACAAATAATCCCATGGAATACTCCATATTAGCTATTTTCTTATCTGTCCATTTTTTTTTGTTCGATTGAATTAGGTTTTTATATGTATAAGCTGGGTCTGAATTAATTATTAACTTATCTGCAAAAATTTTTTTATCACCAACTTTGATTCCTTCAGCAATATTTCCATTTGTAATAATTTCTGTAACTTCCGTATTCTTAAAAATTTTTATTTGTTCTTCTTTCATAAGCTTTTCAAAGCCTTGAATTATTTTCCCTGTTCCACCCATGGCATAAAAAACTCCCCACTTTCTCTCAAGAAAATGAATTAAATTATAAATTGATGTGGTATCCAGAGGATTGCCTCCAAGAAGAAGTGGTTGAATGCTAAAGGCTTGCCGAATTTGTTCGTTTTTTATATATTTTGATACTAATTTGTAAACACTTAGGTAGCTTTTTAATTTTATCAAAGTAGGAATTTGCTTTATCATAAAAAAAAAATTATGAAATGGTACGAACGATAGTTTTTCAAAACCAACATTAAATATCTTTTCTGATATTTCTAATAGCTTTCTATAACCCTCAACATCACTGTTATTAAATTTTGCAATCTCTTTTTCAGTCTCGCGTAAACTACTGGAATAATTAAAAAATTTATTATTGGACGAAAAATAAAATCTGTACCATGGTTCTAGCTTAACGAAATCTACATAATCCTTTCTGTTTTTATTAAATAATTTAAATAATTCATCAAATAAAAAGGGTGCAGTAATAACTGTTGGTCCAGCGTCAAAAGTGAATCCAGATTTTTTGAAAACTCTAGCTCTTCCACCAAGTTGATTAAGTTTCTCAAAAATAGAAACTTGATAACCCAAAGATCTCATCCTTAAGGATGCGGCGATTCCACCGAAACCGGAACCTACAATGATTGCAGTCTTATTCATTTATGTTTTTTTTGTTTTTTTAGTGATTCTATTTACTATAGAACTGATTACAAAACTAACAATTCTATGAAGTCTTTGATCAGTTTTCATAGATATATTAATTGCTCTTCTTGATACTTCTTCTAAGTGAGCAAAAGATAAATCTAGTGCGCCTTTTTTTTTAATTTGGTTTAACCAATGACTAATGTCATCCTCTGATATTGAATCATACCTTTTTTTTAAAAATTTCTGAAGAACAAATTTTTCGCCATGTGTGGCATTTTCAATAAAATGCATAATCAATATATTCATCTTTCCCTCTTTTAGATCTCTTCCAGGTAGCCCTCTGTCTTTAAGACCTAGAAAATCTGATACATCGTCTTGTATTTGATAAGCTACACCAGTTTCAAATAATGAACTAAAATATTTGTTATCAAAAGATTTTCCGGAAAGTATCATGGCGAGTTTTACTGGAAGAGAAATTAACCCCCCAGTTTTTGCTCTGGCCGTTGATTCATAATCCTGCATCTTTAAATTAAAGTCGGATCTACTTAAAATCTCAACAGACTGTCCTTTAACAGTTTGTTTTATCGTTTTACTTAGTTCATCAATAGCTTTACATTTTAAATCTGGATCAATTCTTATCTTTGATAAAACCTCAAATGAAGCAGATATAAAATAGTCACCAAGATTTATTGCTGTGTGATCCCCAAATCTATTCCATATTGTTGGCATCCCCCTTCTTAAAAGATCTCTGTCTTGAAGGTCATCGTGGATAAGTGAAGCATTATGAATAAATTCACAACACATTCCAATGTCTTGCGAAACCTCTTTGTTTAAACCGAAAATATTTGAAGCTAATAATGCCAGAATTGCTCTAAACCTTTTACCTCCTGATTTTAGTTGATATTTCGCGCAGTGTCCCATCCATGAGTCGTCGCAGATAATTTCATGCATCTTATTGTTTAAAATTTTAAGATCGTTTTCAAAAGTTGATTTTTTAAAGAAACTTATATCAATGCTTTTTTGAAAATCATTAAGCTCTTTCCAATTTCTATTCCAAGCTAAAGTGCTTGCTTTTGATTTGTAATGATTTTTTATTGAACTTGTTTTTTGCATTCTCATAAAAAAAGGGAAACATCGTTAAGATGTTTCCCTTCAAAAATGTTTATAACATTTAAATAGCTTATGCTTTTGCAGATTCGGACTTAGCGGCCGCCCAAATCACAAGACCAAAGGCTATTTTATTGACTATATCAGCAAGGTTGTAGATAGCATTCAAAGAATTCTCATCTGTACCACCAGCTAGATATCCTAGGAAATAACCAATAGGATAGATAGACCAGCCAATTGATACGATCCATTTCATCGCATTATAGGCCGATTGCTGTGCTTTAGAGTTACTGGACGCGTTAGCTTGCGCTGCTTCACCTGCAAATACTTCATACAGGATGTAAATCCAACCTGCCATACCTACTATGAAACCAACAGTTACGTTAATTGAACCGTTTTCACCAAGGAAACCAGCAATAAGCATAACTAAAGTACCAATTAAAAGTCTCCAGAACATTCCAGCTGTGGCAGCGCCAACTGCTGCTAGAATCAGGTAAAATTCGACCATTTGAAGTGGGACTGTCAGTAACCAGTCAATATATCTAAAGACATTAGGGTTCTCGCCAGTCTGGACCCATACCGCTCTCATGTAGTAATAGTGAATTGCAGCGATCAAAGTTACAAGACCAGCAACTCTTACAGAAGTTTGCCAGTGTTTAGCTACGCTGTTCCCCTCTAAAAAGAAGAAAGCTGTAGCTGCAACCATAGATACTGAGATTATCCAAAAAGACACCCCAACGAGGTCATCGGCTTTAAGCATATATTCCATATGTTTATCCTTTCGTATGTATTAAATTTAGACATAGGTCTAAATATTAAAGTTTTAAACAAGCAGATTATGTGGGCTTAAATGCTATAGCCCAAAAACCTCCCCATATTAGTAATTACTAGGATGACCAAAAAAATTGTTAATTCAAGGAAAAAAAACTAATAATCTTATAAATATATGATTTTATTGGTAAATAATTATAAAAGAAAAGATATACAAGCTAAAAAAGTTGCATTTATTCTAAGTTTTTTAAACCAAGTTTGATTAATATATCTTAGTATTATTAAATCAATAGAAAGGCTAAAGATTAAAGAGAAAATCAAGATAACAAAAGGATCAAAATAAACAAAATTATAATTTATAGAAAGCGCTAAAAACAGAGGTAATATTGGCACTAAAATATACTTTTTTTCTCCCATAAGTATAATTTTATGCCACTGCATTCCAGACAAGAAAGCAATTATTAATGCACAATATAAATAAGAAAAATTATCTACATCTTTAAAAATTATTGTTGATAAATTAAAATTTAAATATTCTATGAATCTTGGAAGATAAAAAGGAAACAAACCAAAATAGGTTATTACTTTAATGGTTTTTTTTAACTGACACATAAATCTTGCTAGATTAAATTTAAAGTTTATCATATACACTTTGGAGTTTCATACAATGACTGAAGATGAACTAAATAATATAAGAGCTTATTTAAATAGAGTTTTCAAAACAGATGGGTTTAATGTTATAAGTAGAAAATCAATCGATGATTCTTGTGAAATCTATTTGAATGATGAATTTTTAGGACTTATATATAAAGAATCAGACGAAGGAGAAGATGATTATCAATTTCATATGACAATATTAAAAGAGGATCTTCACAACTAAAGCTATGTATAACTTTGTAATCTTATTATCTATTTTCTTGTTCTGTCATGACTCATTTTCTCACCACAAAATTTACAGCCCTAGAGTTGAAGAGGGCAGACTGTCATTAGAATGGAGAGGACACTTTAATCATGATGATAGAGTTGATTTTAATAAATCTCATCACCAAGTATTCGAAACAGAATATTCATGGACTGGATATTGGCAATCAGAATTAGAATTTCACGTTTCAGATAAGAATGAAACTCCACTTGACTGGGAAAAAACTGAATTTCAAAATCAGGTCCAGATCTTTGATTATAAAAACTTTGCGGGAGCATTGTATTTTTCATATAATTTTGTTAGCGAAAGTGATAAAGCTGATGAGATTGAGTATAAATATCTCAACGAATTTGCACACAGAAATGTAGCACTAATTACAAATTTTATTTTTGAAAAAGAAGTTGGGAAAAATGCAAGTGGTTCAACTAAATTTGACTTAAGCAATCAATTGATGTTTATTGATGCAATTTATGGTTACAACCTTGGTTTAGTGGGCTTTAGTGAGTTCGGTGAAGCAACCAGTTTTAAAACATTTGGAAATCAAGAGCATCTTTTTGGACCTCAAATTGAGAGTGAATGGGAATTTTCGGATTTCGAATATGAATTATCTCTGACATACTTACATGGTCTTACTGACGCATCAACTAACCATATGTTTTTATGGAACATGGAGCTTGAATTCTAATATCCGAGTTCTTTTAACTTCTTAAAGTAATTTTCCTCGCTTATCAACCCTCTTTCTCTCATGCTTTCCAAAGACTTAAGTGACACTTGGTTATTAGGAATATTATTGTTTGGTTCTGATACGACTTGATTTTGTTGGTAGTATCCGCTGTTATTTAATGGTGGACGAGGCATAGGGTAGTTGTTTGGATAAGGGAATTGATTATTAATATCGTAAGGTCTTTGAATGTAAGGTGCCCCATATTGCTGATTAGGAGAGGGATAATATCCTCTATTTTGCTGATAAGGACTTCTAACAGATCTTAATTCTCTTCGCAAGTCCTGTAATTCCCTTTTAAGTTGTTCTACACCAATATTTGATCTTAAGGCCATTGTTTGTTCTTGTCTGGTTAGTGAAGCTCTGGGCCTAAGAGCTTGTGTTGAAAAAACCAACCAATCCTTTCTATTTTTTGCTGCTGCTGGTCTAAAAACACCTGAATTTGGTAGTGCACTCAATCTGTATTTATTATTTATCGTTTGAAATCTTGAACCAGGTGCGTAAGGGTTTTGGCTTAAATCAGGATTAATTCCTGCACTAAGCATTGGATCAGTCTCAGAAATATTTCCTTGTCTTAATATCGATCCAAAAATAAGGTTAAGTCCAGATTTATTATAAAAAATTCTTCCCGAAGTAACTTTATTAGCTGAAAGTCCCTTTTGCTTGTACCAACCCTCTAAAGTAAATACAACATCTTCGTCAGGCTTTGCCTCTTTTAAAGCTTCGCTAATAGCTTTTGAATATGAATATACTCTATCATCTGGGAAGAGGGCTTGTGGCTTTCCACCATAAGTAGTTAGTATCAGTTTTAGTGCTCCCTCAAGGCTATTTTGGTTGATATTGATAGGATGAATATTTTTTATTCTTTTATCTTCAGATTCAAGCTGGACTCTTTGATAGCCACTTTTGTAAAAAAACTTGTTGTCTTCAAAAATATTTATAGATGAACAACTAGTTAAAAAAATTAAAAAAAATACTGATAATAAATTTTTCATATAATTAAGATTTTCATCATATTGAAAAATAAATAAATAAAAAGGAAAAAAAAAAGGAGAGCCAGAAGCTCTCCTTTTAAGTCTTAATGATATTGCTTGAAACTTCTACCAGAAGAAGAAAGCACCAACACCACCAAATGAATCTTCTTGTTCGTGGTCAGCAAGATACCAAGTTTTTTCTGTGTATCCGCCTTCAGCGATCAATCTGAAGTTATCAGTAACATTATGCCAAATCATACCAGAGTGCATAGTCTGATTATTCATTGTACCAAGGTTGTTCATATCACTACCTGTTTTGGTTAAGTAGTTACCACCATAAGAATAACCTACAGAAGTACCCTGACCGAAATCAAATGTACCTTGGATATATCCACCATAAGTTTTTCTTTCTTTACCATCATCATCTAATGCACCAGTTGAAACAGCTGTGCCATTATTAACTTGTCTGATAGGTAAAAGTGAGTGTTGACCTCTCATACCAAGACCAGAAGCATAGAAACCTGTAGCTACAAGTGAGAATCCTTCATAAGTAAGTTTTGTACCAAAACCTACACCAGCGGATTCGACACTCTCATCTTCATCATCCATATTAGCTTCAGTGGCTGTATCAATAGCTTTTCTAGCTGCGATCTGAGCGGTTGTTCTTCCAGTACTTTGGTATGTACCATCAACCCAAAGGTTCATGCCAACACCAGTTTGGAAAAAATCACCGTTCCAAGTAATTTGAGCTTCAACTCTAGGACCATGGTGATCGGTAGCACTTACAGCTACAGTATCTGCAGCTACGTCTTTTGGATCAAAGATACCAACTTTAGCACCGAAACCACTACCAAGTTCAGGAAGTGTCCATGATACTTGGGGTTGAAAATCTGTGTAAAGATAACCAATACCAATTCTACCAAGAGTAGTATTGTTGTTACCAGCACTAGCTGCTCCACCAACACCGAATAGTAGCATATCATTTAAAATCGCGTTACTTTGGTGAATACCAAGACTACGACCAACTAACACAGTACCAAAAAAACCAGATACTGAACCACTTGTTTCACGGATATTGATCTCGCCATTACCTAATGCGTTTTCTCCTCCGTTCATGTGAGTATATAGACCAAGTCTTGCTGAAACATCTAAACCATTAGCTGTTGGAGCTTTAAGGGTCATACCCCAAACATTTGGTAAAAGACCTGTAACAATACTTGTTTCTGAGTTAGCAGCACCAACCACACCTGCATAGGTGTCAGCGGTGAATGCCTGTCCACCCGCAGTATCGGGTGCATCAGTTCCACTATTCTGCATAATGAATGCGTTTGCAGCACCATCAAATGAAACTTCCCAACCTTCTTGACTCATCAATAGAATTTTTGAATCAACGTTTGTGGAAGCCAAAGCCATTACAGCAGGAATAGCAGCAACTGCTATTTTTTTAGAAATTTTCATATATTTCCTTCCTTAATTGTTAATATAAAAAAATTGTTAATATATACTACATCATTAAGGTCCTAATAAAACTTAATATTAGTAATTGCTATAAAATTATCTTAAATTGTTGTATTTTTACAACAAATCCTATTTTAATATAAAATTTACTGGTATTTTGATTTTTAATTTTCCTTCAGCATTCAAAACTTCTTTAGGTGGCGTTGGGAAAGAAAATTTTTTTAAGATTTTTATTGTTGCCCTATACAATCTCTTTGGACTTTTATTTTCGAATTTTATATCTAGTAATTTTCCATTTTTATCTAGTGTGAGTACTGATAAAATTTTTCCTTGTTCTCTTCTTTTTATTGATTGAAGTGGGTATGATTTTGATGCCATTTTATTAATTTCAAATGAAATAAAAGTAAGATATTCGCTCAGAAGTTTGTCTACAATTACCGATTTGCTCTCTAATGAAAATTTTTTTTTTACAGTTCTAACACTATTATTTTGTACGTTACTTTCAAAAATAGGTTCTTTTTTTTTTAAATTTTTAATTTCATTTTGTTGAATAAGTTTGTCTTCAATTTTTTCATTAGTTACCTTTTCAGGTTTTTTTATCTCTCTAGATTTTTCATCTTTAATTTTCTTCAGTGAAATTTGATCTTTTTCTTTTTCTAATTTCTTTTTTGAATCTTTTTTATCAGGAATTTGTTTCTTATTTTCAATCTCTTGTTTTTTAGGAATTTCTTTTGTTTCTAGATTTTTTATTTCTGGTTGCTTTAGTGTGGTTTGTGGTTTACTAAAACTGAATTCTTGGTATTCACTTAGATTTACAACGTATATTTCATTATTTTTTTTTAAGCTAAAATTTGATATTAATACAAAATGTGTAAGTACCGAAAATATAATCGAAAAAGATAGTAATTTATAGTTACTCATTTTTTGATTCTGAAACTTTTATATAAACTTTTTTTAGATTACCATCTTTTAGCTTTTTAATAATTTCGTTAAATGTTGAAACTTTTGCATTTTTATCAATATCGATTGTATGTTTTATTTCAGTTGAATTAATAAACTTTGAAACATCCTCAACTGTAATTATTTCATTTTCATAGATAATTTCATTTTCGTTATTGATAATAAATGTAACTTCGTCTTTGACAAATTCAATTTCTTGTCCAAATTCTGATACAGGCCTTTCGACTTTAATAGAGTTTTTTTTAGAAACGACACCCGTTAAAAGAAAAAAAATTAATAATAAGAAAATAAGATTGATCATTGGGATCAAGTTAATTGTGTCACTCAATTTTTTTTTTTGGATTCTAGATTTATTCTTTATCATTTGAAAAACTTACATTGATGATCTTATTTGTTTTTAGTAAGTCCAACAATTTTATTAGTAACTGAATCTTAGTTTTTTTGTCATTCAAGATAACAACTCTTTCAAACGTTAGCTCATTCCACTTTTTAAAAAAATTATATTCTAAGTCTTTCGTACTAAGTTGTTTGTCTTGGTAAATTATCTTGTTATCTCGAAGGTAAATAACCATGATTTTATTATCAATAACATTATTGTTTATTTCTTTTTGTTTTAGAACCGAAAAGCTTATTTGATGGTTCTTACTAAAATTTGTCGCTAGCATGAAGAAAACTAACATCAAGAATATTATATCAATGAGCGGAATTATATTAATTCTTGTCTGCTTTGATTTGATTTTTAACTTTAACATTATTATTGAATAGCAATTAATTTTCTGAAAAGTAAATCTATGTTGAGAGAATGTTTGTTTATTTTTTTTTCTAAAAAATAGTGACTTACTAATGCTGGAATTGCGACTATCAACCCCATAGCTGTTGTTAAAAGTGCCGTCCAAATTCCACCTGCTAATATTGATGGATCAACTAGACTTCCTCCAAGTTCTAACTCATTAAAAGAATCAATCATACCGATAACTGTTCCTAATAATCCGATTAACGGACTTACTTGTGAAATAATTTCAAGTGAGGGTAAAAGTGATTGCTGCTTATTAAATTCTATATCAACTATTGAATTAATCTCTTCTTCAATTTCCTGTTTTGGTTTGTTTTCATTAAGTAAATTTAGAATTTGCTTAAGCAAGTTTCTAGAAGACCTTGGAACGAGACTAATAAAATTTTCCTCTACTTCTTTTAAAGTGATTTTTTGATTTGCCTCATTAATAATTTCTATTAACTTATCAAAGTCTAAACTCTTAAAAAAATAAATCTCTAAATATTTATATATTACAATAGCCAAAGTGATAATCGATAGAAAAAATAAAAAAGAAAATATGATACCGCCTTTATCTATGTATGTTAAAAAAAAATCCATTTAATCTCTTTATTTGTTAAATAAGTCCTTTTAGTAATGATGGAAATTTATTTTTTAAAAATGCATACTCTTCCTGAATATCATTATTGTCAATAGATAGATTTTTCCTTTTCGATTTAACTTTATGTTCATATACAACAGAGGCAGGCCTTTTTGAGAAAAAAATTATTCTGTCTCCTAAAAGGATGGCTTCTTTAAGATTATGGGTAATAAGAATTATGGTTAAAGGATTGTCTTTCCAATAATTAAGAAGAACATCATATAAACTCTCTGAGGTTGGTTGATCCAGAGAAATAAATGGTTCATCCATCAACAGGATTTTTGGATTTCTTGCTAAAGCTCTTGCTAAAGAAACTTTTCTTCTCATACCCCCGGAGATTGATTTAGGAAAATAATTCTGAAATTCAAAAAGATCAAAACTATTTAATAATTCATCGATCCTTTTTTTATCTTTTTTTTCATCACAAACTAACTCTATATTCTCTCTAACTGTTAACCATGGAAGAAGTCTTGAAGTTTGGAATACGTATCCAAAATTTTCATCAATATTTAGTTTTTTTTTATCTAAACGAATAGTTTGATGATCAGTTTCAATTAATCCACCTATGATATTCATTAATGTGGTTTTTCCACAACCTGATGGACCAACAATACAAACAAATTCATTATTTTTTATTGAAATATTTATATTTTTTAATACTTCGACTTCTGACTTGTCATGTACATTGAAAAAACTTTTTTTCTTTATTTCGATTTCAAAAGTCAAAGTTTTCTATCTCCATATTGAGATTTTTTTTTCAAATGGTCTCACTAAAATAAACTCTACAAAAATTATTAAGAGTACAAATACCAAAGTATAAGCTAAAATTCCAGAGATATCGAAAAATTGGAAAAAGCCAAATAACTTAAAACCCACCCCATTACTTCTTCCTAAAAGTTCTACAACCAAAACAATTTTCCAAATCAAAGACAAACCTGATCTTGCTGATGATAGAAGATAAGGAAAGAGTTGAGGTAAAATAACTTTAAAAAAAAATTTTTTTTGAGAAATTTTATAAAACTTGGCGACATCTATATAATCTTTTTCGATAGATCTAGCTCCTTCTCTCATTATTACAGCCACCATTGGAATTTTATTTAAAGAAACTGCAAGAATAGCAGCAACTTCATTCAAACCAAACCAGACATAACACAGAATAATAATAACCAATGCAGGAACGTTTAGACCCAAAATTAGCCAATCATCTAAAAAAGCATTTAGTTTCAAATTTCTGCCCATATATATACCGAAAACTGTGCCAATCAACATTGCAATTATAAAAGATAGTACAACTCGTTTAAGAGTTATTGCTGTATGAAAAAAGAGTTCATTATTTTCAGATTCTTCGATGATTTTCATCATTACATCTTTAGGACCTGGTAACAGATCAACCTGAATAAAGTAGCTTGAGATTTGCCATAATCCAAAGAAAATTAAGATTGAAGCAATCCTAATAATTGCATTTGGATTTCCCTTTTCCATTTTTATTGAGACCAGAAAGTACCCGGTGAGAGAGTTTTTGCTTTACCAACCAATTCACGTCCCCCTATCTTTGATAGAATGGAATATAATTTTTTCGATCCTTCTATTTGTCTGGTGGTGAAATCAGTGGGAGGTATACCTTCTCTATAAACATCACGAAGGCTTAGGAAAAGATTATCATCTTTGGCATTCATAAAGGGACGGACTTTGTTCCAAATCTCATCAGACTCGAGCATGATTTTTTTAGTATCCTTTGAAACATTGAGAAATTTATTTAATAAATCTGATTTCCCCTTTGCCCAGTTATCTTTGAAAACCCAACCTATAACCGGGATACCTCTGGGTAGTTGCAATTTCTGTAAAATATCAGTTATATTTATAACTTTAACGAACTTCTCATTTGTAAGAAGTTTAGCTTGATAAGGCCAATAGGTTAAGATTGCATCGAAACTGTTTTGTTCAATTTTTTTATTTAATAAAGGTGGAGCACCAAAAATTTGTCTACTTACATCTTTTAATTCCATTCCGTATTGTTTTTTAAAATATGCTCTAAAAATAAGCCATCCTTTATCTACTTGGCCTCCAGCAATACCAATTTTTTTTCCTTCTAAATCTGTTTCATTTATTATTTTAGAATCTTTTGATGCTATCAGCCCTCCAGCTGCCATAGAGTGGGGAACGAAAGTAAACAATCTTCCTTCATTTCTTTGACGAGATACCCAAAACCAGTCAGTAACAATCATATCTACAGCACCACCTTGCAACGCAACTGCTGCGGCATTTTTACTGGCCAGCTCGATAATCTCTAAATTAAAGCCATTTTTGGTATCAAGTTCCAAATCTTTTATTAATTTGAGTTCCCAGTTTACGCTACCGTATTGAAGTGAGCCAATCTTCAATGTAGGTTCTTCACTAAATGATGGTTTTGCAAATAGCATTAAAATAGAGCAAAACAGAATGTTTTGTAAAATAACTTTAAATTTATTTTTGCCAAGCATAATATTTAATTAAATTTGTGTATTATCAAATATATATTAATTTTTATATATTATCAATTCAATGTGAATGTAAGCTTTTTTTAAAATTTTATGATTAAACCAAAGAAATATAAGTTAGATTTGGATGGTTTCAAATGTCCAGTTCCTGTTTTAAAAATATCAAAGAAGTTCAAAGAAATCAAAAAGGGTGATATCCTACTTGTCTTTACAGACGATCCTAAAGCGGAAAAAGATATAGATGAGTTAAGTAAGAATATTAATTTAAAAATCTTAAAAAAAAAACATCTTGATAGTGATAAAATGCACTTTAAATTAGAAAAATACTAAATTATGACAAACACAATTGAAAAAAAACTTGATGAACTTTCATATGAAGAAGCATTTGAAAAGCTTCAAAATATAGTAAAACTTTTAGAAGAAGGAAAAGTGAGTCTTGATGAATCAATTAAATACTATGAGCAAGGAATCATTTTAAAAAACCACTGCGAAAAAAAATTAAAAAATGCGGAAGTTAAAATTAAAAATGTACTAAATAAGTCCGAAAAAAATAGTAGTGAGATTTAATGATAAAAACTGAAAAATTCATTTCAAATTTTGCTAAAGAATTTGATGAATTTTTCATTAAACTTTTACCTAAAAATAAATTTTCTAAAAAACTTCACGAAGCAATGAGTTATTCATTAAGTGTTGGGGGTAAGAGACTTCGACCTATCTTTCTGGTCGAAATTTCAAAAATTCTTGGTGTAAAATATGAAAGCGCACTCAGATCGGCTGCTGCTGTTGAATTTATACACTGTTATTCTCTAGTTCATGATGACTTACCAGCAATGGACGATGACGATTTGAGAAGAGGCCATAATACTTGTCATAAGCAATTTGATGATGCAACAGCTATTCTTGTGGGTGACGCATTTCAATCACTTGCATTTGAAATCTTATCCAATAAAAAAACACATTCAGATCCAGAAGTTAGGTGTCAGTTGATAAATGAACTTTCTAATGCTTCAGGTGCAAAAGGGATGGTTGGTGGTCAAATGTTAGATTTAGAAGCAGAAAATAAAAAATTAAATCTAAAAGAAATCCTTTTTTTACAGAAACTTAAAACAGGTGAGTTGTTTAGATTTTCTTGTATTGCAGGGCCAATCTTAGCAGGTGAAAAAGATTTAGAAATTTTTATAAAATTTGCTAATAATCTTGGGCTAGCTTTTCAGATAAAAGACGATCTTCTTGATATTGAAGGGGATGAAAATGCAATGGGGAAAAAAACTGGAAAAGATTTTTCAAGAGGAAAAGGAACTCTAATCTCATTTTATGGAAAAGAAAATGCAAAAAAAAAATCACA
>NHDS01000018.1 GCA_002167215.1 Pelagibacteraceae bacterium TMED65
AAAAAATTAATGAAAGAAGAAAAAGAATTGAAAAAATTGGTTACGATTATTTTAAAAACGAACCAAACCTTAAAGAAAATGCAGGGTCAATTCGTGATATAAATTTAATTTTTTGGATTTTATGTGTATACAAAATTCTTAATCATACACATTCAGCTATAATTTTAAACATACTAACTTCTAAAGAAGAAAAAAAACTAAAATCATCCTTTGAATTTTTATTACTTCTTAGATGTCATTTACATTATCAAAGCGGAAGATTAAATGATGTTTTATTATNTGATTATCAGTTTGCAATATCAAGAAAAATTTTCTCTAATTTGAAGTTAAAAAATGATGAGAATAAGAATATTTTTGTTGAAAGATTGATGAAAGAATATTTTTTTCACATAAGAAACATAAAAAATCTAACAGAAATTTTCTCTCAAATATTAGAACAAGTATTGAGTGGTAAATTAAAAAACATCGATCTTAAAATACCCAATATAAAACCAACAGTTTTTTTTTCAAATTATTTAAGGAAACTTTCAATTAGAGAAGATAATGCAATTGGTAGAAGAATTATTTTAGAAAGTATAGATAAATTAAATAAAAAAGAATTACTAACAACTAATAATTTAACTTCATTTAAAAAGATTCTTTTNTCTAAGAAAAAGAATAAATTAGCTTTGCTATTTGATTTGGGAGTTTTATCAAAAATCATACCTGAGTTTGCCGAAATTTCTTTTTTGCCACAGTTTGACAGATTTCATTCACTTTCAGTTGGTCAGCATACATTAAAGGCAATGAGTATTTTAAAAGATCTTGAAGGAAAAAAAATAAAAAAAATCCAATATAAATTTTTTTATGACGAATATAAAAAAAAGTTTAATAAAAGAGCCCTTTACTATGCAACATTACTGCATGATATTGGAAAAGGCAAAGGCGGTGAGCATAACAAAAGAGGTGCAGAACTAGCCAAGANAATCGTTTTAAGATTCCAAGAAAAACAAGAAACAATAAAAGACACATATTGGCTTGTGTATAATCATTCACTTCTGAGTAATTACGCATTCAAAAAAGATTTAGAGGATCATTCTGTGATTATTAAACTAAGTGAGAAAATACAAAATATTCCAAGATTAAGAGCTTTATTTTTTTTAACTGTGACAGACATATCAGCTGTTGATCAAGGCGTTTGGAACAATTGGAAATCTAGTTTATTAAGACAATTATTTTTAAAACTTGAACATCAAATAAAGTCTCCGAAAGAAATTANAAGTTTAAATGAGAAANTTCAACANATCCGATTGAATATCTTGAAATATTCAAAGAAAATTTCGAAAAGAACGTTAGACAGAATTGCGAAGATAACATACCCAAGTTATTGGCTATTGCAATCAGAGAAAATGATAATTTTTCAAATTGAAAATTTCCTTACAAATATGAAAAATGAGTTCAATTTTGTTTTAAGAAAGTCAGATGATAAATCTTTTTATGAATTAATAATTTTTACAAAAGACAAATATTACTTATTTCTCAATTTGATTTCAATTTTTGTTTTAGAGGGATTGTCTGTTTTTGAAGCAAGAATATTTACATTGGATGACGGGACTGTGATTGACACTTTCAAGTTTTCTTTTGATGAAAGAAAGAATTTCAATCAATCAGATATTGATAGAATTATAAGGTCGGTCGAAAATAAATTAAAATATCTAGGAGATGGAAAAACTTTTGAAATTAAGGATTGCCATGACAAAGAACTTAAATTATTGAATATTAGATCTGATGTAGATATTGATAACGATTCATCTGCTACCTATACAATTTTGAATGTGAAAACAAATAATAGGCCCCTATTATTATACGATATATCAAAAATACTTATTAAAAATAAAATAATTATTTCAATGGCAAAGATTTCAACTTATGGTGATTTTGTTGAAGACAGTTTTCATTTACGAAGTGAATATGGATTAAAGATTAATAATACTGACGTTATAAATAAATTAGTAGATGAGATTAAAAAGAAACTTCTTTTTAGGTTAAATGATGTTATTTAAAATTGTCTCGATAGTAGGCTCACTTACTTTTCTTAGTAGAATACTTGGATATTTTAGGGATTTATTAATTGCAAGGGTAGTCGGTGCAAGTATGATTTCAGATTGCTTTTTTGTTGCCTTTAAACTTCCTAATCTTTTTAGAAGAATTTTTGGTGAGGGAGCCATGAATGCCGCTTTTATTCCTATAGTCTCAGGAATCAAATCAAAAAGTGGTTTAGAGAATTCTGATAAATTTTTTTCCAGTATTTTTTCATTTTTATTAGTTTTCTTAACCATCTTTGTAATAATAGCTGAGATTTTCATGCCTTTAATTATTACTATTTTAGCTCCAGGCTTTGTTTCTAATGATGGTAAGTTTTTACTTGCAGTTGATCTATCAAGACTCGCATTTCCATTTGTATTATTCGTTTGTTTAACGTCATTAATGGGCGCTTACATGAATACTTTAGGTAAATTTGCATCAATGGCTATTACACCTATTATTTTGAATTTGACGTTAATATTTGTATTAATAATTTTTTTTAACGTTGATAATAAAGTTGTAATTTCAAGATCTTTAAGTTTTACAATCTCAATAGCAGGGCTTTTTCAATTAATTTGGATGTACTTTATTATNAAACGAAATAAAAGGACATTATCTATAAATTTTTTAATTATAAGTAAATTTCAAAAAATAAAAGAAGTTAGAAATTTTCTTAGTTTACTGATTCCTGCAATTCTAGGTAATGGCGCTTATCAAATAAATCTTTTGATAGACATGATATTAGCATCCACACTTCCTGATGGGTCAATATCTTATTTGTATTATGCGGACAGAATAAATCAGCTCCCATTAGGGGTTCTTGGAATTGCAATAAGCACAGCTTTACTTCCAGTCTTATCTTTACAAATGAAAGAAAAAAAGAGGAAAGAAGCAAATAGTAGCATATCGAGTGCAATAAAAATGGGAATTTTTTTATCAATTCCTGCTTTCATCGGGTTACTTATTTTTTCTAAAGAAATTATTTATTTTCTTTTTTTTAGAGGAGCCTTTGACTTAAATGATGTAAACCTTACTTCAACAGCTCTTATGGCATTATGCTTTGGATTGCCAGCTTTTATAATGATCAAAATATTAGTGGTACCTTTTTTTGCAAATGAAGATACAAAGACACCAATAAAAGTCGCACTTTTATGTATGATAATTAACTTAATATTAAACTTAATTTTAATTAGAGATTTTCTTCATGTTGGCTTAGCTATTTCGACTTCAATCGCTGCTTGGATAAATGCTATTATATTGAGTATTTTACTCCACAAAAAATTAGGTTTTGTATTTCAAGTATCCATAATTAAAGTATTCATAAAAGTATTAATTGCTTCGGTGGTGATGAGTGTTTTCACAACAAAACTTTTCAAATTCCTCCAACTAAAAAATCTTGATTTTTTTAGTACTAATCTTTCTCTCATTACATGTATAATTTTTGGAATTATTGTTTATCTGGTCGCAATCTATATATTAGGGACTAAAGAACTAGAGTTAAAAAAATGGAAAAGTCAAAAAAAGAAAATCACTTAGTTTTTTCTGGTGTTCAGCCAACGGGAAACTTGCATTTAGGAAATTATCTTGGAGCAATAAAGAATTGGGTAAATCTTCAACAAACTAATAGATGCATATTTTGTATTGTAGATTTGCATGCGATTACAACTTCCGAGAACAGACAAGAAATAAAAAAAAATACAAGAGAAGTAGCAGCAGCATATATTGCTGCAGGAATCGACCCTAACAAAAATATTATATTTGCTCAATCAAATGTATCAGGACACAGCGAACTGTCATGGATTTTAAGTTGTCACACACCTATTGGATGGTTGAATAGAATGACTCAATTTAAGGACAAAGCGGGTAAAAATAAAGAGAAAGCACCTTTAGGGCTATATTCATACCCGGTTCTAATGGCAGCAGATATTTTACTTTATAAATCAACACATGTCCCTGTGGGTGAGGACCAGAAGCAACACCTAGAATTATGCAGAGACATAGCACAAGCGTTTAATAGAAACTATAATCATAATTTTTTCCCAATACCTGAACCAGTTATTACAGGAAAGGCTACACGAGTGATGAGTCTAAAGGATGGGTCAAAAAAAATGAGTAAGTCTGACCCCTCCGAGCAATCAAGAATAAATATGACTGATGATTCAGAAATGATAAGAAAAAAAATTCAAAAAGCAAAAACGGACTCTCTTCCATTTCCTAATGAAATTCTAGAACTAGATAATAGGCCAGAAATTTTAAATTTGATTAACATATTTGCAGCATTGAGTAATCTTTCATCAGAAAAAATAATATCGGATTACAAAATTAAAGATTTTAGTGCTTTCAAGAAGGACTTAAGTAATCTAGTTGGTGAGGAGATTTCTAAGATTTCTGTTGAAATGAAAAAATTATTAGAGGACGAAANTTATCTCGACACTATAATAAAAAAAGGGTCAGAGAGAGCAGATGAAATTTCAGAAAAAAATCTTAAAGAATTAAAGAATATAATTGGATTTTTTGGGGCATGAGTTTTTATCTTCCAATAGCTGACATACAAATAAACTTAATTTTAATTTTATTCTTTGGTTTTATTGTTGGTTTTATGTCAGGNTTATTTGGAGTTGGAGGTGGTTTTTTGATGACNCCTTTATTGATTTTTATGGGAATACCGCCTGCGACCGCCGTAGGAACAGAGTCTGTTCAGATTTTAGGGTCTTCTGTTTCTGGTGCAATGGCTCATGGTCTTAAAAAAAATATTGACTATGAAATTGGAGCGTTTCTCCTTGTAGGAGGTATATTTGGGTCTACTATAGGTGTAATATTATTTAACTTTTTAAAAGAATCAGGAAATATTGATTTAATTATTAAATTTCTTTATATACTTTTTTTGGCGGTGATTGGAACACTCATGTTGATTGAAAGTACAATTTCAATCTTCAAAGAAAAAAAAACCGAAAATAAAGCTATAAAAAGAGAAAGAACTTTCTTAGATCTTCTGCCTTTGAAGTTGAAATTCAGGAATTCCAAAATTTATATCTCTATATTATTACCAATCTTTGTTGGTATTTTTGTTGGTTTATTATCGGCATTTATGGGAGTGGGAGGAGGATTTGTAATGGTCCCTGCTATGATTTATATCTTTAGAATGGGCACTGTCCTTGCAATAGGAACATCACTTTTTCAAATTGTTTTTGTTACACTAAATGTATCTATTCTTCATGCAACATTTAACTATTCTGTTGATTTAATATTAGCAATTTTTCTTTTGATTGGCGGTGTTGTAGGTGCTCAATATGGTTCAAAATTTACTTCTAAATTTAAAGGCGAACAAATAAGAGTTCTTTTAGCCATGATAGTTTTGGTTGTGTGTATAAAAATGGGTATTGAGTTGGTTAATGAACCACTCAATAACTCAAGGATTATTTTACAAAATGTTTAAAATATTATTATCAAAGTTACTTGTTATAACTTCTATTGTATTAGTTTTTAAGGAAATAAACTCTCAGGTTTTAATTTTTGATTTGTCCGAAAGAAATATTAAAATTTCTAAAGATGATTTAAATGCTGACTTCACAATTTTTGGATATACAAATTCTACAAGTTCTCTAGTTTTGAAAATAAAAGGACCTAGTCAAAAAGTAATATTACAAAAGAAGAATAAAATTTTTGGTATGTGGTCATGGAGTAAAACAGGTGAGTTTATTTATCCTGGATTGTTTCATTATTATACAAATAAAGACGATGATGAGATTGATTTTGAAGTTAAAAAGGATTTATTTGATAATGTTAAATTAATAGGGAAAGATGACGACAACCTAAAAAAGGACTTAATAGAAAAAAAAATGTCACTGGATTTGTTCCGAATAAAAAATAACTCATTTCAAACTATAAATAAAAAAATTCCAAACTTTTTTAAAATTCCAGTTAAGTTACCCAAAAACTCTCCTGAAGGAATATATACTGTTTCTCTAAATATTATGGATAGTATAAATAATTTTGAAAGTAAAAAAATTGAGATTAAAGTATCTAAACCTGGACTAAGCTCTTTTATTTTTAAATTTGCTCACAAATTCTCATTTATATACGGTCTTTTTTCTGCTATGATCGCGATAGGTTTAGGATTGTCTGCTGGTTTTGTTTTTAGAAAATATCTATGATAGAAAAAGAGTTAACATTTTTAGTTGTTTTAGATGACTCAAATGAGATATTTAATGCAATAAGATATGCAGCTAGAAGAACTGCCAGAACAAAAGGAAGAGTTGCACTTTTATATACTTTTGAGACTCTAGAATTTAGTCATTGGAAAGCAGTTGAGGATATTGCTGAGATTGAACTAAGAGAGGAAGCAGAATCAAAGATAAAAGAATATGAAAATTATATTCTTAAATTTACTGATAAAAAACCTAAGAAATTTATAATGAAGGGAGATAGAGTGGAATGTATAATAAAGTTTTTGGATGCAAATAAATTTATTTCTAATTTTGTTTTAGCATCTTCTCCTGTCAAAACAGGAAGAGATCCCTTGATCAATACCTTTGCAATGAAGTATAGCTCAAAAATAAAAGTTCCAATAACAATAATACCTCCAACTTTAACAGAAGAAGAAATTGACAATTTGTCATGATTTAATTAATTTAATATTATGTTTATTCAAACTGAAGATACACCCAACCCAGCAACACTAAAATTTTTGCCTGGTAAAACTATTCTGGAATCCGGAACACTTGAATTTAAAACAAAAGATGATGCTAAAGATAATAATCTTGCTAGAGAATTATTTTTAAATGAAAACGTTAGTGGTGTGTTTATTGGTAAGGATTTCTTAACGATTACTAAAGTTGAAAATGTTGAGTGGGAAATCTTAAAGCCAACACTACTCTCAACTATTTTAGATTTTTTTACAACAGGAAATCAAATTTCAAATGAAGGCCCAGGTGAGCAAGATTCTAGAGAAAAAATAAAATATTCNNAANAAGATCTCGNAATAGTAANAAAAATAAANGAATTATTAGATGAAAGGATAAAACCTGCTGTAGCTCAAGATGGTGGAGATATAAGTTTCGTNAAATTAAAANAAGGNGTGGTTTTTTTAGAACTAAGAGGAGCATGTTCTGGTTGCCCTAGTTCAACAATCACTCTTAAATCTGGAATAGAAAACATGCTAAAATATTATATACCAGAGATTGTTTCTGTTGAAGCTGTCAACCAATAATGAATAAAACTAATGCTCTCTACAGAAATTTAGTTATCCTCTTAATCTCTTTTCTACTTGTCAATCTAGCAATCGGGTTTTACAAAAGCTTCTCAAAAATTAAAAACTTTAACACCTCATCTATAAGCTTTAGAGTGCAAAATAAGTCGGTTCTTGATTACTTTACTAGCAAATCTACAGTTGACTACATTAGTGAAGCGGAAGAAATGATAGATATTTTTGATAAATATAATTTTTCAGTAGAATCCTTTATGAATGAACCATCATCTAGCTTAATAATATTTTCTAGTTGGCCTAAAGATTTTATGAATATAAACTCAGTAAAAAAAAGAAAAAATCTTTTTATTAATACCTTGCTGCCAATAATTTTTATAGAAAATAGAAAAATACTTGAGGATAGAAAAAAAATTTTAGATTGGTGGAATCAGTCTGATGGAGAAAGTTTTTCAAGGGAATTTTGGCCTAATTGGTTATTTGAGCTGAGTGAAAAGTACAATTATTCAGAGTCAAGTTTAGGTAATTTACTAATNAGAGTTGANATTGTTCCATTNTCTTTANCACTTTCTCAAGCAGCAATTGAGAGTGGTTGGGGTTCATCAAGATATCTAAATGAGGGAAATGCTATATTTGGACAATACACTTTTGACAAAAAAAGTGGGATCAAACCAAGAGAAAGAAGAGATGATCAAAAATTTTATGTTAAGAAATTTGCTAACTTATCAGAATCTGTTGGTTCCTATTTGAAAAATATTAACACCCACAGGGCATATGAGGATTTTAGACAGGAAAGAAGAAAATTAAGAATGAATGGAGAGGATTTGTTAGGAAATTCTCTAGCTANTTATATGACAAACTACTCTGAAAGAAATTTAGAATATGTTAAAGATATCAAATATCTTATCGAAACAAATAATTTCATGAAGTTTGATAAAGTTCAAGGGTTAATGAATTAATTAACTCTTTTAATCATCTTGCCAAACCAAAATATTTTGTTGTCAGTATGTTTATAAGTACAATTCACCCTATATCTATTATCAACTCTAAGATTTTTAATGTGCAAAAGAACTTCTTTTNCATTGTTTTTTTTTTGCANTTGGGCAGAGTTATTTATGAAACAATTAATNAGNTTAGANGGAAATTCNGTTTTGAATCTTAANTCTAAGGTTTCAGTATTTACTGTTGTATCATTAAAATTTAGTTGACTNATTTTTAAAGGATANGAGCTTAGGATTAACTTNAANCTTTCGAGATCACCAAATTCCTCATTTAATGAATATCTTGGCAATCTAAATTTATTTTCATTNACTGCAACAGGGGCCGAGTGTTGAGAAAATGCAATTTGGTAACCCATATTTTTTATGATTTTTTCTATTTCGTTATTACTTTCTCCATAAGGGTAAGAAAAGATTTTAGGTTGTATTCCTAATTTTTTGTTAATACTGATCTGATTTTGTTTAATGTCTTCTTTCAATTCCTTATGACTCAAATTTAATAAACTTCTATGACTTTTTGAATGATTAAGTATTAAACCATTGTTTTCTGAGAGAACTTTGAGCATTTCCCAACTCATATAATCCGAATTCTGATTTTTTGATATGAATTTAGAAGAAATAAAAATACTAAAAGGAATCTTATTTTTTTTTAAAATCGGAAAACCAATTTCATAAAATGACCTGTAGGCGTCATCTACAGTAATAAACACCAAATCTTCTGATATTTTTTCTTTCTCATTTAAAATTTCAACTAATTCATTTAATGGCTTTACTTTAATATTATTTTTTAANAGGAAATNTATATGTTGATTNAATTTNTCTTTTGATATNCTTGTAGCTAAATGTTTTTCGTTATCAAATCTATGATACATTANAACTGTAATTTTTGGGTGNTAAGATTTNGAGATTTGAGGAAGAAAAATAAAANTAAAGACTAAAAGAAATTTAAAAAAACTCATNATATATTTGAAATAATTGGGAATTTTTTTGAATTAAATAATTGATAATGCCACCATTCATTTCTATAGAAATCCCAACCAGCATCTATCATTATACCAAGTAATAGAAGTCTATTTTTGTAAGATTTTGCAGAAATATCTAAACATCCATGATAAGAGAGCCTTGAGAATTCGTCAAAACCGGTTCCCATGTCAAGTTCGTTTCCTCTTTTATCTGCAAGTGTTAGGTCAATTGCGACTCCCCTAGAATGTGGAGAGCCTTTATTTGGTGGTGCTATAAAATTTGGATCAGGTAAACATTCCCACAATCTTTCTTGAACATATGATGGTCTGTAAGCATCGAAAATCTTAAGTAAAAGATCTTGTTTTTTAGCAATTTCTACGGCTAAATGTAAGTGCTCGTAAGCAACTTTATGAATAAAACAAGCATCTGAAGAATAGAGTCTACTGTTTGTGAAATTATTATTTGTTGCATATCTGAGATCAATTAAAACTGGAAAATCTTTTTTATTTACTTTGATTAAGTTTTGATTCATTTTAAAAAAAGTTTATGTTATCACTATCTATTTATAGTTCAAGTCAAAGAATTTCAATTGCTCTGTATCAAAATAGCAAATTAAAGAGATTTTTTGAAAAAAAAATCGAGGATCGTAAAATTGATGATATTTTTTTATTGATTAAAAAGATCTTTGAAAAAAAAAATTTAAAAATAGATTCTATTTTTTTTTCAACAGGGCCTGGAAGTTATACAGCTCAAAGATCTATAAAAGCTATTGCGCAAGGTATTTCTTTGATTACAAAATCTAAGATTAAAACAGTAAGTGAATTTGATGTTTACCTTTCTAATCTAGAAAAAAAAAAAAAGAATGTGATAGTTTTTTTTAAAGCAATTAATAATAATTTTTTTTTTCGACATTATAGATTATTTGGGACTATTTATAAATCCAAAAAAAAATATGAAAATCGAAATTTTTCAGAAACATACGAATACATAAATAAAAAAAAAATAAAAATAAAGGATCTTATCGTCTTGTCTGATTCAAAAAAAAATATTACTCATTTAGTTGGCTTTAAAAATAATGAAGTATTTTCTTTCAAAACATCAGCTAAGGATATTGCGCGAGCTGTTTTTTTAGGATATGGAAAGAATACTCAAGAAATAAACTACCACCATACGTATTATGAATAAAAATTTTTTTAAAAAAATTAATCACAATGATTGTGATGAAATCTTTATTTTACAACAAAAAAATAAAGAAGATTTTGGTAACAATATATGGAAACCAGAGGAACTGAGTACTTTTATTAAAGATAATACTTTTAAGGGTATAGTTTTTGTTTACCAAAAAAAAATTAATGGATTCTGTTTTTTTAAGAAAATTGATAATTTCATAGAAATATATTCCTTATTTGTTGATCCTAAACATCGTAATAAAGGAATTGCAGGTAACCTTCTTAGGCAATGTATATATTATTGTAAAACCAACAAACTAAGTAAAATTATTTTAGATGTTAATGAGAATAATCTTACAGCAATTAAATTATATAGAAAAAACAACTTTGTTTTTTGTGGTAAGAGAAAAAATTATTATAACGATAGAGAATATTTTGAAGATTCTTACACAATGAATCTTATAATTTAAAATTATGCTAAATCTATCTCAAAAATATCCTTACCTTTTTTTGTCACACTTATTTCATAATTTCTTTTTAGTGAGTTGTTCAATAAGCAAAAATCTCTTTCACCTTTAATAATTATTCTTTTTTCAATATTTATATTTGTTTTTAAAAATTCTTTAGCCTTTAGAAAACTCATAGGGCATGACATATTAGTAATATCTAAAACTTTTTTTTTCATTTTTATTCTATTATGTTATAGTTGGTAATGATTAATTTTTTTTTTATTACTAGTATAACTTAATAAATATTTAACATAACCGCAATTTATTGTTATTATTATGAAAGATTCACTTCTAGAAAAATGCAACAAACTTGGACTAAAAATGACAGAACAAAGGAAGGTAATTGTTAAAGTACTCTCAGAGTCGACCGACCATCCGGATGTAGAGTCAGTTTACAGTAGAGCATCAAAAGTTGATAAAAGAATTGGAATTGCAACTGTTTACAGAACAATAAAGTTGTTTGAAGATAACAATCTACTTGAAAAACATGAATTCAAAGGATACAGCTCTAGATATGAAACTGTTAGAGAAAACCATCACCACCTAATTGATGTTCGAAGCGGTAATGTTAAAGAATTTAGAAATACACTTGTTGATGCAATGCAAAAACAAGTTGCAAAAGAAATGGGTTTCAAGTTAATTGACTACAGATTAGAATTATATGCCGTTCCAATTGAAAGCAAAAGATCAAAAAAACAAAGTTGATCATCAGAGTTTTAGAAAGATTGAAGCATTAAAATCAATTTTTGATAAAATGAAATTTGTTGCAAAAAATGTTATTTACACAAAAAGATTTTCTGAAAAAGAAAGTAAAACAAATAACGTAAAAAATTATCCGTTAATAAAACCTACTAATGCAAGGAACTTTAATATTCAAAAAGGAAGTTTTTTAGTCAAGATAATCAACGACTCAGATAAATTAATAAATAAAGCTAAAAAATTAAGACATGAGAGCTTTTTTCAAAAATCAGCGAGTGCTGATTTTGATTCTGATGAATTCGATAAATATTGTGATCATTTAGTAGTTATTGATAGATCAGTTTCAGAGGAATTTGTCGTTGGTACATATAGACTTCTTTTAAAACCCAAGTATTTACAAAAAATTAAATTTTACAGTCAATCAGAATTTAATATAAAAAATTTGTTCTCACAAAAGAGAGCAACTTTGCTTGAAGCAGGAAGATCTTGTGTCCATCAAAATTACAGAGATGGAAGAATAATAAAGCTATTATGGAGGGGGCTTGCAACATATATTATTAATAATCAAGTCGAGCTTACCTTTGGATGTGCCAGTTTTCCCTCGAGCAATCATAAATTATTTACGGAACAATTATCCTATTTATATCATTATCACAGACCTCCTGATAATTTGAAAACTTCACCACATAAAAACTTAAAAGCTAATTTTAAATTAATTGACAAGGGTTTGATAGATTCTGATGAAGAGTTTAGAAAATTACCACCGCTAATAAAAGCATATTTAAGAGTTGGTGCCTGGGTAGGAAATGGCGCAATTATAGATAATGAATTCAATACAACTGATGTATTAATAGTATTAGACTCAAAAAAAATATTAAAAAAATATGCTCAACTTTCCTTTAACAGCGAGCATTGATGCTTTATTCTCCATTATTATCTTGTTTGAGATTTCTTATTTGCGTCCCATGGGTTCTGGTAGTAGGGCTACTACAATTCTTAAACTTAATTTTTTTCAAAAAGCATTTTTTTTTCTTTTATAAAATATTCTTTAATGGTTTAAGAAAAATTTTCGGAATAAAGATAAATTTATCAGGATTTCCAGAAAGAAAAAATGTGTTGTTTATTTCAAATCACATATCTTATTTAGATATACTTGTCCTAGGGTCTTTGATAAACGCAGTTTTCGTGGCAAAATCAGATATAAAAAAATGGCCTATCATTAATAAATTATGTTTAATTGGGAAAACAATTTTTATTGAGAGAGAGAATACTAGATTGGTTGGAGAGCAAATGAGACTTATTGAAAAAAATATGAAGGAAGGTATGAATGTAATCTTATTTCCCGAGGGAACTTCTAGTGATGGGTCGAAGGTCCTTAAGTTTAAAAGCTCTTTGTTTAAATTAATAGATTCAGAAAAACTAGAAGATTTCCGTATTCAGCCAATTTCAATTACCTATAATAAATTAGATGGTCTCCCACTTGACAAATTTTTTCGTCCTTTTTTAGCATGGTTTGGCGGTATGGATTTGCTTCCACACGCTTGGAAGTTCCTTGGACTTGGGATAAGTGAAGTAAATGTAAAATTCCATGATCCAAAAAATTTTAAATTCTTTAGTGATAGAAAACATGCCTGTCGTTTTTCTTATGAAATTATTTCCAATCAAGTAAAACAAGATTTTAGATCACTAGAAATAGATAATAAAATCAAACTTTATGAATTTAAATTCTTGTAAAACGTAAAAAATCATTTAATTATTTAACAAATGGATCAGTTCTTTTTTATTAAAACATATGGTTGCCAGATGAATGAATATGATTCTGAGAAATTGAATGATTTACTTACTTTCAACGGATACAAAGCATCAAACAACTTTGAAGATTCAGATATTGCTATTTTAAATACTTGTCACATCAGAGAAAAAGCTTCTGAAAAATTATACTCAGATTTAGGGAGGCTGTCCAAATTCAAAGAAAATAAGAAAAAAATTGGAAAACAAATGCATATTATAGTTACTGGGTGCGTGGCTCAAGCCGAAGGTAATGAAATATTAAAGAGAAATAAAAGTGTTGATTATATTTTGGGTCCTCAGAGTTTTCACAAACTTCCCAACGTTCTTAAAAATTCTAATGAGGAAAAAGTACATAATGAATTCATGTGTGAAGAAAAATTTGAATCATTAATTCCAAGTTCTCAAAAAAATGTAAGTAAATTAATAACCATACAAGAAGGTTGCGATAAATTTTGCTCATTTTGTGTAGTGCCTTACACAAGAGGTGCAGAATTTTCAAGACCAGTTGAAAATATTTTTGCCGAAACTAAAAATCTTGCTCAAAATGGAACAAAAGAAATCACACTTTTAGGTCAAAATGTAAGTTCCTACTCTTCTAGTATATTTGAGAAAGGAAAAAAAAAAATGTCTCTCTTGGAGGTTTATGTGAAATTCTATCTAGGATAAATGGGATAGAAAGAATAAGGTATTTAACTTCTCACCCAATTGATATAGATGATTCACTGATTAATGAGCACAAAATCAATTCCAAAATGATGCCATTTCTTCACCTTCCTATCCAAGCAGGTTCTGATAAAATCTTAAAAAGTATGAATAGAAAGCATTCTAAGGAGTTTTATATAAAACTTATAAAAAAGATTAGAAATAAAGTTAAAGACATTGCCTTTTCATCAGATTTTATAGTTGGATATCCTGGAGAAACAGATTTGGACTTTCAAGATACTCTTGATTTAATTGATAAAGTAAAATTTGCAAGCTCATATTCATTTAAATATTCTGCAAGACCAGGCACTCCTGCTTCTGTAAGAAAAAATCAAGTTTGTGAAGATAAATCTAATATGAGATTAAAAAAAATGCAACAAGTCTTAAATAACCAACAAGAGAATTTTAACTTATCTTTTCTAGATAAAACTGTTAGTGTCTTGTTTTCTGGGAAAGGAAAAAAAGACAAACAATTTGTTGGAAGAACTCCTCACTTACAACCTGTTCATGTTACTTCAAATCAAAACATTATTGGAAAGTTAATAAAAGTCAAAATACAAAAACTCACTTCATTTTCTTTCCATGGAAAGTTAGTTGACTAATAAAAAATTGAAAAAAAAATCCAAACAAATTCAAAAAATGTGTTCTAAAACCATCTCATTTACGGAAAATTCTTTACTACCCGTGCTTTATGGAGAACATGACAAGCACTTAAAATTAGTTGAACTAGAAATGTCAGTATCGATTACGACAAGGGGAAATTTCTTACAAATGAGCGGAAATAAAGATGATGTTGAAGTCACTAAAAATCTATTAGAAAGTTTGTATGAAGACGTAAAAAAAAACAATATTTTGGATGTAGGAGAACTAAAAGGAAAGATAAATATTTTTAAGGATTTGAAAAGTCAAGTGTCCAACAAAATCGAGAGTATTGATTCGCTTTCTTTTTCTGCCGGAAAGAGGCTTATTAAGCCAAGATCTAAAAAACAAGTTGAATATTTCAATTTGGTTAAGAAGAAAGATTTAGTCTTTTGTTGTGGTCCTGCAGGGACTGGAAAGACATATCTAGCTGTCGCATTAGCTGTATCTATGCTAAAATCAGGTCAAATTGATAAAATAATCTTATCAAGACCTGCTGTCGAGGCTGGAGAAAGGCTGGGTTTTCTTCCTGGAGATTTAAAAGAAAAGATTGATCCTTATTTACGCCCAATTTATGATGCATTGAATGATATGTTGTCATTTTCAGAAGTTTTAAAAAAAATCGAAAACGGATTAATAGAAATAGCTCCACTTGCATTTATGAGAGGTAGAACACTATCAAATTCTTTTATCATTTTAGATGAATCACAAAATACAACAGCAATCCAAATGAAAATGTTTTTAACTAGACTAGGAGAAAATTCAAAGATGATTGTAAACGGTGATCTTTCTCAGGTTGATTTACCTTCGGGAACTAAATCAGGACTAAGAGAATCTATGAGGATCTTAAAAAATATTGATGATATTGGTTTTGTCGAGTTCACTGATAAAGACGTAGTTAGAAATTCACTTGTTTCTAAAATTGTATCTAAATACGAAGAATTTGAGAGATTACAAGGAGTTGGACAGGAATATAAAAAAAATACAAAGAATGATTGAAATCAAGTTTGACTGTGACAGAAAGTTTGAAACACTTAAAGTAAAAAATTTTGTTGAAAATTCGATTGATCTTATACTTGAAATGTTAAAGAATGGTAGTGANGAGGTTTATGTTTCAGTTTTTTTAACAAATAATGATAAAATTAAAGAAATTAATTTTAAATATAGAAATATTAATAAAGTTACNAACGTTTTGTCTTTTTCTCAAAATGAAAACAGAATGCTAGATAATAATAAAAATTGTTACATGCTAGGAGATATTGTGATTTCCTTAGAGAAAATATTATCAGAAGCTAAAGAGCAGAAAAAACATTTTTATGACCATCTACTTCATATGTTAACGCACAGTCTATTGCATTTAAAAGGTTATAATCATGAAAATAACTTAGATGCTAAAATTATGGAAGAAAAAGAGAGAGACATTCTTCTTAAAATACTTAACAGAGTTTCAAATTAAGTTTCTCTAATGATAAAGATAATTTATTCAAAAATTAACTCTTTTTTTAAATCTAGTGATAAAGAAAATATCAAAAATGTATTAGAAGACTTAATTGAAGATAATAAAAATGGTACAGAAAAAATAGATGATGGAACAAAGAATATTTTCAAAAATGTTATCAATTTAAATGATAAATGTATTGAGGATGTCATGATTCCTCGTGCAGATATTGATGCAGCTCATTCTGAAACTAAAGTGAATGATTTAATTAGCTTTATAAATAAAACAAAACATTCAAGAATCCCTGTATTTGAAAAAAATTTAGATAGAATAATTGGGATGATTCACATTAGAGACTTATTTGAGAAAGTAAGTAACAATGCTAGAAGTAAAAATAGTATTAAATTACCAAAAAAAATAATTAGAAAAATACTATTTTCATCTCCGTCTATGAAAATTTTAGATCTTCTTTTAAAAATGAGATCGGAACAAATTCATATGTCTATAGTGGTAGATGAATTTGGAGGCACAAATGGTTTGGTGACCATTGAAGATTTAGTTGAAGAAATAGTAGGAGAAATTAAAGACGAACATGATTTTGAAGAAATAGAGGAAATTAAAAAAATATCAAAAAAAACTTATGATGTATCTGCTAGATTGACAGTAGAAGATTTAGAAAAAAAAATTGGAGGATATTTTTCTGACGAAGAAAAAGAAGATATTGATACAGTTGGAGGATTGGTTTTTAATTTATTGGGAAAAATACCGAGTAGAGGTGAAGTTATAAGTCATAAAAGTGGCTTGGAGTTCACTATAAGGGATGCGGATACGAGAAAAATAAAAAGAATTCTTGTAAATGTTAAGTAAGTCAAAATTCTATTTAAAAATTTTTATTGGTGGTTTATTAAGCGGTATTTCAATCTCTTTTTCTTATTTAATTCCAGTATATTTTATTGGATATTACGTTTTAATCAAAGGTCTTTTTAAAAACCAAGATTATACAACTAGTGGTATATCTGGTTGGTGCTTTGGAGCTGGGTTTTTTTTGTCTTCAATGCATTGGATAGTTAATCCATTTTTAGTTTATGATGAACACTTTTTCTTAGTACCATTCATTGTTATTTTATTCCCAACAGTGATGGCAATATTTTATTTAGTGTCATGCATATTGATCAGATTTTTTCTTAATAAATTTAATAATCATCAACATTTACTTTTTATGACTGTTTTTGTGATTTCTTTAATGCTATTTTTTTCAGAATATCTTCGGTCTTTTATATTTGGTGGTTTACCATTTAATTTAGCAGGACATATCTGGGTATTTGATAACAGGTTAATTAAAATTGTTTCTTTTATTGGTGTTTTTGGGCTTTCAATTTTAACCACATACTGGATTACTTTATTAAGTTTGTTATTGATAAAAAAAAAATTTAAATATTTTATAATCTCAATTTTTTCATTACCTACTTTGCTTTTTTTTTTCCCAATTTCTGGAGCAACAAATTTATCTAATCAAACTCAAACGGTATCTTTAAGAATAATTCAACCAAACATACCTCAAAAAGAAAAATGGAGAAAATCTTATTTTGAAAAACATATTGAAAATCTAATAGAGCTCTCAAAAAAAAAAAACCCTGAAGATGAATTGTTAGTAATTTGGCCAGAAGTGGCTTTAACAGTTTATCTTAATGAACAAAATAATTTGTTAGAATATATAAAAAGCAATCTTAATAAAAATACAACTTTAATAACTGGAGGTCTAAGAAGAAACTTTACTGGAAAGAATTTTGAAATTTATAACTCTTTATATGTAATTCAAAATAATACTGTTAATTTTTATGATAAAAGAAGATTGGTCCCATTCGGAGAATTTATTCCATTAAGATCANTNTTTAATTTTNTAAAATTAACNCCAGGNCAGACTGACTTCAGTGAAGGAAATAAATCGAATTTTCTNACAATAAGTTTNAATAACAAAATTATTGGATTTGAACCTTCAATTTGTTATGAAGCTATTTTTCAATCCTTCAATCACAATAAAANTATGCTAATTATAAACATCACTAATGATGCTTGGTTTGGCAACACAACTGGACCAATACAGCATTTAACTGCTTCCATATTTAGATCTGTAGAAAAGGGTGTGCCACTTGTCAGATCTGCAAATTCAGGAATTTCAACAATTACAGACGCAAATGGGAAAACTCTTGAAAGGATAGAGTTAAATGAAAGAGGCATCATTCAGCGAGATATTTTGTTAAGAAAAAACTCTACTTTTTTTGTTGAATATGGAAATAAGACTGTTTTGNTGATGTTNATTTTTATTTTTATTGTAAGTTTTTTAATTGATTTAATTATAAAAAAAAGAAAAAGTTTGAAAAATATATAATTATGAAATACTAATTTCATTTAATGACAGATAATAAAGACAATTTTATTTTTACAAGTGAATCTGTTTCCGAAGGACACCCAGACAAAATTTGTGATCAAATTTCAGATCTAATAGTAGATATGTATATGGAAGCAGATAAAAATTCTCGGGTAGCGTGCGAGACTCTTACAACAACTAATAGAGTTATTTTGTCAGGAGAAGTTAAAATCAATGAAAACATTGAAAGTGTAAATAATGAAAAAATTNATGGTAGAATTCGAGAAAAGATTAAAGAAATTGGATATGAACAGGATGGTTTTCACTGGCAAGATCTAAAAATTGAAAATTATTTACACAAACAATCTCAAGATATATCTCAAGGAGTCGACTCAGATAAATTTATTGGAGCNGGAGACCAGGGNATAATGTTNGGCTTTGCTTGTTCA
The DNA here is from genome assembly GCA_002167215.1 of Pelagibacteraceae bacterium TMED65. Next base: position 18,993 of record NHDS01000018.1, read on the forward strand.
GAGACAAAATCACTTATGCCGGCGCCNATTTTTTATTCTCATAATATCCTTCGTGCTCTATCAGAATATAGAAGAAACAACGAAACTTTTTTTGGACCTGATTCTAAAAGCCAAGTTTCAATGGAATACGTTAATGGAAAACCCCAAAGTATTTCATCTATTGTTGTGTCTACGCAACATCTTGCAGATGTAAAAATATCAGAAATTAGGAGTAAAGTTATTGAAATTGTTGAAAGCTCTATCCCATCCGAGATACTTCCTGAATCAAAACAAATTTTAATAAATCCTACCGGACGGTTTGTTGTTGGCGGTCCTGACGGAGATACTGGTTTAACTGGTAGAAAAATTATAGTTGATACATATGGTGGATCGGCACCTCATGGAGGAGGTGCATTTTCTGGAAAAGATTATACAAAAGTCGATCGATCAGCAGCCTACATAGCAAGATATTTAGCAAAAAATGTTGTAGCAAGTAAGCTGGCAAAAAAATGTTTAATACAGCTTTCATATGCTATTGGGGTTGCTCAACCAATATCAATTTATCTAAAAACTGATAAGGAATCAGAAGTAAACTCAAAAAAAATTATTAAAATTATTAATTCTTATGTTGATTTATCACCGGAAGGAATTAAAACTTATTTAAAATTAGACAGACCCATTTATCAACCAACTGCAACATATGGCCATTTTGGAAGAGAATTTGATTCGAACACTGGAAGTTTTTCTTGGGAAAAAACTGACCTAGCAGAAAAAATATCAAATGACTACTAAATAGATGCTACCATTTTATGGAAGAAAGCTCTCCAGAAATAAAAAAAAATTTAATTATAAAGACCTTGAAAGTTCTCCCTTTTTTTTTGATAAATTGAATTTCAAAGATTTAGAATTAAGGATTAAGGAAAAACCTAGTTTAGTAAATTTAGAAATTGGTTATGGAACAGGTGATAATATCATACTTCAGTCAGAAGAACGCAAAAAAGAAATTTTTATAGCATGCGATCCTTTTTTATCTGGCGCTGTTAAATTAATGAAGAAAATTGAATTATATTCTGCGAAAAATGTATACTTTACAGATTTGGAATTTTGGAATCTATTTAAACTAATAAGAAATTTAAGATTTAACAAAATTTATGTTTTATTCCCTGATCCATGGCNAAAAAAAAAACATAACAAAAGAAGACTGATTAATAATGAATTTGTAAAAAAACTNAAAATCATTACNACTGATNAATCAAAAATATTTATTGCAACNGATGATCAAGATTATTCNAANCAAATTCTTAAGTGTTTTTTAGAAGAAAGATTCTTTAAGTTATTNGGATTGAATCAAAAAAATTTAAAATTTAATGATGTGGATCTTTTTCCAACAAAATACTATAACAANGCTATAATTGAAAAAAAAAAAATTAATTTTTTTATNTTTAGAAAATAAAAAAAATTTATTAAATTATTTAAGTTTTATTNAAGTATTGGTATGAATATGCTAANCTATTTCAATTTTCNAAACATAGTTTAAAATTTTGTAAATTAATTGAGGGTAAAGTAGATTGGAAAAAGAAGATATCAGAGATANTGCTACATTTGACATAATNGATGTTGCAAAGAATATAGCCAAGGAAAAAGGCATTGATGAGCTAGAAGTTATCGATGCTATGGAATTAGCCATTGCTAAAGCTGGAAGAACNAAGTATGGATTTGAGCTAGANATTAGAGCTCACGTNGATAAAAAAACCGGTAGAATAGGATTGTTTCGCTATCAAGAAATTGTGGAAGACTTAANTGCTTTACCATCTGAAGAGAGAATAAATAAAATAAATTTATCTAGTTTAAATAATGAACACAAATCNTTAAANGTTGGCGAACACGTAAAAGAAGAACTACCCCCTCTTGATTTTGGAAGAATTGCAGTTCAAACAGNTAAACAGGTAATATTCTCTAAAGTTAAAGAAGCAGAAAAAATAATGCAGTTTAACGAGTTTAAAGACAAAGTTGGGGAGATAGTTAATGGAATTGTTAAGAGAGTTGAGTACGGNAACTTAATTGTAGATTTAGGAAAAGGAGAGGCAATCTTAAGAAGAGAAGAATTNTTAAATAGAGAAATATTCAGAAGATCTGACAGAATAAGAGCATATATTCATGAAGTTAAACATGATCTTAAAGGCCCACAAATTTTCTTATCTAGAGCNCATAATAATTTTCTAGTAAAGCTATTCTTTCAGGAAGTTCCAGAAATTTATGACGGAATTATAGAAGTAAAATCAGTTTCGAGAGACCCGGGTAGTAGAGCAAAAATTGCTGTTTACACAAAAGAGAAAAGCATAGACCCAGTTGGAGCATGCGTGGGTATGCGTGGGAGTAGAGTTCAAGCGGTTGTTAACGAATTACAAGGAGAAAAGATTGACATAGTTCTATGGTCCGAGGATATAGCAACATTTGTTGTTAATGCTTTAGGACCGGCAGAAGTGGATAAGGTCATAATAGAAGAAGACTTAAAAAAAATAGATGTAATTGTTCCAGATGAACAACTTAGCTTGGCAATTGGAAGAAAAGGCCAAAACGTAAGACTTGCAAGCTCACTCTCTGGATGGAGCATAGATATACTTACAACCTCTCAGGAATCCGATCGTAGAAATGAAGAGTTTAAAAATTTATCACAGAAATTTATTAGTCAATTAGATGTTGATGAAGTCATAGCACATCTTTTAGTTACCGAAGGTTTTTCCACAATAGATGAGGTTGCATTGGTTTCTTTGGAAGAACTTACCTCAATTGAAGGTTTTGATGAAAATTTATCAAAAGAATTGATTGAGAGAGCAAAAGCTTGTGTCGAAAAAATAAGAATCGAAAATTTGTCCAAACTAAAAGAATCTGGTTTTGATGATTATTTACTTAATAACCATTTTTTCAATACTAATCAATTAATGAAATTGAATGAAAATCAAATAAAAACTAGAGATCAACTTGCAGATTTGTCTAATTCTGAACTTATAGAAATTTTTAGAGAAATGGATAAAGAGAAAGCTGACGAAATAATTATGGACTCAAGAAAGCATTGGTTTAAAAGTTAAGAATAAATGGAAGAAGATAAGAATAAAAAGCCGAATTCAACAGGTAGGCTTCAATTAAAAAAAACTATCAATGCTGGTCAGATAAAGCAAAGCTTTTCTCATGGAAGAAGTAGATCCGTTTCAGTAGAAGTGAAAAAGAGGAGATCTTTGACTGGTTTTTCAAAAAATGAAATAATAGAACAACCCAAATCAACAGATTCCAAACTTGAGGGGAGCATTACAGGGGTAAGTAAAGCTAAGCCTGATGAATCAAAAATTGATAATGTCGAAGTTAGTAAAACCGGAGAAGAAGACAAGAAAACACCTAAAAAAACTGTTGCAAAAAACTTTAACGACCCTGCTATATCTTTAGAGCAAAAAACTTCTGAAACTGAAAGGCCAAAACAACCAAAGTTTATTAAGTCTCCTAAAAGTTTTGAAAATAGAAGACAAGGCAAACTAACTATATCTCAAGCACTTGACGATGATAATGAAAAAGTAAGGTCTTTAGCTGCAATAAAAAGAGCACGAGAAAAAGCTAAACTTAGAAGTGTCTCGAACATAGACAATAAAGATAGCTTTGATTCCAGAGAAAAAAAAAAAAGAGAAATTATTATTCCAGATGTAATTGCCGTTAATGAATTAGCCTCCAGACTTGCTGAAAAGTCATCAAATTTAATTAAAGAATTAATGAAGCTTGGTGTTATGGCCACTATTAACCAGACCATTGACGGAGACACTGCAGAACTTTTAGTAATTGAATTTGGCCATATTCCAAAAAGAGTAAGTGAGTCAGATGTAGAAGTTGGATTGGGTGGACCGTCAGATGTGGAGAAAGATCTTATGCCTAGACCACCAGTGGTAACAGTAATGGGTCACGTAGATCATGGTAAAACATCTTTATTAGATGTTATTAGAGAAAAAAAAGTTGCATTATCTGAAGCTGGAGGCATAACCCAACATATAGGCTCGTATATAGTTGAAGCAAAGAAAGGCCAAATGATAACCTTTATAGATACACCTGGCCATGCTGCGTTTAGCCAGATGAGAGCGAGGGGTTCTAATATCACAGATGTTATAATATTGGTAGTTGCAGCCGATGACAGTGTAAATGAGCAGACAATCGAAGCAATAAATCATGCTAAAGCATCTGGTTGTCCAATCATAGTGGCAATTAATAAGATTGACCTTCCCACTGCAAACCCTCAAAAAGTCGAGACAGACTTGATGAAACATGAAATTATTAATGAAAAAATGGGAGGACAAAATGTTTTTGTAAATGTTTCAGCAAAAACAAAAGAAGGAATAGAAAATTTATTAGATTCCATATTACTTCAAGCAGAGATACTTGAATTAAAAGCTAATCCAAATAGAAGTGCAGAGGGTACAGTTATTGAATCTAAGATCGAAAAAGGAAAGGGTACGGTAGTTTCAACATTAATCCAAAACGGTTCATTAAGAATTGGTAATATTGCAGTTATTGGGAAAGAATGGGGCAAAGTAAGAGCTATGCATAATGACTCTGGAGAAAAAATTACTACGGCATTACCAAGTTATCCTGTTGAACTGATAGGACTATCAGGAACTCCAGAATCCGGTGATAAATTAGTAGTTGTTGAAAACGAATCAAGAGCAAGGGAAGTTACTCAATATAGGTCTAGACAAAAGCGTATAGAGGACAACTCCTCTATTCAAAAGGTTTCAATTGATCAAATGATCAAGAGTGCCTCACTTGAAAATAAAAAAACAATTTCAATAATTGTAAAGGCAGATGTTCATGGGTCAAAAGAAGCAATTGAACAGAGTTTAAATAAAATGAACTCTGACAATATTGATATAAAAATAATTCATACTGCAGTTGGCGAAATTAATGAATCTGATGTGACTTTAGCAATTGCTTCTCAAGCAAAAATTTTTGGATTTAATGTTAAAGCCAATTCTCAAGCTAAAACATTATCTAAAAGAGAGGGTATATCAATAAAATATTTTTCAATAATCTACGAGGTTATTGATGAAGCTCAAAAAATTATAGATGGTCTAGATGAAGATAAAATTATTGAAACTTTGATAGGAAAAGCAACCGTAAAACAGGTGTTTGAATTATCAGATTCGAATAAGGTTGCTGGTTGTATAATAGAGGAAGGAAAAGTTACATCAAAATCAATAGCTAAAATTATAAGAAATGAAAAACAAGTTCATGAATGTGAGATCCAGAGTCTTAGAAGAGAAAAGAATCAAGTTAAAGAAGTTTTAAATGGTCTTGAATGTGGAATAGTTCTTTTAAAATTTAACGATGTCATTATGGATGATAGATTAGAGTTTTATTTAAGAGAGAAAGATGAAAAAAAACCTTAGTTTAGAAAAAATTAAGGAAGAAAGAAAACAATCAAGAATCGACAAAATTTCTTCGTTAATCAAGAAATCTATTGCTGAAGTTTTTTTAACCCAAGATTTACATGATTCTAACGGAAAAAGAATGTTTATTTCTGTCTCTCATGTCTTTTTATCTGGAGATGGCAAGACGGCAACCGTTTACATTGATATACTAAATAAAAGCCGTCAGGATGAGGATGATCAGATTTACAAAATAATTGAAGAAAATTCGGTAAAAATTAAAAGAGAATTTTCTAGTAAAATTGAGCTTCGATATACGCCGAGACTTAGGTTTGAAATTTTAAAAAAAGATAATGATAAATAAAAACATAAGTGGTTGGATTCTCATTGATAAGCCTATTGGAGTGACTTCAAATTATGTTCTCCAAAAGATAAAAAAAATTTTTAAAAATAAAAAAGCTGGCTATGTCGGAACGCTAGACCCGCTTGCATCTGGTTTTCTTCCAGTGGCAATAGGAAAAGCAACAAAAGTTATAAGTTATATAGAAAATGTAAATAAAAAGTATGTGTTTGTTGTTCAGTGGGGAATTAAAACTGAAACAGGAGACTCTGAAGGTAAAATTATTCAAACAAAACAAAAATATCCTAATGAAAAAGAAATTAAAGATTCATTAAAGTATTTTGTTGGTCAAATAGAACAAAGACCACCGAGGTTTTCATCAGTTAAAATTAATGGATCGAGAGCATATGAACTTGCACGGAAAAATATTCAATTTAAAACTAAAACTAGGAAAGTAACAATAGATGAATTTGAATTATTAAAAAAAATTTCAAAAAACAAAGCTTTATTTTATGTTGAATGTAGTTCAGGAACATACGTAAGAAGTTTAGCGGAAAGTATTGCTCAATCATTGGGAACGCTAGGAACATTGACAGAATTGAGAAGAATAGGTTTTAGTGATTGTAATAAAAAACTTATTTCACTAGATTATTTATTGAGTATAGTGCATAGTGATGACCTAATTAGTCTTGTGCATCCAATTGATGTTGTTTTTGGATTTAAAAACTATATCAATCTAGATCATAAGCAAATGAAGAAAGTTTTAACTGGTAATTGCATTAAAATGAGTCAAGAATTTATGAGGTTTAATATGAAAGAAGACATTGTTTTTGCAAAGTATGAAAGCGAATTAGTTGCCATTGGTTCTTATGAAAATAAAAGTTTTCAACCAAAAAAACTATTGATCTCTCATGTATAAAATAGGTTATTAAAATTTTTTAAAAACGATCAGGAAATTTAAATGGATAAAACTTCAAATAATCAGAACGAAAAGCAAAATGTTGGGAGTAGTGAAAACCAAATTTCAATCTTTTCAAAAAGAATAAAGAATTTAACGGAACATCTAAAATCTAACAAAAAAGATCATAATACTAGAAGAGGTTTGATGAAGCTTGTAGGAAAAAGAAAAAAACTCTTGAGTTATCTCAAAAGTAAAAGTAATGAAAGATACGAGTCAATCATAAAGTCTCTAGGTCTAAGGCGTTAGACAAACTAAGGAGATAAAAATGTTTGATATATCAACTGTCGAGTTGGACTGGAAGGGTCTTTCTCTTAAATTAGAAACGGGTCTAGTTGCTAGACAAGCCGACGGTGCTGTAACCTGTACACTTGGAGGAACAGTAGTTCTATGTACAGTATCTGCATCTAGAGAGGTTGATAATGGAAAAGACTTTTTTCCGTTATCAGTACATTATATTGAAAAAGCGTATTCTGCAGGAAAAATTCCTGGAGGTTTTTTTAAAAGAGAGGGCAGACCTGCTGAAAATGAAATCCTTAGTTCTCGACTTATCGATAGACCTATACGACCACTGTTCCACAGCGATTTCAAGAATGAAACCCAAGTAATTTGTACTGTAATTAATTATGACGGAGAAAATGATCCGTCTGTCTGCGCTATGATCGGAGCTTCAGCGGCAATTACAATATCAGGCTTACCTTTTCTTGGTCCACTGGCATGTGCAAGAGTTGGGTATATGGATGGAGAGTACATATTAAACCCAACTAAAGATGAACAAAAAGAGAGTGAACTTGATCTTGTTGTTGCAGGTACAAGAGAAGGTGTCCTCATGGTAGAGTCGGAAGCTGATCAGCTTGATGAAAAAATTATGTTAGGAGCCGTTCAATTTGGGTTTAAAGAGTTTCAGATTGTGATAGATAAGATAATTGAACTGGCTGAAAAATCCGCTAAGGAGTCCTGGAAACTTCCAGAAAAAACTGAATCTAGTTTCTTTAAAAAATTACAAGATTTAACAATAAAAGAAATCGCTCCGCTCTATAAGATAAAAGAAAAAAAACAAAGAAATGAATCATTAAATGAGGCAAGAAAAAAAATTGTTGAGTCATTCAATGAAGAGTCTGAAGAAGATTTAATGTTAAAAGATGAGATAAAACAAATTGAGAAAGATATTGTTAGATCATCAATAATAAAAACAAAAAAAAGGATTGATGGAAGAGGGCTTGACGATGTTAGGGCTATAGATGTAAGAGTTGATTTCCTGGAGAACGTTCACGGAAGTGCCTTATTTACAAGGGGCGAAACTCAAGCACTGGTAGCAACAACACTTGGAACAACATCGGATGAACAAATGCTAGATACTTTAGATGGTGATTCAAAAGCAAAATTTATGTTGCACTATAACTTTCCTCCATTTTCTGTTAATGAAGTAGGAAGAATTGGGTCAACAGGTCGAAGAGAGGTTGGTCATGGAAAGTTAGCTTGGAGAGCAATAAACCCAGTATTGAAGAAAGCAGACGAATTTCCTTATACTATTAGAGTTGTTTCCGAAATTACAGAATCAAATGGATCCTCATCAATGGCGACAGTTTGTGGATCTTCTTTGGCATTAATGGATGCAGGTGTTCCTCTGGAAAAACCTATTGCAGGTATTGCTATGGGCCTTATTAAAGAAGAAAATGATTTTGTTGTGTTAACTGATATACTTGGAGATGAAGATCACCTTGGTGATATGGACTTTAAAGTGGCTGGAACGGAAGATGGCATTACATCTCTTCAAATGGATATAAAAGTTGACGGAATAACAAATGAGATTATGAAGCAATCTCTTTCAAAAGCATATAATGCTAGAATTCATATTTTAAAAGAGATGAACAAGGTACTAAAAAAACCAAGGTCAGAAACAAAATCAAATACACCTCAAATAATTAAGATCAAAATAGATAAATCAAAAATTAGAGAAGTTATTGGATCAGGAGGGAAAGTAATAAAAGATATTTGTGAGAAGTCCGGTGCTAAAGTTGAAATAGATGATGATGGGGTGGTTACAATATTTGCATCTAAATTGACTGAGAGCAATATAGCTAACGATATGATAAATGATATAGTTGCAGAGCCGGAGGTTGGCAAAATATATGAAGGAAAGGTTGTGAAAACAACAGATTTTGGTGCTTTTGTTAATTTTATGGGAAGTAGAGACGGTCTAGTTCATATCAGCCAATTAAAAAATGAAAGAGTGGAAAAAACAACAGATGTTGTCAAAGAAGGAGAGATTGTTAAAGTAAAAGTTATTGGTGTTGATGAGAGAGGAAAAGTGAAGCTAAGTATTAAAGACGTTCAAAATGAAAAAGATTGACTCTATTATTTTGTCAGGAAAAGAATCACTTCCTCTGATTGAAGGGGGTAAGGGTATAGCAGTAAGCAGTGGTGAAAGTTCGGGAGCTTGGGCTAAAGCAGGGGGTGTTGGAACGTTCTCTGGGGTTAATGCAGACTCATACGATCAAGAAGGAAATTTAATCCCACAAATTTATAAAGAAAGAACTAGATCAGGAAGACACAGAGAGTTGGTGGATTTTTCTGTTTCGGGAGCTGTAGAACAAGCAAAAATTGCAAGAGACATAGCGGGAAATCAGGCGCCAATTCATATCAATATTCTTTGGGAAATGGCTGCGGCAGAGGAAATTTTAATAAGAACTCTTGAGAAAGCAGGAAATATAATAGACGGGGTTACTTGTGGTGCTGGTATGCCATATAAATTATCAGAGATAGCTGCAAGATACGGAATTTATTATTACCCAATTGTTTCTTCGGCAAGAGCTTTTAATGCCTTATGGAAGAGATCTTACAGAAAAACTGCAGATTATCTCGGCGGTGTCGTTTATGAAGACCCCTGGCTTGCAGGTGGACACAACGGCCTGTCTAACAGTGAGGATCCTTTATCACCTCAACCACCCTATCCAAGGGTAAGAGACCTGAGGTCATTAATGAATGAATTCAAGCTAGAAAGTGTTCCAATTATTATGGCCGGCGGAGTTTGGAATTTATCTGAGTGGGAGGATTGGATAGATAATCCAGAAATAGGAAAGATTGCTTTTCAATTTGGAACTAGGCCTCTACTCACTGAAGAGAGTCCAATTCCGGAAGCTTGGAAGAAGAGACTCTTGACAATTAAAAAAGGAGAAGTAAGTCTTCATAAATTTAGTCCAACTGGTTTTTATTCTTCAGCAGTAAAGAATGAATTTCTTCAAGAACTAGAAGAAAGGTCAGAAAGACAGACTCCTTTTTTAAAAGAACAAACCAATGAATTTAACGAAAAAATAGAAATAGGACCAAGAAAAAGAACATTTTATGTTAAACATTCTGACAAATCAAAAATTTTAGATTGGATAAAAAAGGGTTTCTCAAAACCAATGACCACGCCTAACGATACATTAATTTGGGTTACGATCAAAAAAGCAAGTCAAATAGTAAAAGACCAGATTGATTGTATGGGATGTCTGTCTCAATGTTTGTTTAGTAATTGGTCTCAAGGTGAGGCGGGAACAACTGGAAAGAAAGCTGACCCTAGGTCTTTCTGTATTCAAAAAACACTTCAGAATATTAGCCACGGGATTTCAAACTTGGAAAATCAATTGATGTTTGCAGGACATTCTGTTTATAGATTTGCTTTAGACCCTTTTTATAAAGGTGGATTTATCCCAAAAGTGAATCAACTAGTTGACAGAATAATGAAGGGATTATAATTTTAAATTAGATTTGTGATGAAAAATGAATACATAAAAAATGCACTTGAGCTTTTAAAAAAGTCTCCCCTAAAAGCTACCAACCAAAGATTAAATATAATTAAACTTCTGTTTAAAAACGGTCCAGCACATTTCACCGCTGAAGAGGTCCATCATGAAGTTAATAGAAAAAAAATTAAAGTCTCATTGGCAACAATCTATAACTGTCTCAATCAATTTAAGGATTATGGAATAGTTAAAGTTGTTAAGACTTCTAGCGACAAGGTTTATTTTGATACTAATATCATTGATCACCACCACTTTTACTGTCAAAAATCTGAACAATTAATCGATATTAATAAGAATTACTTAAAAATATCAAAGTTGCCCAAATTACCAAAAGGAAAAAGATTTAAATCAGTTGATGTTGTAATTAACATAACAGAAGAATAAATAAAAACTCTAATTGCTTAAAATCTCTCACAACTAAAAACCCCATAAATCTTGCTTCTTAACCCATCCTTTAGTTTTTTGCTCCTTCACCAAACACCAGTTTGATTCACATTTCTCACATTTTAAAACATAACTTTTTTTAACTAAAGCAATTTTTTTCGATTCCATGTCAGGAAATTTAAAAATATATCCTTGTTCTTTTATCATGATAACATACTGTTGATCTGATAACTGAGAATCAGAAATCCAACCTGAAATTCCTTGATAATCAGAAACCTTTTTCCAGTTTTCAAACCTTTTTATGATCTTCAAAGGATATCCTTTCTTATATATTTTATAAATTTTAAGATGATTTAATCCTGGACCGTTTCTCACGTTTACCTCATTAAATTTTGTTGTCATAAATTTTTTTTTTGTTTCAGATCTAACAACATTTGGTGATATATTCAAAAAAAAGTATATCAAATAAACAAAAATTATAATTTTTATGGCATTAAATAACTTCATAATTCTCATTACAAGAAAATTACCAGAAAAGATAGAAAAAAAATTAAAACAAAAATTTAAAGTTATTCTAAATAAATCTGATAAGAAGCTTTCTTACAATGAGTTAAAAAAAAAAATTCAAAATATAGACATCCTTGTGCCCTGTGTGTCAGATACAATTGATGGTTCAATAATTAAATCAGGAAAAAAACTAAAATTGATAGCTAACTTTGGAAATGGTGTTGATAACCTCGATTTAGTTACAGCTAAGGAACAGGGTGTAATAGTAACAAATACCCCTGATGTATTAACAGAAGATACTGCTGATCTTGTTTTAACAATGATTTTGATGATAAGTCGTAAAGTAATTGACGCACAAAAAAAATTAATGTCAGGTAATTGGTCAGGATGGGGTCCTAGTGAGACAATGGGTAAAAGAATTAAAGGACAGAATATTGGGATTATAGGTATGGGAAGAATTGGATGTGCAGTGGCAAATAGATTAAAAATATTAGGTGGAAAAATTCTTTACCATAATAGAAAACGCTTGAATAAATCAATTGAAAAGAAATATTCAGCGCAATTTTTTTCAGATTTAGATTTGATGATTTCAAAATCTGATATAATAAGTATTCATTGTCCTTACACACCTGAAACATTCCATCTTTTATCTAAGAAACGATTAAAATTATTAAAGAGAAATTGTATTGTAATCAATACTTCAAGAGGGGAGATTATAGATGAGCAAGCCTTAGCTATTTTACTTCACCAGAAAAAAATTGGTGGAGCCGGACTTGATGTGTTTGAACATGAACCTCAAATCACTCCCAGTTTGCTTGATTCTCAAAATGTTGTTTTGTTACCTCATATAAGTTCTGCAACCATAGAAAGTAGGGTTGCAATGGGTGAGAGGGTCATAAAAAACATAGAATTTTTTAACAATAGAAAACGCCCACCTGATCTTGTTAATAAACCTTACTATGATTGATTGTTTCAGTTACAAATTTTACACTCTCTATTTTTTTTTATAGAAATTTTTTTCATGTCTAAATTAATACAATCTAATAAAATAAATTCTTTAAAACTAGTTTTTAAACCGAGAATATAATTTATTGTTAGATTTGCCTGAATTAAGCCGGCTAAACCGGCAACAGAAGAGATGATCCCCATCTCATCACAACTTGCCTCATTATCATTGGTCAGTTCAGGAAATATGCATTTGTAGCATGGATTATCATTGTCCAACCAAGGTGCTAGCATAAAAGCTTGAATATCAAAATTTTGAATGGCTGCTGATACCAATATTTTCTTATGATCATGACAGTATTTATTTATTAATAACCTAGATTCAAAATTATCCGTACAGTCCAAAACTATTGCTTTTTTATTAATAAAGTTATGAATATTTTTGGAAGTTACTTTCTCATCGAAATAATTAGCTTCTGCCAAACTATTTATCTCTTTAATTTTCTTTGAAAGAACTTTAGATTTTTTCTTTCCAATATCTTTTTCTGTAAACAATGTTTGTCTATTGAGGTTACTAATAGAAACTGAGTCGAAATCTACTAAATTAAAATTAGATATTCCACTCATTGACAAATATTGAGCAACAGAAGTTCCTAAACCACCACAGCCAATTACACAAATCTCTGATTTTATGATCTTATCTTGACCTTCAATTCCCACTTGATCCATAATCATTTGTCTTGAATACTTTTCAAAGAAGTGTTTATCTTTTTTAATCATCTATTAATTCTGAAAATAATTGAGTGGACAGATATCTTTCTGCAAAAGAAGGAAGAATTATAATAGTGTTTTTACTTTTCATAGAGATATCCTCATTGATCTCTATGGCTGCTGAGAGTGCTGCTCCTGAAGAAATACCACCTGCAATTCCCTCAAATTTAGCTAAGATTCTTGCATAATAGAATGCAGAATTATTACTTATAGATAAAACTTTATCAATATATTGAAGATCTAAATTTTTTGGTAAAAATCCTGCGCCAATTCCTTGAATCAAATGTTCTCCAGGATTTGAACCACTAATTACAGCTGAATCCTCTGGTTCTACGGCTACAATTGAAATGGAATTATTTTTTTCTTTTAAGTATTTTCCAACTCCAGAAACTGTACCTCCTGTACCCACTCCTGATATAAAACAATCAATCTTTCCTTCACAGCTTGACCATATTTCTTGAGCTGTTGTCAAATAGTGTATTTCAGGATTAGCTTCATTTTCAAATTGGTTGAGTATTACACTATTCGGAATTTTATTTTTCAATTCCTGTGCTTTTTGGATAGCACCAGTCATTCCATTTTTTTTTGGAGTAAGAATTAATTCTGCACCTAAAAATTTAAGCATTTTCTTTCTTTCTAATGACATGCTATCTGGCATTGTGAGTATTAATCTATAACCCCTAGATGCACAAATAAAGGCTAATGCTATTCCTGTGTTTCCTGATGTTGGTTCGATAATTACTGAATTTGGATTAATTGTTTTTTCTTTTTCAGCATTGTTAATCATAGCTAAGCCTATTCTGTCTTTTACTGAACCAAGAGGATTGAAAGACTCAAGTTTAGCAATAATATTTCCATGAAATCCTAATTTTTTTTTTAAACCATCTAATCGCACCATAGGTGTATTTCCAATGGTTTCGTCAATTGAATTGAATATTTTAGATGATTTGTTAAATAACAAAGTCGACTTTCTTGGAGTTAGATTTTTGAATTTTCTTATTTTTTGCTAATTTACAAATATCCTCAACTGAAATATCGGTAAAGCTTGCTATACATTTATCCTTAATGTTGCTGATGATTGGAAGTATGATGCTTTGTGAGAGATTAGAATTAAAAATTTTCTTTTCTGTTTCATCATCTGCAACACAACTAATTATTTTAGACAATTTTATTTTACGTCTCTCTTTTGCCAGACTATAACCACCTTTAGGTCCTCTTGATCCAATTAAAACCCGATTTTTAACTAACATTTGTAATGTTTGCTCGAGGTATCTTTTTGGAATACCTTGTCTTTTTGCAATAGCTTCATTTTGGACTGGATGAGGTCCTGAGTTTAGAGCAATATCTACAACTGCTTCAATTGCATATATAATTTTTTTTTGTATTTTAAACAAGTTAATCCTATGTAATTCCGGTTGACCCAAAACCTCCTGAGCCTCTATCAGAGCTATCAAGATCTTTTGACTCAACCAATTTTATATTTGGCAATTTCATAAATATTAATTGAGCTATTCGCATGCCTCTGTTTATGATAAATTTTTCAGTTCCGTGATTAATTAATATTACACAAATTTCACCTCTGTAGTCTGCATCAATAGTCCCGGGTGAATTTAAAACCGTCACACAATTCTTTAGTGCTATCCCAGATCTTGGCCTTACTTGCGCCTCTAGATCATTTGGCATTTGAAGTGCAAATCCGCAAGGAATAAGAAACGATTTATTAGGATTGATGATAATTTCTTCACAGTTTGCTGCTAACAAATCAAAGCCAGCACTTCCATCGGTAGCCTTTTTAATCTGGTATAAATCTTTGCCATTTTTAAGATATTTAAATAAAATTTGATGCATATATATTAATTTATTTTTTTTTAAAATAATTAACAATTTTTTTTGTAATTTTTTTTGCAATTTCAGATTTTTTTAATTTTGGCCAGTGTTCTACAGTTGAATTCGTAATGAGTGAAACTTTATTATGACTTGACCCAAAAACCTCCCCATTAGCAACATTATTTGCAATCATCCAATCGCAGTTCTTCGATTTTAATTTTTGTATCGAATTTTTCATTAAATTAGATGTTTCAGCAGAAAAGCCAATTATTAATCTTGGTCTAAATTTATGATTTGAAATATTTTTAAGAATATCCAAATTTTTGGAGAAAGTTATATTCAGTGTATCGCTTTGATTTTTCTTAATTTTTTCTGAGGAAAATTTTTTAATTTTCCAATCAGATATTGCCGCAGCCGAGATAAAAATATCGAATGGCATTTCTTTTATAATTTTTTGATAAAAGTCTGATGCGCTTGAAGCCTCAATGACTTTTATATTTCTGGGCTTTTCTAAGCAATTGTGACCTGAAACAAGAGTTGTTGAGGCACCAAATAAACTTAATGCTTTTGCAACCTCATAACCTTGAATTCCTGAAGAGTAGTTGCTAATAAATCTTACTGGATCAATCTTTTCAACTGAGGCACCTGCTGTCACTAAAACCTTTAACTTNCTAAGTTCTTTAGGATGGAAAATNTCATTGAGATTTTCAATTATTTCAGGTATTTCCATTAATTTNCCTGCTCCTTTNGANCCACAAGCNAGACGACCNTTATTTGGTGAAAAAATTTTAACATTCATTTTTTTTAATTTNGATAAATTGATTTTAACAGCTTTATTTGTCCACATATTACTATTCATTGCAGGTGCAATAATTTTTACTGTTTTTGATGCTATTAAGATATTTGTAGCAAGATCATCGGCAATACCATTAGCCATCTTTGCTATGAAGTTAGCTGTACATGGTACCACAAAGATTACATCCATCTCGTTTGCTAATTTAATGTGATTCATCTCCTTTTCTTGAGATAAAGTAAAAAGATTAGAAAAAATTTTTTTCCCAAGAAGGCTTTCAAAAGTAATTGTATTCACAAATTCTTTTGCACTATCTGTGAGAATACAATTTATATCTGCACCTTTATCTTGAAGTCTTCTNATTACATCAAGAGATTTGTAACAGGCNATACCTCCAGTNATAATTAAAAGAATTTTTTTGTTTTTAAGAAAATTCGTCATGTTTCTGAAATATGNATNGAGGCTAANCCATCTAAAATATCAANTACTTCAATATTTTTAAAGCCTGCATTAAGTAATATTTTGGTTAATTNAATTTGATCAGGAAATTTTTCAATACTTTTAATTAGGTATTCGTAGGCCTCTNGATTATTAAGAAGAAATTTCCCATAAATTGGAATNACTTTACTATAAATATTAAATAATTTTCTAAATGTAAANTTATTGATCTGGCTAAACTCAAGACAATAAAATTTTCTATTTTTTTTTAAAACACGTTTAACTTCTTTCAAAGATTTTTCAAGGTCATAAAAGTTTCGTATTCCAAAACTTGCAATTATCACATCAAAACTATTTGGTTTGAAGGGCATTTTTTCAGCTCTACCATTAACAAATTCTACGTTTTTTGTTATTANTTTTTTTCTAGCCTGTTTCAACATTTCAATACTAGAATCATAACCAATAAAATAGCAATCTGATCTATGATCNAATAANTTTATTAGNTCACCTGAACCTGAAGCAAGGTCTAGAACAACAGAGTTTTTNTTCAAATCAATTANTTTTATAAATTCACTTTTCCAAAGCCTGTGNAAACCAAAGCTCATNANATCATTCATAAAATCATATTTATNAGAAATATTAGAAAATATTCTTTCGACAAGTATTTGTTTTTTTTGTTTCTTTGAAGATTTAGTAATTTGTTGTAATCTTTTTTTCATGCCCGAACTTCCTGAAGTAGAAACTGTCAGAGTTTTCNTGGAAAATAATATTGTTCAAAAGAAAACATTGTCAATTAAAATTGAAAATAAAAATTTAAGATTCCAGATTTCACAANAAATTCCAGAAAAACTANACAACGAAATNATAACAAAAATATTGAGAAGAGGTAAGTTTTTAATATTTTTATACTCTAATAAATATTCCCTTCTTTTACATCTTGGAATGACTGGCTATTTCAGAATTTCAAAAAAATATACAAGAATTAAACACGATCATATAAAGTTCTTTTTTAAAGATAAAGTTCTTGTTTTTAATGATATTAGGAAATTTGGTTTTATNAAGTTGTATAACAAAGANGATATNNATAGTAGTAAGCATTTAANAAATCTNGGTCCAGATGCNATGGGNGAGAANTTTTCCNTTAATTACTTTTGTAAAAATAAAGAAAGAAAAACTAATGTAAAAAACCTTTTAATGAATCAAAATTTTGTCTCAGGCTTAGGAAATATTTATTGTTCAGAAATACTTTTTGATGCAAAAATAAATCCCTCCAGATATTCAAGTAGTCTTAAGAAGTACGAGATTGAAAATATCATTGTTTCTGCAAAAAAAATTTTAAAAACAGCTATAAACATGGGTGGTACGACAATAAAAAACTTTATTGTTTCTGATGAAAAAATTGGATATTTTAAAAATAGACTTATGGTATACGGAAGAGAAAACTTNGTATGTATNAGGTGTAAGAATAATAATTATATAAAAAAAGTAAAACACTCTGGGAGATCAACATTTTTTTGTTCAGTTTGCCAATTATGAAAGTTAAATTTCTAATTATTCTATTANTATTAGTTTTATCTTTTAAAAATTCTTTTGGATTGAAATTCTTAAATGGATTTGAAGATATTCCTGTTTTTAAAGAAATGGAATATGTTGAGGATTCTCTAATTTTATTTGACAAAGTAGAAGGAAGATATGTCTCATCAAAGATTTCTGGTTATTATGACATAAATGAGGTCCAGGACTATTACAAAAAAATATTACCAAATCTTGGCTGGCAAAAGTTTGAATCTAATCTTTATAAAAGAGGCAAAGAAATTTTAGAGCTTATATTTGTTAAGGAAAACCAAGAATTAAGCGTTATCTTTAGTATTTACCCAGGAAAATAAAAGAATTAATTCTTGACCTAAATTCATTAGAAAAGTATAAGATCAGAAGTATGGCTAATATAAAATCAGCAAAAAAAAGAATAGTTCAAAGCTTGAAAAGAACAGAAGTTAACAGATTCAGAAAATCTAAGATAAGGAGTGGTATAAAAAAAATACACACTCTTGTAGCAGGTAAAGATTTAAAAGAAATTGGTAAAAATTTCTTGGTCGTTGAATCTGAATTAGCAAAAGCAGTTGGAAAAGGTGTTTACAAAAAGAATACTGCCTCTAGACTAATTTCAAGATTGTCAAAAAAAATAAGATCTGCTAGTTAATTTTTTTTTTTCCGTTATTGATTCAGAATTTTTTATTAGTTAATCTTTAAGACTATAAATTATGACTGATTTAGATTATGCGGGCGATATAAACCCGAAGGAAGCCTGGGATTTACTCAAACAAGAAGAGGATTGTTATCTTGTTGATTGCAGAACCTCAGCAGAATGGAATTTTGTTGGTGTCCCAGATCTTAGTCCACTAGGAAAAAAAGTCTTTTTTTTAGAATGGCAAAAATATCCTCTGATGGATAAAAATCCTGATTTTTTGCAAGAAATAAATGATTTTGGTTTTTCTAAGAGCTCAAAAATCATATTTTTATGTCGATCAGGAGCTAGATCAAGGTCAGCTGCTGAATTTTTAACTAATCATGGATATAAAAATTGCTTTAATTTCTGTGAAGGATTTGAAGGCTCACACGATTCAAATGGTCACAGAGCCGGAATAAATGGTTGGAAGTTTTCTGATCTACCCTGGAAACAAGGTTGATAAAAAATGGTTGATCCTAACGCAAATAATCTTAATGAAATTCAAGCTCAATGGGCTACTGTAAGAGGTAGGATTAGACAAAAAATAGGAGATGCTCAATTTAAAAGCTGGATAAAAGTAATTTCCTTGCAAGACTTTATAGATAGTAAGGTTATATTAAGTGTACCTAGTAACTTTGTTAGAACTAGAATTATAGAACAATATTTAGACATAATTAAAAGTTACTGGTTAGTCCAAAATTTAAAAATCAATGATATTGAAATAGTTGTTTCCAAAGTTAGCAAAAGCAAAGATACAGAAATTTCTTACGAAAAGAAAAGTATAACTGCTCAAAACAAAGACTCTAAGCAAGAAGACATCTTCAGTAGTATAAGTTCAGATCTCGACAGCCGCTTTACATTCTCAAATTTTATAGTTGGCAAACCAAATGAACTTGCTTTTGCTGCAGCTCGACGAGTTGCTGAGTCTGTCGATGTGCCATTTAACCCTCTTTTCCTATATGGAGGTGTTGGTCTTGGAAAAACACATTTAATGCACGCAATCGCTCACGAAATTAAAGAAAGAAAGCCTTTAAGAAGAGTTATATATATGTCAGCAGAAAAATTTATGTATTATTTTATCAAGGCTCTAAGATTTAAAAATACAGTGGCCTTTAAAGAACAATTCAGAAATGTTGATGTTTTGATGATTGATGATGTTCAATTCATCTCAGGTAAAGATTCAACTCAAGAAGAATTCTTTCATACTTTTAATGCTCTTATTGATCAAAACAAACAACTTATAATTTCAGCAGATAAATCTCCTCAAGATCTTGAAGGAATAGAAGAGAGAATGAGATCAAGATTAGGTTGGGGGCTCGTTGCTGATATTCACCCACTTACTTATGAGTTGCGCCTTGGAATTCTTCAAGCAAAAGAAGAAAGGCTTTCGTCAAGGATTTCACCAAATATCTTAGAATTTCTAGCACATAAGATCACTTCTAATGTAAGAGAGTTAGAGGGTGCTTTGAATAGACTCTCAGCATTTTCATCATTGGTTGGTAGAGATATCAACCTAGATATGGTTCAAGATCTTTTGAAAGACCTTCTTAAGTCTTCTCAAAGGAAAGTAAATATTGAGGAAATTCAAAAAAAAGTTTCGCAACATTTNAATGTNAAAATGTCAGATATGAGTTCAGCNAGAAGATCACGTACAATTGCAAGGCCAAGNCAAATTGCTATGTACTTGTCAAAAAACTTGACGTCTAGGTCACTTCCTGAAATTGGNAGAAGATTCGGTAACAGAGATCACACAACTGTCATCCATGCAGTAAAAAAAGTTGAAGAATTACGAAGTAAGGACAACAGTTTTGACGAAGATGTTCAACTTCTTATCAGAATGCTTGAGTCATAATATGGAATTTTCTGTTCCAAAAAAAGAGTTACTAGATTGTCTAAATCATTTNCAAAGNGTTGTTGAGAGAAGAAACACTATACCAATTCTATCCAANATCAGAATTGTATCTGAAGCAAATGGAAAGAAACTTACTTTAACTGCAACAGATTTNGCATTGGAGTTAAGTGAAACACTATCAGCAGACGTAAAAAATTCTGGCGGAATCACAATACCTTCTCAACTATTCTACGATATTATTAGAAAATCGCCTGAAAACTCTAGGATTGGTTTAAGAAAAGATGAAAAAAGTGAGTTAGTTTATGTATATTTTGATGAATCAAAATTTTCTATCCCATCATTACCAATTGATGATTTTCCAGTCATGGATGTAAATCAGTTAGAAACATCNATTGAAATTGAATCAGCATCATTTAAAAAATTAATTGATAATTGTAAATTCTGCATGGGTTTAGATGAATCAAGACAATACCTNAATGGTATATTTCTTCATTTAAGTAANAATCTTATATCNACNGTTGCTACTGATGGACATAGACTTTCAAAGAGTTCTTTAACAAAAGATTATTCAGGAAATTTTGATGGAATNATCGTTCCCAAAAAAACAGTTTTTGAAGTATCAAAAATCTTGGAAGAATACGATGATAAAGTAATTCTAAATTTTTCAAAAACCAGATTAAAAATATTGTTAGGAAGCGTAAAAATTATAACAAAACTCATTAATTCAACTTTTCCAGATTATGACAGTGTCATTCCGACAACTAATGATCAGATAATGATAGTCGACTGTAAAAGTTTTAGTGAAAGTATAGACAGAGTATCAACAATATCTAGCGAAAAATTTAGAACAGTAAAATTTGATATTTCAAAAAACATTTGTGTTGTGAGTTCCTTTGGATCGGAAAAATCAATCGGAACTGAGAATGTTAAAGTTGATTATGATGGACCTGCATTTAGTATTAATTTTAATTCTAGGTATGTTTTAGATGTTCTTAATATAATTAAGGAAGGTAATGTTAAATTTTACTTTTCAAAAAATACTGCACCAACAATTTTAGAAGGACCCTCTCTAAAAAACACTCTTTTTCTTATAATGCAAATGCGAGCATAAATGTTCTCAGATGAGTGACAACCTAAGGATAACGAGTCTTAAATTAAATAATTATAGAAATCACGAGTTTCTTAAAGTAGAGCCTGAAAAAGACATTATAATGATTTCAGGAAAAAATGGTTCAGGAAAAACTAATATTTTGGAGTCTATATCGCTTTTTGANTCAAACTCTGGNTTCAGAAACTCAAGATTAAAGGATCTTATAAGATATGATTTAAATGGCCCCACTGAAATGTTTGGAGTAAATTTATCCTTGCAAAATAGAGATGAGTATCATGAACTAGGTATAGGTATCCAAAGTAAAAATTTTATATTTAATAAAATAGCTTCAATTAATTGTAAAAAAGATAAAAATAATAATTTCAAAAATTTAATTAGTACATTTTGGATTTTACCAGAAATGTCTCACATGTTTCAAGGTAGTTCAAAATCAAGAAGAAATTTTTTAGATTCAATGATTTTATCCATAAACAGTTCATATAAAAACACCTTGTTTAGGTATAAAAAATATAAAAATGAAAGATTAAAGATTNTGAAACAAAAATCTATACAAAGAGATAATGAATGGNTAGATATAATCGAAAAAAAAAATGTCTGAAACAGGTGTCATCATTTGTGATTCAAGAAGGGTATTTCTTAATGAATTAAANAAATGCTTTAAAAAAATTGATGATCAAATCCCACTTTTATTTTTAAAATTAAATGGTATTATTGATTCGGCCTTAGAGAGCAATACTGCCATTTATGCTGAGGAATTATTATTGAACAATCTCAAAATTAACAGAGAAGTGGATAGCGTTTCTGGAAGAACAAATTTTAGTGCAGATAAGTATGATCTTTTGGTCTATGACAAAAATTCTGAGAAAGAAGCCAGATTTTTTTCAACAGGGGAGCAAAAAATCATTATAATATCAATTATTTTTTCTTACCTTAATATTATTGAAAAAAAAAAGGAATCAAAAGTTCTTTTTTTATTGGATGATATCTTTTCCTATTTAGATGCTAGGTTTATAAAGCAAATTATTAACAAGCTTCATGAATTAAAATTACAGACNTGGGTGACTGATGTTCGTNCNGATCTGAAAGAAGANATACAAAATCTCGAATCAATAGCACATAACATAAATATTGATGATTATAGGTTTAAAGTTGTTAATAATTAGGTATAATANGTAAATTGAATTAGGTTTAAATTTTGGAAGCAGAAAATAATCAGTTAAANGACCAATCGTATGACGCNGAATCAATAAAAGTTCTAAAGGGTCTAGATGCAGTTCGAAAAAGACCCGGGATGTACATAGGTGATACGGATGACGGTTCAGGACTTCACCATATGATTTATGAAGTAGTTGATAATTCAATAGATGAGGCATTAGCAGGACATTGTAGCGAGATTTCAGTATCNTTAAATTCAGATGAATCTGTAACTATNGTCGATAATGGAAGAGGTATCCCTACAAATATTCATAAGGAAGAAGGNATTTCAGCAGCTGAAGTAATTATGACTCAGCTTCATGCTGGAGGAAAGTTTGATCAAAATTCTTACAAAGTTTCNGGAGGGCTNCATGGAGTNGGTGTNTCGGTCGTAAATGCATTATCACAATGGCTAACATTAACAATTAAAAGAGATAGTAGTACGTATGAAGTTAAATTCAAAGATGGAGTAGCAGTAGAGCCTTTGAAAAAAATTGGAAACGCAGACACAAGTGGAACTACGATAAGATTTCTGCCATCGAAGCAAACCTTTACAAAAACAGACTTTGATTTTATTAAACTCGAAACCAGATTAAGAGAGCTTGCTTATCTCAACTCGGGTGTGAATATAAGGCTTATTGATGAAAGACAAAAAGAACCAATAGAATCACAGTTATCCTCTAGAGGTGGACTCAAGGGATATGTTAAGTATCTTGATAAATCAAAAGAATCAATAAACAGTGAAATCATTTCTTTGAAAGGTACAACAAACGATACACAAGTTGAAATGGCACTTCAATGGAATAAAAGTTATCATGAGAATTGTTTGGTTTTTACGAATAACATCCCTCAAAGAGATGGTGGAACTCACTTGGCAGGATTTAGGTCTGCTTTGACAAGAACAATTAATACTGCTTCTAATAATTTAGGACTGCAAAAGAAAGATAAAATAAGTTTAACTGGAGATGATGCCAGAGAGGGTTTGACTTGTGTGCTTTCAGTCAAAGTGCCTGATCCAAAGTTTTCGTCTCAAACCAAGGATAAACTTGTTTCATCTGAAGTCCGACCAATTGTAGAATCAATTGTTTCTGAGCATTTATCATCATGGTTTGAGGAAAATCCAAAAGACTCTAAACTTGTTATTACTAAAATTTATGAAGCTGCAGCTGCAAGAGAAGCAGCAAGAAAAGCTAGGGATGTTTTGAGAAAAAATTCAGCACTTGAAGTATCTTCACTACCAGGAAAACTTGCAGACTGCCAAGATAAGTCCCCAGAAAATAGCGAGCTGTTTATAGTTGAAGGAGATTCCGCGGGAGGATCTGCAAAGCAGGCAAGAGATAGAAAAAATCAAGCAGTACTTCCTTTGAAAGGAAAAATTCTAAATACAGAAAAATCAAGAGCAGATAAGATTTTAAATTCCACTGAAATTGCTACTTTAGTCCAGGCACTTGGTGCTGGATATCACGAGAATTTTAATGTTGAAGATTTAAGATATCATAAGATAATTATTATGACTGATGCAGATGTTGACGGATCTCATATTAGAACTCTTCTTTTAACTTTTTTTTATAGACATATGCATGAACTAATAAAAAGTGGATTTGTTTATATTGCACAACCCCCTTTATTTAGAGTTAAGAAAAACAAATCAGAGCTTTATCTTAAAGATGAGAAAGAGCTTGATAACTATTTCATACAAGAGATTGTTGAAAACTGTGGGCTAAAGTTAAAGAACGGTGAGATATTAAAGGGTATTCCATTAGAAAAACTTTTTTCAAATCTTATGAAATTTGTTGAATTACTAGCGAAAGTAAGTAAAAAAAATGAAGGTTTTTCTTTATTGCTTGAGCAAGCGACTATTGCAAGTTTTTTTAATATATCCAATTTTCAAACTCAAAGTAAAACAAAGGAAACAATTGAGTATCTATCTAAAAGATTGAATTTTATCGACAATACTTGGTCTTATAATATTTTGAATGATGAAGAGTTTCAATTCATTAAAGAAGAAAACAAAGTAAAAGAAAGTTTTAGCTTTTTGAAAAAAGATATTGAATCAGGTGTATACGAAAATTTAAATAGATATAGTGAGCTTATTCAAGAATATTTTTTAAGTAATTCAGTTCTTCAATACAAAGAAGATCAAATACAAATTAAAACGCCAAGAGATCTTTTAAATAATGGAATAGAACTTTCAAAAAAAGGAATTTCAGTGCAAAGATACAAAGGTTTAGGTGAAATGAATCCAGATCAACTTTGGGATACAACTTTAGACCCAGCTTACAGATCTATTTTNAAAGTAAGAGTAGATGATGCTCAACGAGCAGACGAAATTTTTTCAGAATTGATGGGTGAAGATGTTGATAAAAGAAAGATATTCATTCNATCGAATGCAAAAAAAGTTGCAAATTTGGATGTTTAGTAAATATTTAAAATAAATATTTGGATTAAAAATTGAAGGCTTTTAGGTGGTTGCTAATTCTTTTTATTTGGCTTGTTTTATTTTCAAGCATGGCAGTTACTTGGTCTCTACTAAACTTGCCAGAAACTGAATCTATACAGATTTCAAGACAACCTAGCATTACATTTTTAGACAAAGATGGGAGGATTATTGCATCCTACGGAGATATTTATGGAAAATCAATTAAATACCAAAACTTACCCGAAAATTTGATAAATGCTGTAATTGTAACTGAAGATAAAAGATTCTTTCAGCATCACGGAGTAGATTTTAGAGGNGTTTTGAGAGCNGTGTATGTTAATTTTAAAGAAGGAAGNATTGTTCAAGGAGGAAGTACAATTACTCAACAACTAGCNAAAAATCTTTTTTTAACCCCTGAACGATCTTACACTAGAAAGCTTCATGAGTTAATATTGAGTATTTGGTTAGAAATTAGATTTTCAAAACAGCAAATATTGAGCATATATTTAAANAGAGTTTATCTAGGTTCAGGTACCTATGGAGTTCAAGCTGCGTCTGAGAAATATTTTAATAAAAAAGTTGAAGATCTAAATCTTTATGAATGTGCTGTTATAGCAAGTCTTCTTAAAGCACCATCTAGATACAATCCAATAGCTAATAAGGATTTATCTAAAGAAAGGGCATCCTTAGTCTTAGAAAGCATGACTAAAGATAAAATGATTACAGAAGANAAGGTCAAACAAGCTAAAGATAACAACCAAAAATATTCAAAATTTACCACACCACCNAAAAGTACNAGATACTTTATTGATTGGTTNCTTCCAAGAGTTAAGGCTNATGTAGGAGAAATAAATGAGGATTTAATTGTCAGAACGACTTTAGACGTAAAGTTGCAGAAAATTGCAGAAGAATCTCTTAATAAAATAACTTTAAATTATCCTTCAGCTGATCAATCAGCATTAGTAGGATTAGATCTTGATGGAGGGGTAATTTCGATGATAGGAGGAAGAGACTATGGAGATTCTCAATTCAACAGAGTAACTCAAGCTAAAAGACAACCAGGTTCAGCATTTAAACTATTTGTATACCTAGCAGGAATAGAAAATGGGTTATTACCTGAGGATATAATTATTGATTCTAAAGTGAATATTAACGGATGGTCACCAAAAAACTACAAAGATAATTATCTTGGAGAAGTGAGTATTGAAGATGCATTCTCTAAATCGATAAATACNGTNGCAGTAAAAATTTCTGAAAAAATTGGNAGAGATAAAGTAATTAAAATGGCAAAGATTATGGGAATAAATAGTCCAATATTAAATAATCCATCACTTGCATTAGGAACTTCAGAGGTGAATTTGTTAGAGTTGACAGCTGCATATGATGTTTTAGCTAACAATGGAAATGGTGTGTTTGTTCATGGTATTAGATCAATAGAAAATACTGATGGTGAAAATCTTTTTACAAGAAAAATTCAAGGCCCAGGAAAAATATTAGAACCAACAGTCGTGAAAACAATGACACAAATGATGGAAGAAACAATAAAGACAGGAACAGGAAAGAAAGCTCGATTGAATAGACCTGCTGCTGGAAAAACAGGTACCAGTCAATCACTAAGAGATGCTTGGTTTGTTGGATTTACATCTAATATTGTTGTTGGTGTTTGGTTTGGAAATGATGACGATTCTCCAATGAAAAAAATTACAGGAGGAACGGCTCCAGCTGTTTTATGGAATGACTTCATGAAAAAAGCACATTTAAATNTAGAACCACGTGCTTTAAATTATGAAATTGTGGATACAGAATCAGTTCTTGAAAATAGAAGGAAAATAAAAAAATTAATTGAGAAATCGAAAATTAAACCAAAGAAAAACGTATTTGAATCGATATTAGAAAATTTCTTCTAGAAATATTTATCTATATTATATTTAAAATCATTGGGTCTGAAATGAGANATATANTGGTCGTTTTCATCTANTAAAAAAAATAACGCACTATGATCAACNAGATAGTTAGGGTCATTTTTATCGCCNTTTATTTTNACAAAAATTCTAAAATTTTTAATTACATCNTCAACTTTTTTTTGTGAACCGGTTAGTCCTGTTATAGAAGAATTAAAATTCTCCAAGAAATTATTAATTTGTTCAACATCATCTCTATACGGATCTACGGTTATAAAAATAAATTCATTATCTTTTGTTAAGTTAGGCCTAGTATCTAAAAATTTTGACAACTTTAATATATCAAAAGGACAGACATCAGGACAAAAGGTATAACCAAAGTATATTAACTTTTTTTTTTTAATAATATTTGATTGATATATTTCTCCATACTGATTGGTAAGAGTAAAGCTGCCTCCAATACTGTAGGTTCCATTCATATTTTTTGATGCGAACGTGTTTATCAGAAATATCGATATTAGCAACACAAAAACAATTGCCAACATCATAATTACATTTTTCTTGAATATGTATTTGTATTTATTCATATCTTTCAATTATTATATAATTAGGAAAGGTTAAATTTTCAGGATTTTTATGTTTAAAATTCAAATTCACTCTTCTTAATCTATTTTTTATAGGTAGGTGTAAATTAAACTTATCTTTTTGTTTAGATTTATATAACACTAATTTCATTTGCTTATATTCATTTTTGTGACTCAAAAAAATCAGTAGCTTCTCAAAATAAATATTATTAATAATTTTTTCAAATTTATTTTTATCAAATGGCTTCATAAAAGTGACTGATGAATTCTTATTTCTATCTGTAAGTAATTTAGAATTTTTATTTAAACAATTAACTGCTTTTATGATTCCAGGTACAACTTCACAATCTATTTTCATATTGTTAAAAAAAAACAACTCATCTTCTCCAAACGAATCCAGAAATGGATCTCCATCGATTAAGTGAGAGATTAATCGGTGTTCATCTAATAATTCAAATATTATCCTCCATAAAGATTCACCATTAATTTTTGATAAATCTTCTTCATAGAGTATTTGTTTATCTTTTGAGTTTATTGATTTAATAAAATTTTTACTAAATTTTCGAGATAAAATTAAAAGATTTGAATCATTAATCTTTTGAAGAGCAATTAGAGTGCAGTCAGAAATATCTTGAGCATTAGTCCCAATTAAATAGATTTTTTTCTTAGTTTGTGAGATCATGTGCTTAAGTAAATTTAAAAAGATGATAAAAAAACACCATAATTATTTTTTATTTCTAATTATTCTCATAAGTATAGTAGATAAGAAAGCTTTTTCTGTCGATGATAGTGATATTCTCATTGATAGAGTTTTTATGACAGCCGTCAAGAAAAAAAAATATCAAAAAGTTGAAGAAATGATAGATAAAGATGCTGCAATTAACTATAAAGATTCAGATGATTTAGTTGCTTTAGCTTATGCGTTGGCAAATAATGATAAAAAGATGTTCAAGCTTTTGGTCAGTAAAGGTGCTAATCCTAAAATAAAAATACTAAAGGATACATCTATCCTTATATATTATATTTCTATAAATAAATATTCTCTGATTGATTCAATTATAGAAAGTGGTGTAGACGTTGACTTTCAAGACAGGGTTGGTATGACAGCATTGATGCATGCAATAGAAAAAGAAAATGTCAATGCAGTCAGTTCATTGATTGAAAAAAAATTTAATAAAGCCATTACTGATTTTTCTGGAAAGACAATATTTGATTACTCTAACGATTCTAGGAGTTTGGTAATTAAAAAATTAATACAAAGAGTAAACACTATTAATTAATTTTCTAGAAATTAATGATGAAACAGAATTGTATTGAGACAAAGGGCTCAAAATTGATAAATTTTTATAGATAGAAAATCTCTCTATATTCCTGTTGTATAAAAAACCATCAAAAAGAAAAATAGGATGTAACAATATATTTGTTTCAATACAATCTATTTTTTTTAACACATCTTTTTCATCGCCAGCAAAGTGAAAGATTTGATTTTTAATTTTAAGAAGATTAGAGAGCTTCTTTGTATAATTTTCAAGTTCTTTAATAACTCTATTGCTTTTACTGTATGAACAGGATGTAATCAATAAATCATAATCTTTTTTATTCAATGGTTGAATTACACCAGGTAGTAAGAAAAGAATATCATGAATCAAGGAAATTTTATCTAATAGAATAATTTCAACTTTTCTTTTTTCTGAAATAATTTTTAATTTATTTTGAATATCTTTTTGTAAATGCTTACCTTCAAAAAGTAATAAAGGAAAAAAAAAAAATCTTTTATATTTTTTGATATTTTCATTTATACATAAATCTACAGTAGGTTCGTTTATTTCAATGAAACAATCAAGAACGTCAGTATCTTTAAATTTTTTTTTTATTTTACTTTTTAAGCTTAAAAAGTCTTTTGTATAATTTGGGTTTCGGGAACCATGACCACAAAGTATTATAGCGTGTTCTTTAATATTACTATTTATAGTCATTAATATTGTTAAGAATTTTATTTAAACTTGAAATTCCTTTTGATATTTTTTTTTGGTTTAGTATTTCATCTGGTGAAAATTCGATACCATGAAGTATACTATTTAAATCATTTCTAGGTTGTAAATATGTACCTTCAAATGAACCTCCTACGAATAATCCAGCATTATCAGAAAAAGTATAAATATCGGCTAGTCTTAATGTACTTTCAGCTGAATAACCAATGCCTGATTTTATAATTGCCATGTCAACATCAACACCTAACTTAACTCTTTCCTTCAAAATTGAGTTTAATCCTCTATTAGTCATTATGGTCATTATTACTTGAGCTGACTTGGCCCCAATTTGTAATCCAAAACTCAAGCCACCTAAAGAATAAAAAAAAGGCCCAGAAAATTGATTATCAGACCTTCTGATGAGTAATACACCATTTCCTCCTTTTGCACCAAAAATGAAACCACCCTCGTAAATCTCAGGAAATAAAATTATTGCTCTAGCATTTTCAATATATTCATCCAACGTATCGAATTCTTCATTAGATATTAATTTTTTTAAAGTATCTTCTGAACCATGGATAAGTTCGATTGCTGTAACTTTTTTTTTGCTATTTGAATTTACAGGCGTATTGTATGTCAGGATGAGAAAAAATAATAAAATTGTTTTTAAAATGTAATATCTCATTTTAGATGTTTAATCATACAAATTTTGTTATGATTAGGATATAAAAAAATTAAAAAATGAAAATTAGAGTAATAACCCTTACTATCCTATTTCTGTTATCTATTAGAGATTTACATGCAGGTAAGATCAAAATTATGATTACAAATATTCAAGAAGAGAAAGGGACAATACATTATGGAGTATACAATAGTGCAGAGAATTTCCCAAAGGAAAAAGGAAAAATCTATGGAGGCTATATGAATGTAAGCGAGGTTATTAAAAATGGCCTCGTTATTAGTAATTTGGATGAAGCGTATTACGCAGTTGCAGTTTATCATGATAAAAATTTAAATAATCAGTTTGATTCTTTTTTTTCGATTCCAACCGAAAGTTACGGATTTAGTAAAAATGCACCTGTTTTTTTAGGTCCTCCAAAATTTGAAGACGCATCGTTCTTTGTTGGTGAATCTGAAGAAGTAGAGTTGAAAATTGAATTAAGATGAAAAAAAGAATTTTAGTTACAGGTGGGGCAGGTTTTATAGGTTCATTTTTATGTGAGCAATTAATTAATGAAGGTCATTATGTTATTTGTTGCGACAATTTTTATACTGGTAATGAGGAAAACTTAAAAGAAATTCGCGACAATAAAAATTTTGAGCTTTTGAGACATGATATTACATTTCCACTATACGTTGAGGTTGATCAAATCTTTAATTTTGCTTGTCCTGCATCGCCAATTCATTATCAGAATGATCCAGTTCAAACTGTGAAGACTTGTGTTCACGGTGCAATAAATATGCTGGGTTTAGCAAAAAGAACTAAGGCCAGGATAATGCAAGCTTCAACATCAGAAATTTATGGAGATCCTGAAATACATCCTCAAAGAGAATCATATAAAGGTGCGGTAAGTATTGAAGGTCCTAGAGCATGCTATGATGAAGGGAAAAGATGTGCAGAAACCATTTTTTGGGACTATCAAAGACAACACAATTTGGATATAAAAGTAATAAGAATTTTCAATACTTTTGGGCCAAGAATGCAACCAAATGATGGGAGAGTTGTATCAAACTTTATCTTACAAGCACTTTTAAATAAAAATATTACGGTATATGGTAAAGGTAATCAGACAAGGTCTTTTTGTTATATTGACGACTTAATATCTGGTATATTATTAATGATGAAATCAGAAAAATTTTCTGGTCCAATAAACCTTGGTAACCCTAGCGAAATATCTATAATCAAGCTTGCCGAAGAGATAATCAATCTTACAGGAAGTAGTTCAAAGATTATTTATAAAAAACTACCCTCTGATGATCCTCAGATGAGATGCCCAGATATTTCATTGGCTAAGAAAAAATTAGGTTGGTCACCAAAGTTTGATAGATTGTCTGGGCTCAAAAAAACAGTTGAATATTTTGATTTATTACTCAAGAGGGGGGGAGTTGAAAAATAAAATTGGTAAAGTGTTATGTATAGGTGACATTATTCTTGACTCGTATTCGCATGGAGATGTTCGTAGGATTTCTCCAGAGGCGCCAATTCCTGTTTTAAAAATTAATGATAACAAGTATGAGGTTTTGGGGGGGTGTGGAAATGTAGCTAGAAATATTTGTTCCGCAGGAAGTGAATGTCATATTATTTCTATTTCGGGAAATGATAAAGATCATAAAGTCTTGATTAAATTATTGAATGAACCAAAGAAACTCTCATATGATCTCATTACTGATAAAAACAGATGCACCACCAAGAAAACAAGGTTTGTCTCAAATAATCAACAGATATTGAGAGTAGATAAAGAGATGACAGATCCCATTGACCAGAAAGTAGAATCCATAATCTTGCAGAAATTCTCGAGGAAAATTGACTTATGTGATGTGGTTGTTCTTTCTGATTATAACAAAGGTATGCTTACAAATTCTTTAATAAAAAAAATAATAAAAATATCTAAGAAAAAAGGAAAAATAATTGTAGTTGATCCCAAAAAATCTAATTTTTTTGTTTATAAAGGATCAGACATTATAACACCAAATTTCAAGGAGTTGCTAGAAGCTTCAGATTATGAAAATGCAAAAGTTAAAGGATCTAATAAATTAATTGTAAATTTATCTAAGAAACTTATGAGAAAATTCCTTTTTAAAACAATTATTACAACACGAAGTTCAGATGGTATTTCAATAATAGACGAAAAGAATGAAAACATTCATCTGCCTTCCAAGGCAAGAGAAGTTTATGACGTTTCTGGAGCTGGAGATACTGTATTAGCTTACATAGCATCAGGACTTGCTAAAGGAAAAACGTTATCAAACGCCACAGAGATTGCAAACGATGCTGCAGGCGTTGCGGTTGGAAGGTTTGGAACAACTGTTGTAAGTGAATCTGATTTACTTGATTCAAATCCTATTAACAAAATATGTTTAATTGACAAGTTAGAAGGCGAACTTAAAAAGATAAAGAATAAAAAGGTAGGTTTTACAAACGGTTGTTTTGACCTTATTCATCAAGGGCACATACATTATTTGAAAGAAGCTAGAAAAAATTGTGATTTACTCATTCTTGGTTTAAATAGTGATAGTTCGATTAAAAAAATTAAAGGAAAAGATAGACCAATTTTAAATCAAAAAGAAAGATCAGAGATTTTAAGAAATTTCGACTTTATTGATCGTATTGTAATTTTTGATGAAAAAACCCCACTCAACTTAATTAAAACAATTAAACCTCAGATAATATTCAAAGGTGACGATTATTCTAAAGAAGAAGTAGTTGGAAATAAGGAAATAAAAAAATGGGGAGGAAAGGTAGATTTAATTAAATGTGTAAAAGGAAAATCAACTTCCAAAATAATAAGGAAAATTCAAAATGCAACTTAGTGCTGTTTTTTTTGACGTAGATGGAACTATTGCTGAGACCGAAGACATGCATAGAAAGTCTTTTAATGAATCATTTAAAGAATTTAATTTAGATTGGTTTTGGGATAAAGCTATATATAAGGAATTGATTAATGTTGGTGATGGAAGTGAAAGAATTAAGCATTATATAAAACGGGCTTGGCCTGAAATGATGGAGTATAAGAACTTAACAAAGTATATAAATTCTATTCATAAAGTTAAGTCAGAAATTTTCGAAGACCACGTTTCTGAATCTGACATAAAAATTAGACCTGGAGTATTAAGATTAATTAAAGAATTAAAAATTAAAGGTAAACGTATTGTAATTGTATCTTCGAGTTCTGAAAAAAGTTTATTAAAGTTATTCAAACAGGGACTAGACATAGACCCCAAATTATATTTTGATTTAATAGCACATGGTGGCTGTACTAAAAACAAAAGACCCTCTCCAGAAATTTACGAATGGAGCCTTGAAAAGTTACGGTTACCTTCGCAAGCTTGTGTGGCAATTGAAGACTCATTAAGAGGTGTTATGTCAGCAAAAAATGCAAACCTGAATGTATTGGTCACTCCATCAATATTTACTCAAGAAGAGGATTTTAGTCTAGCAGATGTTGTGGTTTCTAATCTTGGTGAACTTAAAAATCCGTTTAATGTTATCAAGGGTGAAGTTTACGGTCATAAAATCGTAAATATTAAACTTTTAGAGAGTGTTCTAAAAATTTAAAAGATGAAAAATACAGTTAACATACAAACAATTTGAGAAAGAAAAATAAAGACACTTAACTTGTGTAATTTTTTGAATCTCTTTTCATCAATTTCTTTTTTGTTTTTTAAGTCACTTACATTGTTGATCCACTTGGTTAAATATTGTCTTGAGAAAAAAAATCCAAATGAGACAATAAGCAAAACAAAACCATAAAACTTATTGTTAAAAAACATCATAAAGGTTAGGATTAAACATATTACCAACGACCATAAGTAAAGCTTTGGGAATATACTTCTTATAAATTTTCTAGCGTTTTTATCATCAAGGACTAAAAAGGTATTGGGAGCAATTATTGCTGAGAAGAAGATCAGACTACCAATAAGGAATGGTAATAAGAACTTTATTACATGATTTGATATGAGTAAAAAATTTTCCATTAGCGAATGAGTTTTACATTAAACATAAAAGTGATAATAAGTAATATATGAATATAAAGTTTTTTTTGCTTCTGCCAATAATAGAATTAATTTTGTTTATATTAAGTGGGGATTTTCTTGGTTTTTTTCCAGTAATTATTTTAATTATAATCTCTGGAATTTTAGGTATTTATTTGCTGAAATCAGGTTTTAATTTTGAAGGAATCAAACACATATCAACAAATCCAGAAGAGTGGATTTTCAAAAAAATAGCTGGAATATTGCTACTTATACCAGGTTTTGTTACTGATATAATAGGCATATTTATTTTATTCAAATCCTTGAGATTTTTAGTTTGGGATTTTATACCTAAAAATGCAAAAGAATATGTTTACAAAAAAAATAGAAAAGACAAAAATAATGAAATTATTGAAGTTGATTATAAAGATCTTGATGAAAAATAAATTTTTAAAGATATATGGACGGGTACAAGGAGTTGGATTCCGTCAGTGGACAAAAAAGCAAGCACAAAAGTACAATCTAAATGGCTGGGTTAAAAATTGTACTGACAAAACTGTAGAATGTGAAGTAAGTGGATTAAAAGAAAATATAGATCTTTTTTCACAAGCTTGTTTAAAAGGCCCTTTACTTTCTTCGGTTAAAAGAATAAGTGAAAAAAATATTTCTTTTAAAAAATTCAAATCTTTTATAATAATTGGTGAATGAAAATTTTTTTACTTAGACACACTACACTTGATGTGGATATAGATACTTTTTATGGACAGACCGACATAGATGTTTCAAAAAGTTTTTTGAAGGAAGTAAATATAATTAAAAATAAAATATTAAATAATGATATTGATTTAAAAAAATTAAAAATATTTTCAAGCCCTCTCAAAAGATGTACTAAACTTACAAAAGAACTTACATACAAGTTCGATATTGACGATAGAATTAAAGAGATGAATTTAGGTGACTGGGAAATGAAAAAAATGAAAGAAATACCTTCTTTTCAAAAAGATGAATGGGAAAATAATTTATTATCTTTTAAGATTCCAAATGGTGAGAGTAATTCAGAATTCCTCTCTAGATTAAATAATTTTTTACAAGACATTTTAAGTTTAAAAAGTGATGTATTAATTGTTTGTCATGCGGGATCAATTAACGGTATGATATCAATTTTAACTGATGAACCCTTTGATAAATTAGTCAAAAATTATTGGGAAAAAATTAAACATGGTTCTTTATCTCTTATTGAAATTCAAGAAGGTACGGCACAAATTAAATATGTCGGAAAATAACAAATCATTTAATACTTAAAAATGAACTCTTTCAAATTTAGAATTAATCAATTTAAGTATTTTGATAATATCAAAATAATTAGATCTTTAAAAAGATTCAAAACTGTCTCTATTAGTATAAGAGAAGGAAAATGTGAAATTAAATGTCCATTTTTCTTTTCTGAAAATTCATTAAATAGATTAATAGAAAAAAAAAAAAGTTGGATTAAAAAAAAATTAGATGAATCATTACTAAATTTAGAAAATACAAATTCTTTTGGAGAAAATTTTGTATTCTTTAGAGGACTAAAATTAAAATTGGTACAAAAATATTCGTATCTTACAAAAATAAAAAAAAGTAATAACTGTATTGAAATATTTTTGAATAATAATAAAAAAAATGACAAGAAAAGATTGGTTATTGAATGGCTCAAGGCTTATGCGGATAAATATCTTATTGAAAGAGTATCTACTTTATCAAAAAAAGTTGATATTAATTTTACCTCAGTAAATGTAAAAGCCTATAAAGCAAGGTGGGGTAGTTGCACTTATAAGGGTGAAATCTCTTTAAATTGGAAATTAATAATGCTTCCTGATAGGGTAATTGATTATGTTATTATACATGAACTTTCACATGTTATAGTTCCAAATCACTCGAAACTATTTTGGAATTTAGTAGAAAAAAAATGCCCAAATTATGTTGAAAATAAAAAATGGTTAATAAAAAACGGTTCATCTCTAATAAGTTTGAGTTGAATTAAGTTTTTTTTCGGCTTTC
Organism: Pelagibacteraceae bacterium TMED65; assembly: GCA_002167215.1. Next base: position 55,115 of record NHDS01000018.1, read on the forward strand.
TGAATAATTTCCTTTGATAAATACAAATCCTTTTCATCTACGAGAATTCTAACAGGAATAGCAGTGATATTTCCCTCCATCACAGACATTTCTTCATCAAGCACGAAATATTTAATATTATTAATATTTAAAATATTTTTTACCCAGCTAATATATACTTGATTGTTGCTTCTAATAATTGTTTTCATAAAAATAAATTAATTTTTATTTTATTAAATTTTGGTGCGCCCGAAAGGATTCGAACCCTTAACCTTTTGAGCCGAAATCAAATGCTCTATCCAGTTGAGCTACGGGCGCAAATATTAATTATTAACTCCATGTGATAATTTTAAAAGTTTTTTGTTACATAAAATAACAACTAATCCTACTGTAATACAAACGATCGTAATACCAAGAAAAATTGATTTTTCTCCCAACTTTTCTGAATATTGTCCAATTGTTCCTGCTAATTTGTTGCCAATGCCTATAGCAGCAAAATAAATACCCATTATTGAGGATACAAGTTTTTTAGGAGATAGTTTTGTAATATAAGAGAGGATTACGGGAGATGCACACAACTCTCCAATCGTATGAAATAAATATGCTAGTATCAACCAAAACATAGACGATTTTCCATAAATTTCATATTCTAAAGAGGCAAAAAACATAAAAACAAACCCTAAACCCATGATAATAATGCCAACTGCAATCTTGATTATAGAAGAGCTAACTATTTTTTTTAATTCAAGTTTATACCAAAATAACGATACATAAAAACCTAACGCTATAATCATTAGTGGATTGATTGATTGAAACCAGCTAGCAGGTACTTGAAAGTTTATTAATTCTATTAATCTATCGGTTTTTTGGAATGTAAAAATATTCATTAGACCTCCCGCTTGTTCAAAAGACGCCCAAAAAATAATCAAGATAAAGCTCGAAATTATAATTAATTTTATTCTATCGAGTTCGTATTCACTTAGTTTATTTNTTTTAATTAAGGTTTTAGATTTAACTTTTTTTGATTTAATTTTTTTTTGCCCANTNAAAAAAACNAACTGACCAACTACCATTCCNAAACCTGCTAATGAAAAACCATAATGCCANCCATAAACTTCACCTACATANCCTACTATAATGCTTGCTAAAAAAGCTCCAATATTTATTCCAATGTAAAAGATTGTGAACCCTTGATCTCTTTTGATATCATTTTTTTCATAAAGAGATCCTACTAACGAAGATATACTTGGTTTTAGAAGGCCNACTCCCAAGATTATAAAAAATAAACCAAANTAAAAGAAANAAATACTTTGTATTGCTAATGAAAGATGTCCTAAACAAAGAAGGAATCCACCAAAAAATACCGCCNTCTGATTTGAAAGATATTTGTCCGCAATTATACCTCCNGGAATACATGAAATGTAAACCAAAGCAGTGTACCAACCNTACAGTCTTATTGCTTCAGCNTTTGTCCAGCCAAGACCTGGGTTTGCAGAGTTGGTTTGAGAAACTAGATATAATACAAGTATTGCNCGCATTCCATAGTAACTAAATCTTTCCCATAACTCTGTGAAAAATAATATAAACAAACCATCTGGATGAGAATTCAATAAGCCGGCATTTTTTTTATTTAACATTGAATTTGGCATATATATTGCTTAATTATAATAACTTCTGATAAGTGTCAGAAATTTGAATTTCGGGAAGATCCTAAATTATAATATTTCCTCCCTTAAAGTAAAGAGATCTTCCCAATTCAATACTAATCTTGAATTTCTAAAATAAACCTTTTAAGTTTCTCAATATCAATATCTGGAACATCTCTATAAGAGCATTTAAATTTTTGATTAATCAAAGAGCAAACGTGGGCATAGGGGTTTCTTCCTTTTGGATGATTAGGGTGCGATTTTAGTTTTCCTGTCAAGATATCTCCTTTTTTTTGAATGATTTTCCAAATAATTTTTTTGTTTTGGGGATTCATTACCTAAAACCTTGATTAGTTCTGATTCTAGATTTCTTTTCGACNTGCTTAAAGATANTCTTATTAGATTTTTTTTTTTTAATTTTTTTTATTACATACTTTTTACCTTTTTTTAGTGGAGGGAGTTTCTTATATGATCCATCTTTTTTTATTAAGAAATAGTTCCCATTTACGTCCCTTATAATTTCATCAGAGTAAGCTTTCACACCAAAGAAAATAACTAGAAAAATTAAAAAATTTATCATTTGTAGAAATAATATTTTTTATAAATTTTTGTGTCAATNGTAAATTTCGAAGTTTTACAAATTTCTTTTTTTCTTAGTCTCCAATTTTTTTTAATTTTTCTTAGTTTTTTAGCGGCTTCATTTCTATATTTCAAATTTTTCCACCAAGACGAGGAACCAATAACTAATTTCACTTTTTTTTCCATTAGTCTAATTTATGATAAAATCTACTTTGTTTTAATTTTTTAAGTATTTGTGACAAGTTTTGACTATTTAGATTTTNCTTTTTCNNTAAAACCCAGTCTTTGATTTCATCTAANGCGATAANTCCGTTGATATCTCGAAGTATCATATGAAAATTCTTNTCNTATACATAAATTTNTAATTTTGAGATTTCAGTTNTATTCTTTTTTTGATTTTCCAAAATTTTAATNAAAGGCTTTCTTGGNACAATCTCATCAATAATNGGAATTAACATAATTGTATCATAATTAGGATTTTTTAAGAATTCAATTGAATCAATATACGACCTATCCATCAAATTTACGATTCCATCNAGACTTTTAAAGGTTGGTTTTTGAATAAAATATTCATCTTGGGATAATTCTTTTAGCATTTCAATGTTATTGCTAGCTTGCACTTTAATGATTCCTTTGCCACTAACTTTTAGATTAGGAAAAATTAATGATAAACTTCTTAAAGCAATACTTTTAAAAAAATTAGTTTTTGAGAAATTCCAAATTGCTGGAGAAACTAAAATTACTCCATTAATAGGAATATCTTTNTTTCTGTTTGCTAAACTCAAGGCTATCGCACCACCCATACTTTCTCCTAATAAAAAAATATTTTTATTAGGATTNTCATGTTTAATTTTATTGATAAAAATNTTTAAATCNTCTAAATGAANCTCCAGATCAAACCANTCNCCTCTATCANNTCTTTTCCCAAANCCTCTTAAATCAAANGATATAAGTTCAATTGAATGTTTTATTAGATATTCCGCTGGAAGTTTAAAAGCATTGGAGTAATCATTGTAACCGTGAACTGCAATTATAATATTAGATGAATTTTGTTCTGATTTCCAACTCATGTAATCAAAATTTCTTTCATTAATGTCATATGGTCTGTTATGAAAATTTTTTAAAGAACATGATCCCAAATGAATGTAAAGGAAAATAAAAATCAGGTATTTAATAATTTTATAAATATGTCCTCTAGATCTGATTCTTTTGTTGAAATATCTTTTAATACAAGATTATTATCAGAAATTTCTTTTATCAATTCCGCCGCACTTGTTTGGCTTTTTTTAAATTTAAATGTTACTAAATTATTATCTACATTTACACAAAATTTCTTTATTTTGCTTGGAATCTTATTAATTTTCTTTGTGAATTCGATTTTTATTTCTTTTTCATCCAAAATTTTGAGTAAATTATTTTTTGTATCATTTGCAATAACCTTTCCTTTATTAATTACTGCTATTTCATCACATAGTAATTCAGCCTCTTTAAGATAATGTGTAGTAAGAATTATTGTTGTGCCTTTTTTATTAAGTTTTCTGATCGAATTCCATAACTTCTTCCTTAGTTCAACATCAACACCTGCTGTTGGTTCATCAAGTATAAGAATTGGAGGATTATGGACCATTGCTTTCGCAACCATTAACCTTCTTTTCATTCCTCCTGACAAACTTCTAGAATAAGCCTCTGCTTTATCACCAAGGTCAAGCATTTCAAGTATTTCTAGATTAATATTATTTTCTTTTTTTACAGCATACAATCCAGCTTGAATGTTCATTATTTCAATTGGAGTAAAAAATGGATCAATTATGATTTCTTGAGGTACAATNCCAAGACTGCCTCTNAGTGTCTTTGGGTCATCNTCAAGACCAACTCCGCAAACTTTTACACTTCCATAATTTTTATTAACAAGGCCTGCTAAAATATTNATAAAAGTACTTTTACCAGCACCATTNGGNCCCAACAAGCCAAANATTGAACCTTGACTAATTGAAAGATTGATATGATCTAATGCAAATTTTGATTCATTATTATATTTTTTAGTTAAATTTTTGACTTCTATTATTTTTTTTTTCATAAGTATCAATATATATATATGTGTTAAAACAAAGCATATGATATTTTTATGAACTGTAATATTATGAAATCAAATTTTCAAACAGAATTAAAATATATTAAAAGCGATTCGGTAAGTTGTAGCGGAGATAGCTGGGGGCAATCGCATCCGCTTATTTACTTGGATTTGTCATCAGGTGAGGTAATCACCTGTCCATATTGTAGTACAAAGTTTAAGAAAAAAAAATGACTTCAAAAGATAANAACCTAGTTTTAGTGGATGGGTCAGGATATATTTTCAGAGCATATTATGCTTTACCTCCTATGTTCAGATCTGACGGATTGCCAGTTAACGCAGTGTTTGGATTTACTAATATGTTATTAAAACTAATTGAAGATCTTCAAATTGAGAAAGGAGGTAATGTTTCAATAGCAGTAATTTTTGACGCAGCAAGAAGAACATTCAGAAATGAAATCTATTCAGAATATAAAGCCAATAGATCTGAACCACCGGAGGACCTTANNCCACANTTTGATATTATAAAAAGAGTGCCAATAGCATTTAATCTTCCTTCAATAGAATATCCAGGATTTGAAGCTGATGATTTGATTGCCTCTTATGCAAAAAAAGGAAAATCTAAAAAAAAGAAAATTACAATTATTTCTTCCGATAAAGATTTGATGCAACTTTTAGATACNAGTGTTTCAATGATTGATCCTTTAAAAAAGAAGGAAATAACTAAAGAAAATGTNATAGAAAANTTNGGAGTAGGCCCTGAAAAAGTTATTGAAGTGCAGGCATTATCAGGAGATTCATCTGACAATATACCAGGTGTTCCTGGAATTGGTCCAAAGACAGCAGCACAATTGGTAAATGATTTCGGTGACATTGAGAATTTAGTAAATAATGTCCATAAAATAAAACAAGATAAAAGAAGAGAGTCTATAATCGCTAATAAAGAACTGTTATTAATCTCAAAAAAACTTGTAACTCTCAGAGATGACGTGGAGCTCCCTATTTCAATAGAAAATCTAAAGTTTAGTCCTTTAAAGGTTGAAGAATTAATAAAATTTTTAGATGAAATGGAGTTCAACAGAATCAAATCACTTGTAATAAGTAAATTTGGAGATNCAAAAAATGAATCTCAGTTAAAAANNGNTGAAAATAAAGATCAATATTATTTGCCAATCAGAAATAAAGTAGATAGATCGTTATATAAATTAATTTTAGAAAAAGACCATTTAATAACTTGGATTGATAAAGTAAAAATTTTTGGAAAAGTATCGATTGATTGCGAAACAACATCCCTAAATGCAGTAGAAGCTAAAATTGTTGGATTTTCAATGTCATTGGAAAATAGCGAAGCTTGTTACATTCCTTTANATCANACCAGTATAAAAAAACAGATTTCTATGGAGTCTTTTGTACAATTAGTAAAAAGTNTTTTGGAAGACGAGTCNATTTTGAAAATTGGTCAGAATATNAAATATGANTATATTGTTNTAAANAAAATAGGAATTAATATTATTAATATGGACGANACGATGTTGATGTCGTANGTACTCAGAACAGGACAGAGAGGTCATGGTTTAGATGAGCTTGCAATNGAATTTTTATCCCACGAAACAATAAAATTTTCAGATGTTACAACTATTAATAAAAAGAGAGTTTCTTTTTCTGACGTTCCAATTGAGTTGGCNAGGGATTATGCTGCTGAGGATGCTGACTTGACCTTTAGATTATGGGAAATATTAAAAATAAATTTAATCAAGAGTAAATTATTTGCTTTTTATTTTTATATTGAAAAACCATTAATTGAGGTGATAGCAAATATGGAAATAGCTGGNTGTAAAATTGATAACATTCAATTAAGNAAACTTTCAAAAGAATTCTCTACTAAGATATCTACAATTGAAGATCAAATTCACAAGATTTGTGACGAAAAATTTAATATAGGCTCACCCAAGCAACTGGGGGAGATTCTATTTGAAAAACTTAAGTTGCCATTTGGTAAAAAGGGAAAAAGTGGAAATTACCAGACGGATGTGAAAATACTTGAAAAATTAAAATCTGAAAATCACAAAATTGCTTCAATCGTTTTGGAATGGAGACAGTTTTCCAAATTAAGAAGCACTTATTGTGAGGGCTTGTTATCAAGAGAAAACAATATTACTAGGCGGATTCATACTTCATTTGGTATGGCCAGCACACTGACTGGTAGATTGTCTTCAAATGACCCAAACCTTCAAAATATTCCTATTAAAACATCAGAAGGAAGAGAAATAAGAAAAGTATTTACCTCAGGAAATAATACAAACATTATATCTATCGATTATTCACAAATAGAATTAAGAATACTGGCCCATGTCGCAAATATTCCTACACTTATTTCTGCGTTTAATAACAATGATGATATCCACACTGTAACTGCTATGGAAGTTTTTCAAGTTCCAAAAGAACAAATAAATAACGAATTAAGAAGAAAAGCTAAAATTATAAACTTTGGGATAATTTATGGTATCTCTCCTTTTGGTTTGGCCTCTCAATTAGAAATATCTAATAGTGATGCAAAAATGTATATGGATCAATATTTTTTAAAATACCCAGGAATAAAAAATTATATGAGGAATACAATTGAAAATTGCAGATTAAATGGATTTGTATCTACGCTTTTTGGAAGAAGAATTTTCATTCCTTTTATCAATGATAAGGTTGCTACAAGAAGAAACTTTGCTGAAAGGTCAGCAATTAATGCGCCTATTCAAGGTGGGGCGGCAGATATGATAAAACTTGCAATGCCAAGAGTTAATAATTTTATTGTTAAGAATAAATTAAAGACTAAAGTTCTTCTTCAAGTTCATGATGAATTACTTTTTGAATCCCCAATAGACGAACTTCAGATAATCCAAAAAGAAGTGTCAAAACTGATGGAAACCTCACATGAGAAACATATTTGTTTAAATGTTCCTATTAAAGTTGATATTGGGATTGGAAAAAATTGGGCTGACGCTCACTAGACTTTCATTGCTTTGTTGTGAAGTTGTACAAAAATCCCACGAAGTTTTTTTGCATCCTGAATCGTTTTTTCAAAGAAATATCTTGCTAAAAATTTTTTCTTCCTCAGATCAAAGCCCTCTGGGTCAATGCCAACTAATTTCCACCCTTCGCTTGAAAGAGAATCACTAGGTTTTATCAATTTAGAAATATAAAGATCTATGGACTTCTGATGACATTCGTTCATATGATTGATAATTCCTTCTTCTGAATCTTTGAAGTTAACAAGTTTATTAAGAACTAGTTGATCTTTAGTAAACCACTTTACACTGGCAAACCCTCCTATTAAGTGTGCGCCAATGATATTTAATTTATAGAAATTCATATCTGAAAAATTAGCGTAGAGTTCTGCAGCTGGGTGCCTCATTAAAAATCTTTTTTTGTGATTTTCATCATTTGTAATATTTAATCTTCCAATAAGCGTTATACGAGGCCTAGACATTGGATCTTCGTAGTCGAAATTTTTATTCTTGAATTTTGGGAATAGGGTATAAAGTTTTTGCTCTTCACAAACCATCAAAGATACTAAGTTATTATTCTTTATATTTGTGGTGTGTTCAGAAAGGTTGGACAAAAGTAGTATTGGACATAGACTATAATCAAATGCTGTTAATGTAAAAGTAGAGTAGGGAAAATTTTGTTTTAAATTAATCTTACTTACTTTAAACGAAGTTGGATCAAATTGAGTTGAGAGAAAACCTCTAGAGGATGATCTAATTAATTGTCTGGCTGAGTAATTAATATTCATAGTTTTTAAATATTGTTTTATTAATGTATAGTATCTATAGGGTTTTTTTTAAATGATAAATATCAAATACTTTTTATTTCTTCTTTTAATTTTTAATTTTAGTAACTCAAAATCGCAACAAGGAAATCTAGTAATGCATGGTGCATATGCTTTTGAAACCTTTAAGGGACAAAAATCATGTGCAGTTTACGTTTCAATTTTTAATAATACAGAAATTGATTTCGAAATAAATTCTCTTTCATCTAATATTTCTGGACGAGCTGA